>CAMDTE010000124.1 GCA_945907425.1 Owenweeksia hongkongensis DSM 17368 | reverse complement strand
TCCTATCAATGGGTAGACATCTCCGTACGTGGAACGGAAGTAGATCTTTTGGCCGATGACAATATTGTCGGGCCGTTCAATGTTCCGGGCGGTTTTCAATTTTATTGGTACCCCATCACGCAGATTTATATCGGCAGCAACGGATACGTCAGCTTCAGTGGTGGAAACATGGCCTCGCCCTTTCCCTCTATGATTCCTAGTTCTGGGGGAAGCAACAATTGGGTGGCGGGCCATATGGCAGATTTGAATTTTGACGGAGTGGGTAATCCGGCCAAGTGCTACATGATAGCGAACAACGACTCTATCATCGTGAGTTACCACAATGTTCCTTATTGGCATGTTTCGACCGGTTACAGCGGCAGCAACACGTTTCAAATTATTTTCACGAAAGCGGATAAAGGCATCCAGCTGAACTTTAAGAGCATGACTTTGGGCAATACTTCTTCGCCTGTGGATTGCGCAACGGGGATTGAAAATGTCACCGGAGCGCTCGGGCTGCAAACGCATATCGATGTGATACCGCAAAGTTTGACTTCGGTACGATATTATTATCCTGCCACTGTCACCTATACTGTCAAAGACGCTGGTATTCATTGGAATAGCACAAGCAAAGACAGGGGATTTTTTGTTCCAGTATCCAACACGCCTATTACGCTCAAGGCCAATATCGCCAATTTTGGAAACCAGGCGTTGAGTGCTTTTACCGTGACCGATTCTGTCACCTCTTATGGAACGCTACTTTCCAACGGAACGACTGCGGTTCCTACGCTGCTTCCCGGCGAAGACACCACCTTGGTTTTCTCCAATCCGTTGACTGCTTGGTTGCCGTCTATTTTATCCTACGCTACCCGAATCCAAGGCGTCACGAATGACATGGTGTTGGCCAATAATAGAAAAGTGCAGAAAATCATCGCTATCAATACCAATCAGGCACAGTATCCGCTGGATTATTCCGATGGTATGCCCGATGGTGCCGGCTTGAACTGGAACGGAGGGAACGGCGGTGTGGCGGTATATATTGCCCCTCCTAAGTACCCTATCCAAATAAATTCCGCTTCGTTTTATATCACAAGTAACAACACGGCAGCCCCTTCCGGTTTCAGCGCCATTCTCTACGATGACAACGGCGTAGCCGGTGCTCCAGGCACGATTTTAGATTCTGTTTACGTGGCCGGATCCTCCGTCACAACGAGTAGTTACAACACGGTCACTTTCACCAACACTCCTTTGTACATCACCTCCGGTGGCGTTTATTTGGTGTGGTACATGAACGGTCCGAGTGTCGCTTTGGGTCGCGATCTAACGGCTCCCATCTCCGGGCAAGCCTACGAGATTTTGGGCCATACATGGGCAGATTATCGAGATCGATTGACCGAGGATTTCTTGATGGGCATCAATGTATCCGCTGCTCCACTTCCTGTCGCCCACTACTCCGTGGACAGCAGCAATGCCCCTACCTTGGTATTCCAAGATTTGTCCACCAATACGCCCACCTCTTGGAAGTGGTATTTTGGAGATGGCGATAGTTCATCCGTTCAACATCCTACGCATACCTACGCCCAAAACGGTACCTACATTGTTTGTCTATCGGTGAGCAATTCCTCGGGTTTTGATAGCACGTGCCACACTTTTGGCGTATCGCACGTAGGCCTTTTTGAAACGCAACTCTCTGGAATCAATGTGTACCCAAACCCTGCCCAAGGTCACTTACGGATCGATTGGGACGGCACAGGAATGGCAACAGAAATGAAAATATTTACGGCCCTGGGCACATCCCTTGATGCGCCATGGACCACAGAACAAAATCACCTCGACCTTCGGTGGGAGAATTGGGCTGCCGGCTTGTATCATGCCATTATCACGATGGACAACGGAGAATCGTTCCGAATACGCTGGATGGTTCTTTGAGGAGGGGACAAATTAATACTACCTTAGTCCTATGAAACTGAATGTTCTTGAAAAAATAGTGGTCGGAATGGGGGCAACCGCCTTGCTTTTGTACGCTGGTTCCTTCTTTGTTCCTGGATACAGATCCTTCCAAGAACCCTTGCGGAATGCCGCCCTCGTGTCTTTGGCATTGTACATTTTGTACAATTTCTTGGTGCAATCCAAGGATCAATCGGACTTGGCTGCATTGGAAGCCAAAGTGGCACAGGAACAGCAAAACGTTCGGGAAGCCTCAGCGAAAATCCAATCACTGGTCGCTGAAAATGCGCGCATCTCAGATGAATTGCGGAAGGCAAAGGATTTTATCAAAGAAAACAGCCTGGCATCGGATGGTGAACTGCCCGCAGTTCCGCCTAAAGCCAAAAAACCCGCGACTAAAAAACCCGCGACTAAAAAACCCGCGCCTAAAAAACCAGGCACTACCCAACCGCCGACTAAAAACTAGCTACTAAAACTAGCTACTAAATAACTAGCTACTAAATAACTAGGACTACCCGAGCAATGTACAATTAGAGAATAAGTTTCCGCTTTGGATTGGAAAATAATTAAAGCGTAAGTGATAATGCTAATGAGAATAGTGTTAGGATTGCTATTTTCTTTTCAATTATTTTTTACGAAATATTTTTTCTTTCGCTGTGTCAACTAAATAATAGATCATTGGAACTAAAAACACGGTCAAGATAAGTGAGGAAAGAAGTCCTCCAATAATTACCCAAGCAAGACCGTTTTTCCATTCTGCTGCTGTTCCTGTTGCCATTGCAATGGGAAGCATACCAACAACCATTGAAAGCGTTGTCATTAGGATTGGTCGCATACGACCCTTTCCAGCAATGATTAAAGCTTCTTTGAAATATTTTCCTTCCGCTTTTAATTGATTGGTAAAATCCACAATTAGAATAGCGTTTTTCACCACTAACCCCATGAGCATAATTAAACCAAGTAAGGCGAATAGACTCAGATTGCTTAACGACAAATTCAATGCGAAAAACGCCCCAATTGCTGCTACTGGAATAGAAAATAATACTACAAATGGATAAATGAAATTGTCATAAAGTGCTACCAGTATCAGGTAAATCAGCAAAAACGAAATCACTAATACTGAACCTAATGCTCCAAAACTATCATTCTGTCTTTTGATGTCGCTACCCCAAGTCATTTGGGTTCCTTTTTGTAGTGGATTTTCTTTTAGATAAGCGACCACATCGTCTGCCACAGTTCCTGATGGTCTACCCAATGCGTCAGCGGTAAGTGTAATAGCGGGCTGACGGTCTTTTCGCTCCAATAATGAAGGGGAATTGTCCCGTTCAACTGTAGCAAACTGTGAAATTTCCATTGGCAAACCAGAAGGGTTGATGATGGAAAGTCGTTGAACATCCTCAAAGTTTTGTCTGCTAAATTCAGCTAACCAAATTCTCACTGGATATTCTGTTCCGTTCTCGGTTAGGGTCGCATCGTCATTGCCAGTAAAGGCTGTTCTAAGGTTCAATCCAACATAAGCCGTCGTTAAACCTAGTCGTTGCATTTTATCCTTGTCGGGAATTATTTTGTATTCGGGACTTCCGGCTTCAACGGATAAGCGAACGTTATCAGCGCCGGGCATTTTTTCAATAATCGCTTTTAATTCGTTGCCACTTTTCATCACTTGATCTAAGTTGCTTCCGCTTAGTGTAATTTCAATGGGAGCTGAACGAGGTATTAAACCCAATGTTGCCATTGAATAATTTATACTCGGAAATTTGGTTTTTAATTCCTCTCGGAGGTTTTTCATAAACCCTTCGGTAGGAAGATTTTTTAATTCCTTTTTAGATTTTAATTGAACGGTAAATTCTGTTTTGTTTGCAGAACCAACACCCAAACTCCCTATCCCTGTGCTTGGCCCGCCAATGTTGCTAAATACCGTTGCAACTTCAGGTTGTTGAATAATATATGCTTCAATCTTTTGCGCAATTAGGTTATTGTGCTGAATGGAAGTAGACTTATCAAATTCTAACGCCATTCTAAATTTTCCTTGGTCACCTGTTGAGATTAGTTCTTTACCAATAATACCTTGTTTCATAAGGCCTAAAGTCATTACAAAAAGCAGCAAAACAATTCCTGTAAAAATTAATTTATGGCTTAAAACCCATTCTAATTGTCTGCCATACCAATTGGTAAAATTTTCTAATTGATGCTCAAACCAAAGCAAGAAACGATTGAAAAAATTTGTTGGTTGTAAATCTTCTTTCTTTCCAATGCGTGAAGCCAGCCAAGGGGTAAGAGTAAAACCAACCAATAAACTGGTGAGTGTTGAAGTTACTACAACGACTGAAAATTGTTTGAGCATATCGGCAACAAACACTTGTAAAAAAAGAATGGGTAAAAATACCACTACGTCAACTAGTGTAATGGACAGTGCGGCAAAGCCAATTTCCATACGACCATCCATTGCAGCAGTTCGTTTCTCTTTCCCCCTGTCTAAATGCTTTTGAATATTTTCTAATACTACCACCGCATCATCCACCAAAATGCCTATGATCAAAGACATTGCGAGTAAGGTCATTAGGTTAAGAGTGTAGCCTAAAAGCCACATTACTGCAAACGCCGTAACTAAAGAAGTCGGAATAGCAACTATTACAATCAATGAGTTTCTGAGACTTCTTAGGAATAAAAGCATAACCAGTGAAACCAATATCACCGCTAGTATTAAGTCAAAAACAACGGAATTAACTGCTTCAATAGTATTGTCTGTGCTATCGTCTGCAATAATAAATTCTACACCTGAAATCTCATTTTGTTGTTCAATAGATTTGAACTTATTACGAACTAATTTGGAAACATCAACAGCGTTTGCATCGCCTTGTTTTTTTAGTAAAAGACCGATGCCATTTTCGCCATTGTAACGACTGATAGAAGTTGTTTCTTTTATGCCATCCAAAACCTCTGCTACATCTTTTACATAAACGGGACTACCTAAAACTGGCATCGCCACCTGAACGTTTTTAATATCTTCTAATGCTGTAAATTTTCCAGTTAAACGAACGGAATTATTTTCTTTTTCAGTTTGCACTTTACCGGCAGGCAAGTCTAAGCCCGAACGATTAATTGCTTCAACTACTTGAATCATTGAAATTTTGTAAAGTTTCAGTTTTTCATGATTTATTTTTACTTGAATTTCTCTTTCTTCACCACCTAAAATAGTAATCTCTGCAACACCTTTTATTTGTTGAATTTGTGGCAAATAATCATCCTTCATTTTTTGATAAAACTCTGTGGCGGATAAATTACTTGTTGCACTTATGGACATTATCGGTAAATCATTGGGCGAAACTTTACTCATCACGGGACTTAAAATATCCTGTGGTAAATCTTTGCGAATATTATCAATGTAGCGTTGAGCGTCCTGCATTGTTTTATCCAAATCAGTTCCGTATTTCAGATTTGCGATGATGATTGATGCGTTAGGTAATGATTTTGTTACCAAGTAATCCACACCTTCCAGGTTGGATAAGGCATCTTCTATCTTTCTGGAAACAGATGTTTCTACTTCGCTGGGTTCAGCACCCGGATAAACGGTTTTAATTACAACTACTGGCTGATTAAAATCAGGCATTAATTCGTAACTCAAATTCGTATACCCTATAATACCTAATAATGTGAGTACGCTGAACAGAACTATTATCAGCGAAGGACGATTGATTGAAATTTCTGTAATATTCATTTTGCGCAGATTTTATTTAACAATTACATTTGCACCGTCAAAAAGATTTATAAACCCATGGGTTACAATTACATCACCAACATTTAGCCCACTTGACACAACTACTTTATTTTGTATCATTTTTGAAATAGTGATATTATGCAATATAGATTTACCGTTTTTTATTAGATAAATTTGCGGTTGATTAGCAGAGCCAATAATTGCAGATGTAGGAATGATAATGTCATTTTCTTGGAGGACATTTTTCAAATACACTTTACCAAACATTCCTGATTTTATTTTCAAGTCTGATGTATTGTTCACCGTAAACTGAATTTGAAAACTATTACCCATATTTGCTTTACTACCTATCATTGTGGCCTTCCCCGTTAATAGAATATCAGAATAAGCATCTACCATTAGAGGGTAGCTTTGTTTTAATTTGAATTTACTTAACTCATTTTCGGGAACATTAACAGTGAATTTTAATTGGGCTATGTCAGTTATTTGAAGCAAGGGAACTCCGGGTGCAGCGAATGCCCCTTCTTCGCTTAGTTTTGCCGTAACTACACCGTTAAAGGGTGCTTTAATAGTGGTTTTATTTATTTGTTCAAGGAAAGTGGCTCTTTGCACTTTTGCAGATTTTAACCCTAACTCTGCTTTCTCTAACTGGACACCTTGTATGGCATCTGCATTAGCTAAAATCGTATATCGATTTACATCGGCTTCCAATCCTTCAATTTGCACTTCAATAGTTTGCAGTTGCAGTTTCAATAATGAATTATCTAACAGCACTAATGATTGACCTTTAATTACGTTACTTCCAACATCAACGAAAAGTTTATTAATCTTTCCCTGTAATTCGGCGCTTATTTTCGTTT
>CAMDTE010000123.1 GCA_945907425.1 Owenweeksia hongkongensis DSM 17368 | reverse complement strand
GTGTAGGAATTGTCTGTTTCCCATTGATTTCCTTCGGTAAAACCATAGTCCAATCCCGTCTCAACTATTTCGGCATACAAATAGTTGTAGTACCCTTGTTTCAACTTGATCCGGGTAGTGTAGAATCCTTGAGTGGGGTCAAAACGAAGATTATCTCCGGGCCGTGGGCTAAAACCATTGAAGGAACCCACCACGGCAATTTGTCTATGCCCCGTTCCTTCAATGTCTTTTAGGGCAAAATCCACCCAAACATAATCCGCCTCTGTAGCCGCGTTGAATCCTTGTCTACGGATGAATCGACCCCCATCTATATCTGTCCTAGATACGTACCTTTCTAGACCTCTGGGGGGTTCTTGTGCAACAAAGGCCACCCACAAGGAATCCAAAACCCATTTGCGTACAAAAAGAGAGGAAACTTGGCTGTTTTTCGTGTCGAACTCACGAAATTCATTCAGACCAGGGAACAAGTTCTCTCGGTCGTAATTAAAATCCAAAACATCTGCTCTGACAAACCGAGGGGGCAACCGCGTAGGCTTATCGGGCCAATGGTTGTTTTGGAAAAAGATCAATTGAAAATCTTGAAAGGGATTGGGTACAGAATACCCATTGAGGTGAACAAGCGCATCGACTTCTTGTTGTGTTTTCATAGCATCAGGCGCCATGGGTCGATGGGGCTGCACGGCCACGGTCACTACATTCTCATAAAAAATAACGCGTTGCACAAGAAGGGGTTCATCGGGCGTTTCATCAAACACAATCAAGAAATAATGACCTGATCGAGTGGGCCTCATGCTTTCGGAGGGAAGTCGCGTTTCGAAATGGGAATAAGGTTGGTATGTATTAAAAGAATACTGGGGTGTCGGAAGAGGCTCTTGTAGAAATCCCTGCAAATATTCAGAACTCATTTGGGGTCCTACGCTCCAATCAGAATAACACAAAACCCATGTATACTGGAGGTTGTTAGATCTTTGGTACAAATCATCAAAAGAAAACAACAAACTGCCGAGGTTGCCTAAAGGAACGATGGGCAAGGAGGTGGGGTCTCCGACGGGATAAGCCAACACGGTTTCTATTCCGGACGTACAATAATCCGTCCCCTTCCATGGATTTTGAGCGTGTACGGGCCTGTGAAAAAGAAATATGCAAATAGTCCAAAACAAGAGTGCTCTCCCCGTCGATTTTTTCATGGTGTAATATTCAAAAAAATTGTCAACAAATCAGTTAATTCCAGGTAGAGTAGAGTACATTTGCCGCCGTAAATCGTTAATACCGTACGCTCAATATGGCCAATGTGCACCGCGTTCGCAAGGGGTATAATTTGCAACTCGTTGGAAATCCGAGTGATGCAATCTCAACTGCGCCCTTTTCTCCTGTTTACACCCTCTTTCCTGCTGACTTTAAAGGGGTAACTCCCAAGCTAGCTGTAAAAGTCGGTGACAAAGTTTTGGCAGGTGACTGTGTCTTTTATTCCAAAACCAATGAACTCGTTCGTATTCCTTCTCCCGTTAGCGGTGAAGTATTGGAAATAGTTCGCGGCGAAAAACGCGTATTGTTGGCTGTTAAAATTGCTGCCGATGCGGCGATTGCCTACCGAGATTTCGGGTCAGCCCCTTCGGGCACACTGGAGGCAGCCACTGTGAAAGAAAAATTAACGGCCTCTGGGCTGTGGACTTTGGTCCGTATGCGTCCCTTTGATCGAATAGCCAATCCTTCGGATTCACCCAAGGCTATTTTTATCAATGGTATGGCGACAGCGCCACACGCTCCATCCATGCCTGTTTGTATGGCAGGTCAGGAAGAATCCTTTCAAGCAGGTATTGAAGCTTTGTCTACATTAACTGATCAAATCGTATTGTCTACGACAGTTGGAGATGCCACCCCCGCGTTTCAGCAGGCGAAAGGGGTTGAAAAGCACTCCTTCAGTGGGCCTCATCCCTCTGGAAATACGTCGGTTCACATCGCCGCCGTTTCCCCATTGAATAAAGGAGAGGTTGTTTGGGCCGTTTCCGCACAAGATGTGGTAGCCATAGGCAAGTTGTTCACGACAGGACAGTGCCGATTGGACCGCGTCATCAGTCTTACGGGAGAGTGCGTGAAAAACCCACAGCACTATTCCATTTTACCTGGTGCTGGTTTAAAAGAATTGCTTGTGAATCAATTGGTTCATGCCAAACCGAGGATCATCAGCGGAGATGTTTTGACAGGAATCAAAACCTCCTCGGAAGGTGCACTTCATTTTTATTCACAACAAGTTTCGACTTTGCCAGAGGGAGACTCCCCCGAATTATTGGGTTGGGTTTTGCCAGGAGTTGGCAAGTTTTCCCTGTCCCGCACTTTCTGTAGTTGGTTAACACCGAACAAATCGTACGCCTTGGATACCAATATGCACGGTGAAGAGCGCGCCTTTGTCATCACGGGTCAATACGAACAGGTTTTTCCTTTCGATATATTTCCACAAGAATTAGTGAAAGCTGCTTGGTCTTTGGATGTTGAAAAATTAGAACAGTTGGGCATCTATGAGGTGGTGGAAGAAGATTTTGCACTGTGTGAAGTAATCTGCACCTCAAAACAACCGTTGCAGGAATTAATCCGTGAAGCGTTGGATACCGTTTATACAGAAATGAATTAATTCGGAGGACCTATGAAATTCTTACAAAATCTCCTCGATAAGACACGCCCTTCAGACAAGAGCCCCTTGTTCACTTTGCACAATGCATTGGAAACATTCTTGTTTGTCCCCGGTCACACAACCCATAGCGGTGCCCATGTGCGGGATGCGATTGATTTAAAGCGCACCATGTTCTCCGTGATCATAGCCTTATTGCCGGCCTTGGTGTTTGGTATGTTCAATGCCGGTTACCAGTATTACCACGCATTGGATGCGTCCACCACTTTTTGGACTCTAGAAAACGCCCTTTTGGGTGCGGGAAAGTTGCTTCCGATGATTGCCGTTACCTACGTAGCGGGATTGGGCGTTGAAATCTATTTCGCATTTATCAATAAA
>CAMDTE010000122.1 GCA_945907425.1 Owenweeksia hongkongensis DSM 17368 | reverse complement strand
GATAATAAAAATGATTTCTTGGACTTGGCTAAAGAAATGTTTTTAGACAAATGCACGCTCATTGTCTATAATCGTTGGGGTGCTGAGGTTTTTAGAGCCGCTAATTATTCAAATAATTGGTTCGGTACAAATACCACCGGCGATCCATTACCCACAGGGACCTATTATTTTTATTTACTGAATGGGATTGAAATTCGCTACAAAGGACCCATCACTATTGCCAAATAAAGGGACCGCCTGAAAAAGGGGGAGATTCAAGAAAACATTTCCCTCACTCGATCGAAAAATCCTCTATCGTTTGCAGTAGGGTTGGGCTGGAAATTTTTCGCGTCTTTCAACTTTTCCAAGAGGGCTTTTTCCTCAGGAGATAAATGTTTTGGCGTCCAAACCTGAACATGAATGAGTTGGTCTCCGTGGCCATAGGAATCTACACTCGGAAGTCCTTTTCCTCTTAAGCGTAGCGTTCGCCCACTTTGGGTGCCTGCATCAATTTTTACCCTTGCTTTTCCCTGCACTGTAGGAACATCAACGGAAGTGCCCAGGGCCGCTTCGGTAAAACTCAAAAATAATTCAAAGTGAAGATGGTTTCCATCACGTTTAAGATCTGCGTGTTCCTCTTCCTCTATGGCTACAATGAGATCGCCTGCCGCACCACCGGCAAAAGAAACATTCCCTTTACCGGTCACTCTCAATTGCATACCGTCCTGAACACCTGCAGGAATTCGGATAGATACTACCTCTTCTATGCGTTCCAATCCGTCGGAACCAACTCCGTCTGGTTTTTTGTCCACGAGTTTCCCACTTCCCTGGCACGATGGACAAACAGAGGCAGTGCGCATTTGTCCCAATATGGTATTTTGAACACGGGTTATTTGTCCTTGTCCATGACAGGTGGTGCACGATTTAAAGGTGAGACCTTCGGCAGAAACAGCGCGTTTGATTTTAATTTTCTTTTCAACGCCCAAAGCAATTTCTTCCAAGGACATTTTTACGCGAACACGCAGATTGTTGCCTCGGGCTTGCCCTCGGCCACCCCCGCCAAAGGCATCTCCAAAAATATCTCCAAAATGACTGAAAATATCTTCCATGTTCATTCCGCCTCCCCCAAAGCCACCGGCACCAGCGCCAAAGGCTTGGTGTCCAAATTGGTCGTATTTCTGGCGTTTTTCTGCCGTTCCTAGCACATCGTAGGCCTCTGCCGCCTCCTTAAACTTTTCCTCTGCCGCCTTATCATCCGGATTTTTATCGGGATGGTATTGGATAGCCATTTTTCGGTAGGCCTTTTTTATTTCCTCTGCTGTTGCCCCTTTAGAGACACCCAGAACGTCATAGTAGTCGCGTTTCGCCATAATCTTACACTTGTCCTACCACTACTTTTGCGTAGCGAATGATTTTCTCCCCGATCCGGTAGCCTTTCTCTATCTCATCGATCACCCTTCCTGCTAAATCAGGGGTGGGTGCGGGAATAGTAGTAATGGCCTCCATGGTTTCCGCATCAAAGGGAAGTCCTTGGGATGATTCCATGGCTTTAAGGCCTTGTAATTTCAAACTGTCCGCCAATTTGGCATAAATCAAGTGCACTCCCGTATAGGCTTCAGAATCGCTGGAAACATTCTTCAAGGCGCGCTCGAAGTCATCCAGTACAGGTATCAGTGCCTTGAGAGTGTTCTCATTAGCGGAAGAGATAAGTTCTAGCCTTTCGCGCGCATTGCGCTTCCTAAAATTTTCAAACTCTGCGTACAAACGCAAGTTTTGGTCTTTTTGAGCTTGCAACTGCTCCTCTACCGTAGGCTCGGTGGGAGTGCTTCCTTCCAAATCCAAAGCTTCGTTCTCGGGCAGCGGGATATCGTTTTCGATGGTTTCTGATGTATTCTTTTTTGTGCTCATTTTTTAATAGGCTATAGTACGGGGCGTAATGCAAACGGTCTGCCAAAGGTCACCGTAGTGTCAATCTGGCAGACCGCTTCGGTCAAAGGAAAGGGGTTACTTCAACATCGCTTTCAATTGTGCCTCCAAAGCCGCTCCGCGCAATCCTTTGGCCACAATCCTTCCCTCTCCGTCCAGCAAATAGGTCATAGGAATAGCATTCACCCCATACAAAGCAGCTCCTTCCGCACGCCATCCTTTCAAGTCAGAGGTGTGGTTGGGCCACACAAGCCCATCCTTTGCAATGGCGGCTATCCATCGGTCTTTGGCTTGGTCCAACGAATAACTATACACGGTAAAGCCTTTACCGTTCTTAAACTTGGCGTCTTTGTACTGATTATAAATACTGACTACGTGAGGGTTTTCCAATCGGCACGGGCCGCACCACGATGCCCAAAAATCAATCAAAACCACTTTTCCTCTAAGACTGGATAGTTTAATTACGGGTCCGGAAGGACTAGGATACGCTAAATCGGGAGCCACATCCCCTACGTTAAAATTACCGGATTGCTCTTCTAAAGGGGCTAGGGGGGAACTTAAACGACCGTTTGCCCAAAGCGCTGTCCCTGTTGCGGCAACTACAAACAGTGAAATGCCCGCTATAACTATTGATTTTTTCATTTTCTTTTTTAAACTTAATCCAAACGTACAATATCCGCGCCAATCGCGCGCAACCTTTCATCTATGTTTTCATAGCCCCGGTCTATCTGATCGATGTTCTGAATAACGCTCGTTCCTTCCGCGCTGAGGGCGGCAATCAATAAAGCAATTCCGGCGCGAATATCGGGGGAACTCATGGTTGTACCGCGCAAGGCTACTTTTCGATCCAAACCGATGACGGTGGCTCTGTGCGGGTCACACAAGATGATTTGGGCTCCCATGTCGATCAGTTTGTCTACAAAGAACAATCGGCTCTCAAACATTTTTTGATGAATCAACAAAGAACCACTGGCCTGTGTGGCGGTGACCAATACGATGCTCAATAAGTCGGGTGTAAATCCAGGCCAAGGGGCATCGGAAATGGTGAGTATGCCCCCATCCATAAAACTAGAAATCTCGTAATGATCTGGCGCGGGAACAAAAATATCGTCGCCGCGCCT
>CAMDTE010000121.1 GCA_945907425.1 Owenweeksia hongkongensis DSM 17368 | reverse complement strand
TCCACCGAGATTGCCTTGCTAGGCAAAACAAAGATTTTTGTGAATTTCTGTTCGTCCGTAAGCCAAATTTCAGCCGGCAAGCGTTCGTCGATTATCTGTCCGTTTTCTAGGACAAACCGAAGTATCACGGGCATAATCAATCCTCCTCGGTTAGAAATAGTGAGTTCATGCAGCACCGCACCGCTTGCGAGCCATTGTTTTTGTGCATCGGACAAACGATGAAGCAATTGATCCTGAAGCGCTTCTTCCGCCATGGTCAGAGCGCTCCTGTCCCAAAGGTTATAAAAATCAGAGGCTTTGGGATCCTTCTCAACCCTAGAGGGTGGGTTTTGCAGGTTGCGCTGGTACCCGATGTGCCTAGACTGCTTCTCTTTCTCTTTCGCTAAGCGCGCTTTTTTAGTCTCTAATAAAGAGATTGTTGGCAAGACGAAAATGCGGACATTATCCAAGGATTGATCGCACGCTTCCGTGGTGTAAAACCATCCCCTCCAAAACCAATCCAAATCCACACCCGAGGCATCTTCCAGGGTGCGGAACAAATCGGCAGGGGCAGGGTGTTTGTAGGCCCACCGTTCGCAATACGTTTTGAAAGCGAAGTCAAACAGCTCACGACCCATCACCGTTTCACGAAGGATATTCAAAGCAGTCGCGGGTTTTCCGTACGCATTATTTCCAAATTGAAGAAGGGACTCCGAATTGGTCATGATGGGAACCTGATCAGACGCTGGGGATTTCATATAGTCCACAATCTTGTAGGCCGGACCTCTGCGTGCAGGGTAATTCTTGTCCCATTCCACCTCCGTCAAGTACTGGACAAAAGTGTTCAACCCCTCGTCCATCCATGTCCAATCCCTTTCGTCGGAATTGATGATCATGGGGAAGAAATTATGCCCCACTTCATGAATAATAACACCAATCATTCCATATTTTGTCCCTTCCGAATAGGTGCCGTCTTCCTCCGGCCGTCCGCCATTGAAGCAAATCATAGGATATTCCATGCCAATATCAGCCGTGTGGACGGAAATGGCCCGTGGATAGGTATAGTCCACGGTGTATTTGGAGTATGTCTTTAGGGTATGGGCAACAACTCGAGTACTGAATTGTTCCCACAAAGGGTTGCCCTCTTTGGGGTAAAAACTCTCCGCCAAAATCACTTTCCCGCCGATGCGCACCGCTTGAGCATCCCAAATAAATTTCCGTGAAGTGGCAAAGGCAAAATCACGCACATTTTCCGCTTTGAAAATCCATGTTTTGGTGGCTTTTGCGCGGCCTTTCTCTCTTTGCTTCGCTTCCTCTTGGTTGGCTATCAGTACCGGATTATCAAAGGACAAACGCGCTTTGGCCAATCGTTTTTTCTGTTCTGTCGATAAAATCTCCGCTTCATTGTGCAACGTGCCCGTTGCTGCTACCAAATGATCAGCAGGAACAGTAATGGCCACTTTGTAATCTCCAAAAGGCAAGGTAAACTCGCCCTGACCTAAGAATTGTTTGTGCTGCCAACCCACATTGTCTCCATACACAGCCATTCGCGGAAAAAACTGGGCAATGGTGTACAAAGTGTTGTTTTCTTCCGGAAAATGCTCATACCCCGAACGGCCACCGTACTGCATTCGGTCATTCAAGGTAAAGTGCCATTTGATAAACAAAGAAACGGATTGCCCTGGCTTCAAAGGAGAGAGCAAGTCCACACGCATCATGGTATTAACCACCGTGTATTTCAAGGAAACCCCATTGGAACTCACTTTTTCCAATGCAAAACCTCCTGGAAAATCGTACAGCAACTTTTCCAATTGATCAATGGACATTTTTTCTGAAACACTTCCCTTCTCCATTTTCTGGGTCATGCTTTCAGGGTGCTTCTCGTTTTGGTCTAACTGCAACCATAGATAAGACAACTCATCGGGTGAATTGTTCGTGTACAAAATGGTTTCTTCTCCTAAAATTTGGTGCGTATCCTCTAGCAAAGTGATGGCTATGTCGTAATCCGCTTTCTGTTGAAAATACTGATGACCCGGCGCTCCGCTAGCGGTTCTGTAAGAGTTAGGCGTAGGAAGCTCTGTTCCTAATTGCCTGAACTTGCTTTGATTGGTCCGATCCACGGGCACCACTTGAGCCAAAGAGGGTGTAAAGAGCAGAAGGGTGAATGCCCACAGCAACTGTTTATTCATGAACGTAAATAAAAATGAATCATCAAAATATATGCGGATAAAAACAATCCTCCGCCGGAAAAGAACAATACAATTTCTCTGGGACGCCAACGCAAGCCAGATTCCAACAGCGTCAAAAAAGACAATACAACGAGAACGACGGCCAATTGCCCCCCTTCCAGGCCCAAGGTAAAGGAACCCACTGCACCCCAATCTATGGTGGATTCCATCATCATCCCTTTGAAATCCTTGGCAAAACCAAGTCCGTGAATCAAACCGAAAAAGCCAGCTACGGCAGACCTTCCATGGCCCTTTGGGCGCAGCGATTTGGGGTGTAGATTGACGAGCGCTGTGACCACTAAGGTCAAAAGAATGCCTATTTCAACCGCCTGATTCGGCAAGAAAATCCACCCCAACAGGCCCGCACACAAACTGAGAGTGTGGCCCAGGGAGAAAAGCAATGTAGCCATTCCCCACTGTTTCCATTGAGAAAATCCATAAACACAAACCAAAAGAAGTAAAAAAAGAAGATGATCCCAGGCGTTTGTATCCAGAATGTGAAAAAACCCAAGGGGGGCAAATAGTTCAAAGGTTTCCATTGTTGAGCACGAATCTACGGAAAACGCAGTTCTATAACGTCATCTCCTTTTCGCAAGGATCTGGAAAGTTTGTTTCCCGCCCACTCTGCATGGACAATCGTGATCTGACCAGGGAAATACTCCATCAGCTGTCCATCCCAAAAAGTAAGGGCCGTGGACGCTTTGGGTGGTGGTACTTTGGGCGTAGAATAAAACAGAAGGGTCGACTCTGGTGTTGATATTCGTTTCACCAAATGAAACGGGATGATTTTCTTGTTAACACTGAGCCGCAAAGAAGGGGTGAATAGCCTATGGAGTAAAGTATCCATTGCATCCGAAGGGCCTTCCGCTAATCGAATTTTTTGACCTGGAAAGCG
>CAMDTE010000120.1 GCA_945907425.1 Owenweeksia hongkongensis DSM 17368 | reverse complement strand
CATACGGCCTGGGATCATCACTGGATGACTGAACATCCGGAATACTTCTGGCGTGACGCGCAGGGAATCATTAGCAATGGCCGCAACGACCACGACCAGCCCACAGATTGGACCGATGTAGCCGAATTGGATTATTCCAACGACGGATTGCAACAGGCCATGCGAGAAGAAATGGCTTGGTGGGTTCATCGATTCCAATTGGATGGATTTCGCTGCGACATGGCGGGAGGCGTTCCTTTTGACTTTTGGGCCGAAACAAATCGTCAATTGCGCGATTTAAAACCTGATTTGCTCTTGCTGGCAGAAAGCAACTTTCCGGGAATGCACCGTTCTGGGTTTGACATGACCTATGGATGGGAATTCCATCATGTGCTCAACAAAGTAGCGGGCAAGGGAGAATCCGTTGCAGCATTGGATTCTTACTTGGCCAAACAGCGAAAAGAATTTCCGGAGGATGCATATCTGATGATGTTTATAGACAATCACGACGAGAACTCCTGGAACGGAACCGTTCAAAAACGCCTGGGAGCGAATGCACAAGCGGCTTTCGCTCTTTGTGTGGCGTGGGAAAAATCCATGCCGTTGATTTACAATGGACAGGAAGTCAGTCTAAACAAAAGCTTGCGTTTTTTTGAGCGCGATACCATCGATTGGAACGGCTCCCCTCAAACAGATTTTTATTCGCGCATGATGGATTTGAAACACAAACAACCAGCCCTTGCCAACGGACAATACGGCGGAGAGCAAATTCCCATCACCACTCAGAACGACCGCGTGTATGCTTTTTCCCGCAGCAAAGGGGACAACACCGTCGTCTTTATGGCCAATTTTGATGGGGCGGAACAGAAAATTCATTATTCCGGTGCTCCCGCAGGAACGTACACGAACGCCATTACGGGAAAGAAGATTCGATGGAGCGCAAAGGGGAAAAAGGTGTTGCCGGCAAACAGCTTTT
Source organism: Owenweeksia hongkongensis DSM 17368 (assembly GCA_945907425.1). Lineage (GTDB taxonomy): Bacteria > Bacteroidota > Bacteroidia > Flavobacteriales > Schleiferiaceae > CAMDTE01. The sequence continues at coordinate 2,197 of CAMDTE010000120.1, read as the reverse complement.
ACTTCTTGACACGATAAAATCGTTCTCCCTTTGGTTTGGACAACCCTCTTAGGCGATAACGCCTAGTTCTTTTCCTACTTCCGTGAACGCCGCAATGGCCTTGTCAATGTGCTCGGGCGTATGGGCGGCGCTCAATTGTACGCGAATGCGCGCTTGTCCCTTGGCAACTACGGGATAGAAAAAGCCGATCACATAGATCCCGCGCTCCAGTAAGGCATCTGCAAATTTTTGGGACAAAGTAGCATCGTAGAGCATCACGGGAACAATGGCCGATTCTCCGTCCTTGAAGTCAAAACCCGCCAGGCGCATTCCGGCTTTAAATTGTTTCACGTTGGCCTCCAATGTATCCCTCAACGCAGTAGAGGTGGTCAGTAAATCCAAAACGGCCAAACTCGCCCCCACAATGGCCGGGGCTAGACTATTGGAAAATAAATAGGGTCTTGAGCGTTGACGAAGCATATCGATGACTTCTTTCTTCCCTGTGGTGAATCCTCCCATGGCTCCGCCCAAGGCCTTTCCCAGTGTTCCCGTAATAATATCTACTCGGCCCAAGACTCCCCGAAGCTCCAAAGAACCTCGGCCCGTTGCGCCAATAAAACCCGTCGCATGGCATTCATCCACCATCACGAGTGCGCCGTATGCATCGGCTAAATCACATATTTTATCTAGCTGCGCCACGTAACCGTCCATGGAAAATACGCCGTCCGTGACGATGAACTTGGTTTGCGCCCCAGCCGCATCCGCGGCTTTGAGCTGTTCTTCCAAATCTTCCATGGAATTGTTGGCGTACCGGTAACGCATCGCTTTGCAGAGTCGTACCCCATCAATGATGGAAGCGTGATTCAAACCGTCCGAAATAATCGCATCTTTTTCACCCAAAAGGGGTTCAAAAACTCCTCCGTTGGCATCAAAAGCCGCCGCGTATAAAATGGTGTCCTCTGTATGCAAAAAGGAAGCAATTCGCTGCTCCAATTGTTTGTGAATATCTTGCGTTCCGCAAATAAATCGCACAGAACTCATGCCAAATCCATGGCTATCCAAAGCCCTGTGCGCCGCCGCTACTACCTGCGGATGGCTGCTGAGCCCTAAATAATTGTTGGCGCAAAAATTGAGTACTTCCGATCCGTCGTTCAGGCGAATGACGGCATCTTGAGGCGAGGAAATAATTCTTTCTTTTTTCAGCAATCCATCGGCCTCAATAGACATCAATTCCGCCCGCAGGCCGGCATAAAATTCGGATTTACCAGACATATACTTCAAGATTATAAGGGCAAAGGTACACCAGGTAACGACTGACAGGGGCGTTTACAGCGGCCTTCAATCGATCCGCATACCGGTCCACTTGATCGCGATGAGAATTCTTTGGCTTTCCGGTCTTGTATTCCAAAACCGCCCACGAACCGTCTTTTCGTTCTACTATGCGATCTGGCCGTAAGATATCCCCTTTGGGTGCTAACAAGGGTCTTTCTGTCCAGAGGTGGGCAACCCCAGTGCGTTCAAATAAATCCTTTAGGGCGGGGTGGCGCACAACGGCCTCTGCCCACGGGCCAAAAAGGGAGCGCTCCGCCTGCGTAACGCAGAAAAGTGCAACCGCTGTTGAAACATCCTCCTCAAATCGAATGGATTCCATCAATCGGTGCCATTGCTCTCCGCGCTGCCGGGCATCGGACTCATCCTCTTCCTCTGCGGGCAAAATCTGTACGCGATCCGTCCACGGTGCGCTAGAAAAGGATTTCATTTCAAGAGCTATGGGGCCCCTGCTCTCACGAGCTTCCTCTTTTCTCTCCTCGAGTGTAGGAATTTTTCCCCAGGTTTTTTCCGTGGCTTCTGGATCGCCTTCCGATGCTAAAAAAGCAGAAAACCACGGCAAATACACATTGTTTTTTACCGTTGGCGTCCACATAATCAGCACATCCTTAGGACGAGTCATGGCCACATAAAACAAATTGGCATCATCAAAGACCTGATTCGCTTCCTCTTCAGCTGCTTTTTCTTGCAATTCCGGGATGCGCTGTCTCAAGGGGGCTAAGGCGGCTGATCGCACAGCAATCAATCCTACGGGAATTTTTTCTGCGGCCATAGTGCCCCACGGATCCTTCTGAAGCGACATCCACAAGGAGCTCCCTTTGTTAGCCCAGTTGGCAAAGGGAAACAAAACAACGGGATATTCCAATCCCTTGGCTTTGTGGATGGTCAT
>CAMDTE010000119.1 GCA_945907425.1 Owenweeksia hongkongensis DSM 17368 | reverse complement strand
CAATTGGTTTCTTTGTTTATGCGGTACAAATTGCCCGAATCCAAAGCAGAATTTTATTTTGAATACGCAAGGGAAGATGCCGCATGGGATTTCGAAGACCTCATCACCGAGCCGGAGCATACCCGAGCCTATCTAGTTGGCGGCCGCAAACTCCAGCCCCTGCTCAAAAAAAATGCCTATTTAGAAATTGTAGGAGAAATCACCCAATTGCAGCAAGGGTTTAGTATCATTTCCAGGGCGCGCAATTATTCCTTCTATACCCACGGAACTACGACCAACTATACGCACAGGGGTCAGGTTTTAGGCGCAGGCATCGGTCCGGGAAGCAATATGCAGACAATGTCCATCATCAGAAGAGAGGGAGTGAAGGCATTGGGAGTGGTTTTGGAGCGCGTCATTTACAACAACGACATGTTCTACACGCGGTTGCCTTATTTATGGCTCGGTGGATCCAATCCTTTCTTTGTGGATGCCTCCAAACATTACACAGATCTGTCGGGAACGGTGGTGTATTCCACGCCGTACAAACAATGGTTGCTTACGGCCCGATTGCAAGGGTTGAAAACCTATAATTTCAATTGGATTTACGATCCCGAGGGAGTGCCCAATGATTTCCGTTTTCCTGGCATCAGCGCATTCACTATCAATGCCACCGTCTCCGCCCTGTACCGTTTTTAAACTATTTTGAATTCCCCCTTTCTATGAAATTTACCGAATTTGGTCTCAACGATACACTGCTCGATGCTTTATACTACATGCAATACGACGAGGCCACAGAAATCCAGGACAAAGCCATCCCTTTGATTTTAGAGGGTCGAGATGTCATTGGTTGCGCCCAAACAGGCACGGGAAAGACAGCAGCCTTTGTGTTGCCGCTGCTCAATCAGTTGTCAGAAACGGACGAAAAAGGAGTGAAGGCCCTTATTTTGTGTCCTACGCGCGAGTTGGCCATTCAAATTGCACAACAAGTAGAGGGCTTGGCGTATTTCACGCACGCCACCTGCAAAGCGGTGTACGGTGGCGGTGACGGTGTGGCTTGGGACCAAGAAAGCGCTGCCCTCAAAGGGGGGGCGGACATCATCATTGCGACTCCCGGTCGGTTGATGGCCCACATGGAACAGGGCAACGTGAAATTTCAAAGCGTAAAGCATTTGATATTGGACGAGGCGGACCGCATGCTGGACATCGGATTTTACGATGACATCCTAAAAATCATCCACAAACTGCCCGCTAAAAGGCAAGGCTTGTTGTTTTCTGCCACCATGGCGCCAAAAATTCGAGAATTGGCAATCAAAATCTTGCACAACCCTGCGGAAGTAAGCGTTTCCATCGCCAAGCCCGCTGAAGGTGTTTTGCAGCGCATTTTCAGCGTCATGGAGGATAACAAATTGAATTTGGCTAAAACCTTGCTGTCAGGGGACGGAACAGCCGATTTTCAATCCATCATTGTTTTTTGTTCCACCAAGAAAAAGGTGGAACAGTTGTATCGTCGATTGAAAGAACGTCATTTCTCCGTCTTGGCCGTTTCGTCCGATTATTCACAAGAGGAGAGGGAAGCGGCGCTTCGCTCCTTTAAAAACGGAAACACACGCATATTGGTTGCCACCGACGTGATGAGTCGCGGTATCGACGTGAAAGGAATTGATTTGGTGATCAATTTTGATGTCCCCCACGATCCAGAAGACTATGTACACCGCATAGGACGAACTGCGCGGGCAAAAACCACCGGGACAGCCATCACCTTTGTCAGTCCGTTGGAAGAGTATAGATTCGCCCGCATCGAGAAATTAATCCAACGCACCTTTGAGAAGGAAGTCTTTGGCGATGTAAACCACGCCGTAGCAAAAGAAGGGGCGCCCCGTCCGCAAAAACGATTTTTCAAAAAAAGGTAAGCCCCGGCCAGGGGGTGTTGGATCAAAAGGCGTCTGAATCCAAGAGCTCCACTTGGATGCTTTCCAGGAATTTTGGTTCCATAGGTTTCAACGGCAGAAGGATGACCTCCCACGCGCTTGGGCGCCACGAGAAAGGCCAAAGAAATCCCCACTTATTTTTTGGTTTTTTTAGCGCGACGTACAGACGCGGCCCCCAGATAGTTTTTTCTCCTTCGATTTTACTGATCAAAGGGAGTCCTTTCAATAAACAGCAATACACGCCGGAACGTTGATGTTGCCATGGATGGTTTTTTGACCGCCATTTCCACACTTCCTGGATGTTTCGAGTGATGTACGCCCGATTGTCCACCGTTGTTTTGATCGATAGATAGATGGACAAGGCGCCCAAGGAATGGAATCCCAATTTTTGAACAAATACGGAGTAACTCATACGGTTAGCCACTCCCAAAACGCCCGATGCTCCCTTTTGCTGGGCCAGTTCGTATGTTTTTTTTGCCAAGGAAGGAAACCATCCTTTTCCTCTGTATTCAGGACGAGTCGCTGTATTTAACGACCAGTACCACAATTGTTTGTACTCCTTACCTGAAAGTTCTACGGGAATAATAGCGTAGTGCCCAACGAGGCGATTTCCGTCCCAGGCATTGAACCCGATGGCAGGGCCCAAGGGATTCTCTACGTACTGCCAATGCAAATACGACTCAGTCAGTCGTGTTTTTTGACCATAGACCGTTTGCATCAATTCAGCCGTTAAAGCCAATTCGCTGTTTTCCAACGTCAAGGGTCGAATCTCCATAGGGTAAAAATACATCGCCTTTGCCGTAATTTTGGGTTTACAACCGAACCTCTGCCCATGACTCCTTACCCCAATACCGTAGCCGGCGTTTTAGAAGTGCTCGAGCGCTCTTTTGGAGGAGTGCAGTATGTGCATTCGGTGCTAGAGCAAGTGCTCAAAGCCAACAAGAAGTGGGGGAGTAGGGATAGATCCTTTGTGGCCGAACATACCTACGAGATTGTTCGCCATTGGCGTTATTTATGGGCCCTTCTGGGAGAAGAGCCTTCGCTGAAACGTCAAGCACTGAAACGGCTTTTTTGGGTGTACTATTCTGTTGTTCGGGGGGAAGAAATACCCGAATGGGCGATTGAAAAAGGCATTTCGTTAGAACCAGTGTGCGATGTTTCCTCTTTGCCGTTGGTTCAAAAAGAAAGTTATGCCGATTGGTATTCAGAGCGGATGGAAACAGAAGTAGGTGTGGAGCGTTGGACTCAGTTGGCCAAGGCTTTGAATCAGCCCACTCAAGTGATTTTGCGTGTGAATACCTTAAAAGCCAACC
>CAMDTE010000118.1 GCA_945907425.1 Owenweeksia hongkongensis DSM 17368 | reverse complement strand
GTGGAGATCTCCCTGCTCAGTGGTCAAACTGTTTATGATCATTTGGACCGGCAGTACTTTGAGCCCTACAGGATCCATATTTTACCGGAAGGCTGGAATGTATTAGACACCTCAGGGGAAATGCACCCCATCAATAAAAATGACTTTTCTGCCCATATAAACGGTGAACGGATGACATTCGATGCCCTGTTCAATGCCATTCACGGCACACCGGGGGAGGATGGTTTGATGCAAGGGTATTTATCCCTTCTGGATATTCCACATACTTCGTGTTACGCATTTGAAGCAGCTTTGACGTTCAATAAGGCGGAATGCAACCTACTCTTGACGACTCTCGGGGTGCGCGTGGCCCCCTCCGTCTTGACTCATTCCAAAGTAGACCCCTCCGCTGTCCGCGAAGCCTGTGTAAAAAAACAACTGAAACTGCCTGTTTTTGTAAAACCCAGTAGAAGTGGATCCAGTTTCGGGGTGTCAAAAGTGGACCGTTGGGACGATTTACCACAGGCTTTGCTCTTTGCTGCCAAAGAGGATCATCGATTGGTCATTGAACAGGGCATCCTGGGAACAGAGGTGGGGTGTGGGATTGCCCGCATCAAAGGGGAACCAGCGGTTTTAGAGATCACGGAAATCATACCCAAAAAGGCATTTTTTGATTACGAGGCAAAGTACAGTGGCGCATCGGAAGAAGTCACGCCCGCTCGATTGTCTAAAATGGTGTCCGATGAAATCAAATCCATTACTCATTTTGTATACGAACACCTCCATCTTCGCGGGGTAGTACGATGCGATTTTATCGTGGATCAAGTGACCCAACGGCCTGTTTTAATAGAAATCAATTCCATCCCGGGGATGAGTCCTGCTAGTATTATCCCCCAGCAAGTGGTGGCTTCGGGTCGGACCTTGTCTGAATTTTTCACTCTGCTTTTGCAAGAAACTCTACGCGATGCTCAAGACCGCTCTTTTCCCAGGGTCCTTTGACCCCTTTACTCTCGGGCATCAAGACATTGTCCGGCGAGCCTTGCCTTTGTTTGATGAGCTGATCATTGGCGTCGGAGAAAACATAGACAAATCGTATTTGTTTTCCCTGGAAAAACGCATGGCCATGATACGCAACCTATACGTTCAAGAGCCGAAAATTTCCGTTCAATCCTACAGCGGTCTCACGATCGATTTTGCAAAGGAAGTGGGCACAGACTTCTTGTTGCGCGGAATACGCAATCCGTCCGATTTTGAATTTGAAAAGTCTATTGCCCAGGCCAATCGTCAAATGAACCCCTCCTTGGATACGGTATTTTTACTCACAACTGCCCGGTATGCTTACATATCCTCCTCCATTGTTCGCGATGTCATTCGCCATGGAGGAAACGCCTCTGTTTTTCTACCAGAAAACCTAATTCTGCTCTAAAGAGACGGTTGCACCGCGCAATAGTGTACTTCCCGGATCGTAGGGTAAGTAGATCCAGCCAAAAAACTACAATCTTCTATGGGTACCCATTCGGCCCGAGAGATACGCTCTTCCTTTTGCGGTGTCAAGGGCGGCACTCCGTCCACTTCCATGGAAAACCAATGGGTCGTTTTTACCATCGTTTGATTCCCTAGGGCGTATCTATGCACTGTTTGACAAAGGGCGCGCACTATCCGCACTCCCTTCAAACCGCACTCCTCCTGAACCTCGCGCACAGCGCAATCCATAAGAGATTCTCCCTTCTCCTGCTTCCCTTTCGGCAAGTCCCAAACACCCAATCGGTGAATCCATAAGATATCCCCATCGGCGTTGGTAACCCAACCGCCGGCGGCAGTAAGGGCAATTTCATTTGGCATGAAGGATTCATTAGTGGTCATGTGTGTGTATTTTTGCTTTATGGTATTCTCCAACTCTTCCGCAGCACAAACGGCTGAATTTCTTTTGCAAATTAAAGCTATTCAGCTTCGACCTGAAAATCCTTTTGTTTGGGCTTCTGGATGGAAGTCGCCCATCTATTGTGATAACCGCATGGCGTTGAGTTTCCCTCCCATCAGGAATTTTCTTCGGGACGAAATGGTGAAGGTTATCCGGGCGCACTATCCGGGCGTAGAAGTCATTGCAGGAGTGGCTACAGGCGCTATTGCCTTGGCTGCCTTGGTCGCGCAAGAACTGGGACTGCCCATGGTTTATGTTCGGTCGACTGCAAAAGAGCACGGCAGACAAAATCTTGTGGAAGGGTATTTGGAACCCAATCGCCGAGTTGTGGTGATTGAAGATCTCATCTCTACGGGCAAAAGTTCCCTGCAAGCGGTTGACGCTCTGAGAGCATTGGACGCACAGGTTTTGGGCATGGTGGGAATTTTTACTTATGGATTTCCCGTGGCAGATAGTGCCTTTGAAGCCGCGAATTGTGCGCTTACGACTCTATCCGATTACGACGCCCTTTTAGCTCATGCTCAAGCCGTTGGCACCATTAAAAAGGAAGAAATGCACCTGCTTTCTGAATGGCGTAAATCCCCTTCTACCTGGGCTTTGTAACGCTTCATTGCCGCACCCACTCCACTTCTTTTAAATCAAACCAAGCCAATGTTTGGGTCTCGGCCAATCGGATGCCTATTTTCCCATCCCGAGAGGTGGCCTCCGGAGTTCCCCACCAGACCTTGTCTGTATTTACCCTTTGGAAAGGGCTCAACGTGTTCCATCGCCACAAAGCCTGATGAAATTCTTCCGTAAGAGCTGAATTGTCCCCGAAAGGAAGAGGAGAGTCGAGCGCTCCAACCAATGCCTTCACCAAAAGCCGACTCCATTCAGACACTGTGGGAATGGCTTGTTGTGTATGCAGCACGACCGCAGACGCAAAAGGAACGGGAGGATTGGGGACCGTTTGGGTATTGAGTCCTATGCCTATAATAACCCGATGCATCCGCCTTCCTCGCCACTGTGCTTCCACCAATATCCCTCCGACTTTTTTTCCTTCTACGACCAAATCGTTGGGCCATTTGATTTGTGCATCGGGCACAAAACGCTGGAGTATGCGAAGGACAGTCAACGCGATCCATTGCTGCAAAGGAACCATCGATCCTTTTTCCCAGGAGATTTCTGGTGATAAAAGAGACAAATAAACGCCTCCTTCGCTGACATTCTGCCAGCGAGTACCCTGCTGACCCTTGCCGTTCGTTTGAAAATCGGTCGTTATGGCAGTCCAATGGCCGGCCGTTTCCAGGCCTATGCGCCGACGGGCTTCCGCATTAGTAGAGTCTAATGTATTAAAAACAAGATAGTTGACTTCCATAAGACAGGG
>CAMDTE010000117.1 GCA_945907425.1 Owenweeksia hongkongensis DSM 17368 | reverse complement strand
TGACCCGTTGGATCCAAAACGGTATCCCTCACATAGGCTTGACCATCCCATTGAAAAATGGCGTGTAATTCTCCGGGCGAGGCTGTATTTTGGCCCCGAAGAGCCAAAGGAATCCCCCAGCCACTCAGGGTAAGAACTCCCAAGGAGAGGATTTTTAGGAAACCGATAGCCTTCATTCAGGTACGATTTTGCTAGCCATCAAAGCTTCGACTTTTTCCACCAAGTGTTTTTCTTCACCGGGGATATATTTATTCACTTGGTACACAAGTTCCCCTTTTCCATTGAACAAAAAGGTGTGGGGAACGTTGTTCACTCCCATGGCTCGTCGCAACGTACTGTTGGGGTCTAGCCAAATGGTGTAGTCCCATTCTTGGCCCGCCACAAAAGGGGCTACTTTCCCCATGGTCCGAGGATCATCGATGGAAACGGCTATCAACTGCACTCCTGTTTTCTCCACCAATGCTTCATAATAATCAGCGAAAGCGTTCAATTCATTGATGCAGGGTTTGCACCAAGTCGCCCAAAAACTGACGATGATAGGATTTCCATTGTTGCTCACTGTGGCGGCATCCATTGACGTTCCCTGAAGCGTTTGCACTTGCGCGTGCGGAAATATTTGCGCCCAAGAGCTTACACTGAAGATTGCTGCCAAGAAAAAGAGAGGTGGGCGCATGCCGTGGTTGATTTAATAACTCTAAGATAAAAAAAGCATCCGAAGGAAACCCTCCGGATGCTTGAGAATCTAACAAATAAAATAATTAGTGCGCAACAGAAAGGCGAACTGTTTTGATCTCTTGATTCAAGGTAATCTGAGCTGTGTACACACCGTTGGCCAAAGAGGCTACCGGGATGGCTATTTCGTGTGAACCAGCAGACAAGTCGCGGGCAGGAATTTCCACTACCAATTGACCGTTTACACTGAACACAGAAACACCCACTTGGCTGTTGTCGTTCAACTGCAGAGCAATTCGAGCCACATCTACCGCAGGGTTAGGGAAAACATTGACGGAAGCCAATTCCCGTTCCTCTTCACCCAACGCATTGTTGGAGACCCAAATATTGTCGATAAACAAGCTGTTACCAAATCCAGAGGTGCCGTCGAACTTCAAAATCAATTCGTTGCTATTGTAGGCAGCCAAGGAAACCACATTTTGCATCCAATCGGCAGCCGCAGGCCAAAAACGAGTATTGTTTCCAACGGGAGAATGTGTTGCAAGCGCGTTACCCGTTTTGCTCCAAATTTCGGTCCAGGTTTGACCGCAGTTGGTGGATGCGTATACTTTCAATTGATCAGGCTCTGTACCATCGTATAGTGCGTGAGCGTGTTGGAAATACAATTTGGGTGAAGTCAAAGTACCTGCTTTTATTTTTTGGGTCGTGATGGACATGGTTCCCCCTGCGTTCACAGAATAAAAGTCAAACATGAGTGATTTGTCGCTGGTTGCGTAACCGCCCAAATTTTGCGTGGTGCCAGCCACAGCCTTGCTAATGACAAACAAACGAGGAGAGGTTCCGCCTTGAATCAGTCCAGAAGCGGCAGGCAACGCAGTGGTTGTTGCGGCCTCCAATCCTTCGTTGTAGGGAGTATTCATGGCCGTGGCTCCAATAGTGCTGATGCGAAGTGTGGCCGATGTATTGTTCATTGTGTTGTAATCTGCCCCACCGTTGGGTGAAGTAACTCCGTAAACAAACGTATTGGCACCACCGTTCAATGTCACGGACGGGAAAGAGACAGTGACAGAACCCGCGGCGGACAAACTACCGCTCCATGATTGGGTTACAGGCGTCCCGCCATTCATCGTGTAAGAAACGGTGGCAGAGGTAAGGGTTGTGCTACCACTATTGGTCAAGGTCAAAGACGGAGTGAATGAGGTATTGCACAAACCGCCGGTTGGCGCAGCACCAGCAGCGACACCAGCATCGTGCACATTGCCTACTACGGCTTGCGGGCCACTATAGGCAGCATTTTTTACTTCTTTGTTGCTGTTGTCTTGCACCCAAGCAACGACGGCAACCTGCCCTAGGTTGTAGATGTACGAAGGCAATGCCACTTTGAAGTTGTACGATTGCATTTGGCTAGATGTCCAGCTGTCTGGCAATGTAGTTCCCGTGGCATCAGGCAGCATTTTCCGCATAACATTGTGGAATTCTGTTTCGCCATTGGAGCCCGGAGCTGTGGGGAAATTGATCGTTTTCTCTACGATACTTACATGCAGTTTCAAAGATCCAGCCGCTCCTGAAGTCAATGTGCTAGACAGTGCATTGGATACATACACAGCCACTTCAATGGAGTCATTGCCTGGGGTTAATTGATGGCCCAGTATAATGGACATAGAGGAAGAGATCATTTGGCGCGCATCCAAAAGAGATTGGGTCACATTCGCCGGAGCGCCGGCGTAGGCTGAGCCCGTAGGTGCAACACCGTCCATAGCGGTCCACGGCACACCGTTTACACTATAATAGGTTACACGAGTAGCTACCTCTGATGGGTTTTGCGCGTTCATGGGGTCAACACCGGGCCAGCTGGTTTGGTATTTGATCGACACGGCTTTGGTGGGGTTGGCATTCAACAGAGCGTTGAACGCAGGGTTTTGAGAGGCACAAGGGCCGCAAGAGGCTTGCGTAAACTCTTCAAAAAGAACCGTTCGCGTTGCCTGACCAAAAACAAGGGGTGTAAGCAAAGCAAAGGCTGCAATGGTAAATAATTTTTTCATGGTGCATGGGTTTAATTGGAGGGGTTCAAGGTACAGAAATTTTGTATTTTAATGTACTTTTGCTAGTAAACTTACAGATAACGATGAAATTACTTTCTTCTTGGACTCTTCTCTTTTTTGGGTTATTCCTCTATGCGCCTTTGCAAGGACAGACATTACAAATCACCTCAATGGACAGCCTGGTCCGTGGAAACAGCACACATACGGGCATAATCACTGGGCACATCACGGTAAAAAACACCGCCACGGTTACGAACAATTATTTTGTAAAGCGCGCCAAAGTGGGTCAAACAGCTGCTTTTGTGGACTCCAATTACTTCTGCTGGGATTTGTGTTATCCTTATTGGGTGAATCAAAGCCAAGGAACGGTGACCATCGCTCCGGGTCAAACGGCTTCTGATTTTAGTGCCTATGTGTATCTTCCGGCGAACGGGGTGGCTGGTCAAGACACTATTTGGTATACCTTTTTTAATGCGGCCAATGCATCGGATTCGTTACGCACTTTTATTGTGTGGTCTATCGATGCATCCTATTCGCACGGCGAGAATTCCATT
>CAMDTE010000116.1 GCA_945907425.1 Owenweeksia hongkongensis DSM 17368 | reverse complement strand
TTGCCGTACTCTTTGTAATCGTAGGGTGGGTCAGCGACGATGAGATCCCAAGAGGAACCAAAGCGATCCAAATACTTTATTGCGTCGGAAGTGAAAACAGTAAACCCCTGAAATCCCATAGCGACAGACGTTTTTTGAATGAATTTTGTACATTCTCTAAAGCTATCGACGGCGGTAATGTCTTCACAGCCTCGAGAGGCTATTTCGTAAGAAAGGTTGCCCGTGCCTGAAAAGAGATCCAAAAACCGCACCGACTCAAAGAAAAAAGTATTGCCCAGTATGGAGAATAGGGCCTCTTTGGCCATGTCTGTCGTGGGCCTTACCGGTAGATTTTTCGGAGCAGCGATTATTTTGCCGCGAAATTTTCCGCTTCCTATACGCATAATGTCAATTGAAAAAGCCTGAGTAAGGCGGGATTGGATCGCCAGTCGCCCAAGGTCTCTGGCAGGGAAGGCAAGGAGGGGAAAGGATGAATAACGGAGACAAAGGGTTCCATCAACGATAGACTTTGGGAGAGTTGATCGTGATTCCCGCTCCACCACAAGGGCGTATTCAATCCGCTCCAGGACGTGTGTTCGTACGCGAGGCCGATAGCATAGGCTGCGTCGTTTGCTGAACTAGCTGAAAAGGTGTTAGAAAAGACCAACAGGCCGTTTTGAAAGCAGGCGATTTCGACTTTGGAATCTACCCAATGGACGCACACAACGGCGTCTGAAAAGCGCGGTGGATGCAGTGCAGAGAGTACTTCTGAGGGAAGTAGGGTCACCTCGCACGGAACCGAAGATTCTATTTCTTTCACCCATGATTGCACGTCAAAATCCAAACAATAATAGGCCCAGGCTTTTTGTCCTGGCACAAAGAAATTTGCCCATGTCTCTACTTTGCGATGAGAGATGAGCGGACCTACCCACGCAGAATCTTCCGAATCGAACAAGTCGGCAGGAACCCAGGTGGTGCACCGGGAGGGAACGCCACAAAACACGGAGGCCACTCCTTCTGATTGCAATTGCTCCCACCACTTTGAGGACTCGCTCCAGTTGCACGCGCCAAGGGCTACAGGGGAAAAATCAAGGGTGAGGCAATACAAGAAGCGGCGCTCCTCGAGAAGTATATTCACCCGGAGCGCCGCATCAGTCCTTACGGCGGAAGAACTCCACCATAAACCCTGTAGATCAGAAAAATTACTTCCAGTTACCACTCAGTGTAGGTTCTTGCAAAGATCCTATGGCCAAGTATTTTGTAGGCAAATGCATGATCAAAGAATGGTACGTTTCCATTACATCCTGAAATATATCTTTATTTTCCGCTTTCGCTTCGAACACAGGAACCTTTACGTCGTTTCTATCGACCTCTCCGGTCGCCAAAGCGAAAGGAACTTTGTTGGAATAAGGGACAAACCGCAAATCCTCTGCTTTGAAATCAGCGCCAAACAATTCTGGTTTTTGTTGCAACTTCTGCACAACGGGCGCTTCTCCTATTTTTCGCAACACCACCGTGTCTTTGCTCATCTCTTGCTGATACACCCTGTCGTAGTATTGGAACGAAGAATCTTTACGCAATACAATAGAAACACGTCCGTTGGCCACGAAATCAATGAGTTGGTCAAGATCACCCTGAAATACTCCATATTCCTCTTTGTAGGCCAATTCCGCGTCGCGAATTTGTTCTAAGCGTACCTTGGTATCTTCGTAACGACGATCTTTTAGCCCGGCGAATTCGATGGGCTCCATAATAATCCTGTAGATTTTATACGAAAAAATCACAATGGTAATCATCAAAACAGCCTTAACGGCAAAAATCAAACGTGCATTCATAGTGGTTAAAATTTGCGCATCAAAACTAAACAAAAAAACAAGGCAAAACCTATGCAAATGAACCTTGCTATGCTTTCCGAGGTCTTTTTAAAGGAATGGATCTTGAATCCTACGGAAGGGCAGCGGAGGGCGATTGATGTTTTTTCCCAGTTTTTATGGGAAGGAAGGTCTAAAACGGCCATGATCTTGCAAGGGTATGCCGGCACGGGCAAAACGACTTTGCTGCGCACGTTCAGTAAATGGCTTCCTTCTGTGGGTTTTCGTGTGGTTTTTATGGCACCTACGGGTCGAGCGGCGAAAGTAATGTTGGATTCCACTGGCAGAAGGGCGTACACTGCTCATAGAATTTTGTACCGATCTACGCTAACACCTGAGGGTCACTTTTCCTTTGGGTTGAGAACCAATCCCTTGACCCGTGCTGTCTTTTTTATTGACGAGTCCTCTATGGTGTCGGATCGCCCGTCGGATGGTTCACAGGGCCGTTCCTTGCTGGAAGATATTTTGTTTTTTGTCCACTCGGGCGTTGATTGCCGGTTGGTTTTTTTAGGAGATCCTGCCCAATTGCCTCCGGTAGGAGAAGGGAAAAGTCCGGCCTTGGATGCGGACCGATTGTTAAAGCAGCACGGCTGGGAATCGGTTTCTGTTCAATTGACCGAGGTGGTACGGCAAGAGAAAACGTCTTGGGTTCTAAGGAATGCTACCCGACTGAGAGAGGCGCTCTTGGCAGAGTCCATTCAATTTCCGGGACTCTCTCCCAAAGGAGAAGTGCACTTTCTACAGGACGGTTACGAAGTAATGGAAGCTTTGGAACAATCGTACAGTGCCGGAGTAGATCAAACCATCGTTGTGACGCGAAGCAACAAAAGGGCGGTATTGTACAACCGACAAATCAGGAGCCGATTGCTAGGAGCAGAGGAACTCTTGGGTGCGGGCGATAGAGTGATGGTGGTAAAAAACAACTATCATTGGTTGCCATCAGACCATCCAGCCGGCTTTTTGGCCAATGGAGATATTTTTGAAGTCATGGCGTTATCGAATCAAGAGGATAAATACGGTTTGGTTTTTGCCGATGCGCGTTTGCGGTGGACTGATCGTGAAGACGACCTATTGATAGAGGCAAAGGTCTTGTTGACGGTATTGGACTCTGATTCACCCGCCTTGCGCGTAGAAGAATCTCAGGCATTGTACCAATCACTTCAAGCGGAATATGCGCATTTCCCCACGCAAAAAGAAAGAAAGGAAGCCCTGCGCGTGGATCCGTATGCGCAAGCCCTGCAATTGAAATTTGCCTACGCGGTGACGTGCCACAAAGCCCAGGGAGGGCAATGGGAAACCGTATTCATTGAACAGGCCTATGAGCCAGAAGGACTGGACAACGCGGCATACCTTCGGTGGCTCTATACGGCGCTTACGCGGACAACGAATAAAGTGTATTTGGTGGGATTTCGTCCGGAAGATGTGCTCAGCGAATGAAATACAAACACATTTTTTTCGATTTAGACCA
>CAMDTE010000115.1 GCA_945907425.1 Owenweeksia hongkongensis DSM 17368 | reverse complement strand
TCAGACCCGGAAGCTCCGTTTTTCAAAGCCGCCGACTACGGTGTGGTGGGCGATGCCTTTGAAGTGGTGCCGCGATTGACGGAAGCACTCCAAGCCTTTTCAAATCATTGAGAAGGGGGCGACGCGCCGCACATGGAAAACCGTATAGAGTTAGTGGTCAAAGGCTTGACCTATAGCGAAGGCCCCTACGGCGCCTATGCTCTGATGCTGGGATCTCCCGATGGCTTGGTGAAATTACCCATGGTTATTGGTACGCTTGAGGCGCAAAGTATTGCTTTAGCGCTCGATAAAAAGGCTACTCCTTCCAGACCCCTTACCCACGATTTGTTTCATTCCGTGTTGGCAAGTTTTGGACTGATTTTAAAAGAAATTGTTTTGTACGCCTTGGACGACGGGGTTTTTAAGGCCCGCCTCTACTTTCAACAAGATGCAGTGGAAATATCCTTCGATGCTCGCCCTTCGGATGCCGTTGCCTTAGCGCTCCGAGAGCAATGCACTATGTATGCTCTGACCTCGGTCGTGGAAGCCGCTGGCGCGTTGTTGAATCCAAAGGGTGACTCTGATTTTTCTTCTGCCGCAAAGCCTGAGACTCCAGACCTTTCTACAGACCCCTTTCCTTTGATGCATATCAGTTTGAAAGGATTAGAAAAATTACTCAACGAACGGCTTGCCCAAGAAAACTACGAAGGTGCGGCCCTGGTGCGTGACGAAATCAAACGACGCGGACATTAATCCCTATCTTATGCCCATGTATATACAAGAAATCGCCCGCGCTTTACTCTCGTTGGTCGTTATGATCGCTGTTTTGTACGCTATGAGTAGCAACAGAAAAGCAATACGTTGGAGCTTGATTTTTAAAGGATTAGCTATTCAGTTTGTCTTCGCATTGCTTATTTTGAAAGTGGACTTCGTAACGCGTGGATTCGAGGCGGTTGGAAAGGGCTTTGTCAATATTTTGGGATACACCCGTGAAGGAAGTTTGTTTTTGTTTGGCTCACTCATTGAAAATACAGAGGGTTTTGGGTTCATTTTTGCTTTTCAAGTGCTCCCTACCGTTATTTTCTTTTCTGCCTTCACCAGCCTGATGTATTATTGGGGCATTCTGCAAAAAGTAGTGTGGGTTTTTGCTTGGGTGATGAAAAGGAGCCTCGGTGTTTCGGGTGCAGAAAGTTTGGCGGCCGCTGCGAATATTTTTTTAGGACAAACGGAGGCTCCCCTCCTGGTCAAGCCGTTTATTGCCAAAATGACTCGTTCGGAATTGCTTTGTTTAATGACCGGAGGAATGGCCACCATTGCCGGCGGTGTGTTGGCAGCCTATGTGGGTTATTTGGGCGGTTCGGATCCTGTCCAACAATTGTTTTTCGCGAAACACTTATTGGCCGCTTCTGTGATGAGTGCTCCTGCAGCCATTGTGGCGGCAAAAATTCTGCTTCCAGAAACGGAGAAATTCAACGAAGACATGCGCGTGAGCAAAGAATCCAACGGCTCCAATTGGTTGGACGCCCTGTCTCGTGGGACATCGGACGGACTTCGTTTGGCGGTGAATGTAGGCGCCATGCTTTTGGTGTTTACCGCCTTCATTTTCATGGTCAACTCCATTCTGGCCGACGGCATAGGATACTACACGGGCCTTAACGGCTGGATGAAAGATTTCTCTAACGGGCGGTACGAATTCTTTAACCTACAAGCCATTCTGGGCATGGCCTTGGGCCCCTTGGCGTGGCTGATGGGTGTCAACTGGGGGGACGCTGCCTTGGTAGGTCAACTCTTGGGTGAAAAAACCATCCTGAACGAATTTTACGCGTACGTCACCATGGGTGAACTGATCCAAAATGGCCAATTGTTGGATGTCAAAAGCCAGGTCATTTCTACCTATATCCTTTGTGGTTTTGCGAATTTTGCGAGCATTGGCATTCAAATAGGCGGTATAGGTGCTCTGGCGCCGAATCGTCGATCAGACTTAAGCGCTTTAGGAATGAAGGCATTGGTGGGAGGAACGGTTGCTTCCTTGTTTACCGCTGTTTTGGTGGGGTTGTTGTATTAAACGACCTTTGCACCATGCAGCAATACCATGATTTATTGCGCCGCATTGTGGCGGAAGGTATCCAGAAGGAAGACCGAACAGGAACGGGCACTCTCAGTGTGTTCGGTCATCAAATGCGTTTTGATTTAGCCGACGGGTTTCCCCTGCTTACCACCAAAAAAGTGCACATGAAAAGTATTGTGCACGAGTTGCTTTGGTTTTTGAAGGGGGAAACAAACATCCACTATTTGGCCCAAAACGGGGTGCGTATTTGGGACGATTGGCCGTACGCCAAGTACAAAAATTCCACTGCCTTTGACGGCATTTCCATGCAAGTGTTTGCCGAACGGATCGCTGCGGATGCGGAATTTGCTAAGCAATGGGGCGAGCTAGGGCCTGTGTATGGATACCAGTGGCGTTCTTGGCCCGGTCGTGATGGCCAAGCCATAGACCAAATTTCGGAAGCCATTCATACCCTGAAAACCAACCCCGACTCTAGAAGAATCATTGTATCTGCATGGAATCCAGGCTACATTGATCAAATGGCCTTGCCTCCCTGCCATGCCTTCTTTCAATTTTATGTAGCCGATGGAGCCTTATCCTGTCAACTGTACCAGCGCAGCGCTGATGTGTTTTTGGGCGTTCCCTTCAATATAGCCTCGTATGCACTGCTCGTACACATGATGGCCCAAGCGACCGGCCTGCGGCCCGGAACCTTTGTGCATACATTGGGCGATGCCCACATCTATTCCAACCACTTAGAGCAGGTGAAACTACAACTCAGCCGAGACCTTCGGCCGTTGCCTACCCTGCATTTAACTCCTGGGATTACGGATCTTTTTGCCTTTACCTACGCAGACATTGCTGTCAATGAATACAATCCACACCCTCCCATCAAAGGAGAGGTGGCGGTGTAAACTTGAAACCCATGTCCAAGGCCCCTTCCTTTATCACCGTCATTGTGGCGCACGATCACCATCGACTCATTGGAGGAAACAACCAATTGCTGTGGCATTTGCCCAACGATTTGAAGAGATTCAAAGCTCTGACCACTGGGAACGCCATTGTGATGGGTCGGAAAACCTTCGAAGGTCTGGGACGGCCTTTGCCCCATCGATTGAACCTAGTCATTACCCGGCAGTCGAATTGGCAACATCCCGGAGTAACCGTCACTTCCTCCCTGGCTGAAGCCATTGCTGTTGCGTCGGAACGTGGATTCGATTTGGTTTTTGTTGTGGGCGGTGGAGAAATCTATGCCCAGGCGTTGCCTCTGGCCGACGCATTGGATATAACCGAGGTAGATGCTACGTACACGGGCGATACCTGGTTCCCTGAGTACTTAACGGAACCCACCGTTTGGAAAGAAATTTCTCGTGAAGCGCATTCCGCAGACGAAACACACGCCCACGGTTATTCTTTTGTTCGGTACGAAAAAGTCTAAGCTACTTTTA
>CAMDTE010000114.1 GCA_945907425.1 Owenweeksia hongkongensis DSM 17368 | reverse complement strand
TGCGACTCGCTGTACCCTTTTTCCGGCCCGAATTCTACTCCCGACCCATAGGCAGAGATTCCATCGTTGAAAAGCACACCTCTGAGGTCGTGTTGGTATCCGCCTTGGCCGTGAACAATTTCTCCGAAATAACCCTGGCGCACCAAATTGAGTACTGCCAATACATCTCGTCGGTAGCAAACATTTTCAAGAGCCATTAAGGGCGTACCTGTTTTTTTACTGGCGCGCACATAGTCCCAGCATCCTTCAATGGTCATACCACCGCTGACTTCCATGGCCACAGCCTTCCCTGCCAAAAGACCCTCAACGCCATGTTCTTGGTGCCATTCCCAAGGACTGCTCACAAAAACGGCATCAATATCGTCTCTTTTCAAAAGCTCTCTAAACCCATAGGGTCCTTTGTCATAAACCAGAGGATTTTTGCGGTTGTATTTATCCATCAGCGCAAGAGCACCCGCTACCATATGGGCTTGTGGATCTGCTATGGCAATAATTTCCACATCGTTTCTCTTGAGCATTTCCTCCATATGGTTTTGCCCTCTGAGCCCGGTGCCTATAAATCCTAACCGAATGGTGCTCTTTACTTCTGGGGCCATTGCTCTCAAATAACTAGGCAAGAAAAAGCTACCCGCCGCTGCCATACCGGCTTGAGTGATAAAAGTTCTCCTATTCATGATCTAAGGGGTGATTTTACGTTTTCCATTGTTCGACATCCATTTTATAGGTTAACCCGCGCCACGCTTTGCCTCCTGGAACCACTTTTATGCGGTGTCCGCCTTTGATGGCCCATTCCACCGCTTCAGGTATTCCAAACTCAGTACTTTTCACTTTTTTGTTGTGAAATGCCCACGCTTCTTCCCAAAGAGGATGGATAGAGGGATGAAATATCCAAGCATTCATAGACACGAGCCTCTGGGAACCGCATTCCGGAGAATCTATGGACAGTTGGGTTCTCTCTTCCAAGGAGAGTAACATCCCATCATCATCGCAGGTGAGTAAGCACCGATTGACAAATCCATTGGGGCTAAGCACAGCACTCAATGGATACGCAATCAGTAGGCTTTGCAACGAATTTAGTTGGTCAACCGCAGTGGACCAAATAGAACCATACTCATCGTCTGCATTTGCGACGGCATAGCTCTCTGTGAGATAAGGATGCGCCTGCAACAGTGCATGAGCCGTCCCTTTGGGATCCTTTTGCGGGACCAGGACAGTGGGAAGTGAAAAATGGCGGATTTTTTCCAACCAAATTCCCCTGTGTTCTGGCCTATGTATTAAAATTACTCGATCAAATCCAGCCGAAAAAGCCTCTTTTGCGGTCAATTCTGCCATTGTTTCCCCGTTCGGGCCGATGGGGTGCAGTTGTTTTGGGCCACCAAATCGGGTGCCAAGGCCAGCGGCGAGAAGTACAATGTCCATAGTAAATTGCTATCCAATGTACGTTTTTTATAACATGCCCCTTGACTTTATTAAGTCCATCAAAGACCATGGCCCTAAAGGGACCCATGGAAACAAGTAGATCTGAGTTTCCTCCAATGAAATGTCATTCGGTTTTAATGGAGCCGGACCACGCGTGACGGAGAGGCTAATTCGCCGCGGCCAGATGTGAATATTGACTGGAAATCGCAACTACTTTCGAGAACTCTTCAAAATCACATGAGCATATCAGCTTAACTGGATCTCCAAAAAAATCAGACAACAGTCGATAATGCATCACTAAACTATCAACTATCAACCAGCGACTATAAACTAATGACTAAAGACGAATGACTATCAACTATCAACTATAAACTAATGACTAATGACTATTAACTAATGACTATTAACTAATGACCATAAACTATTAACTATTCACTCCCTCACCATCCCCATCACCTTCTCCACCACATCTTCTACGCTGGGTTTGGAGAAATAATCGCCGTCTGAACCATAGGCAGGCCTGTGTGCTTTGGCGGTGAGTGTGCTGGGAGTTGCGTCTAGGTGTTTGTACCCGTTTTGTGTTTCCAGTATTTCTTGCAAAAGGTAGGCGCTGGCGCCACCGGGAACGTCTTCATCAACAATCAAAAGACGGTTTGTTTTTTGAAGAGATTGGCTACATGTTTTGTGTAAGTCAAACGGCAAAAGAGTTTGAACATCAATAAGTTCCACGCTAATACCGAGATTTGATAAACGTTCACATGCCTCGGCGGCAATGCGGCAGGTGCTACCGTAAGTGACCAAAGTAAGGTCAGTGCCGGACCGGAGGATTTCTGCTTGGCCTAGAGGTACGGTAAAGTCGCCTAGGTTGGTCGGTGCGTTTTCTTTGAGGCGGTAACCGTTCAAACATTCGACCACCAAAGCGGGTTCATCGGCGCATAGTAACAAATTGTACATGCCGGCTGCCTGCACCATGTTCCGGGGTACGCAAATGTGCATGCCTCGAAGGGAATGAAGGAGGGTTCCCATGGGGGATCCGCTGTGCCAAATGCCTTCCAAACGGTGACCTCGAGTGCGAACAATGACGGGTGCTTTTTGTCCGCCGCGCGTTCGGTAGAGGAGCGTGGCCAAATCATCGCTCATGATCTGCAAAGCATACAAAAGATAATCCAGGTATTGAATCTCCGCGATGGGGCGCAATCCGCGCATGGCAAGTCCAATGCCTTGTCCGAGAATGGTGGCTTCTCTGATGCCTACATCGGCTATGCGAACTTCTCCAAATTCCGCTTGCAATCCTTCCAATCCTTGGTTTACATCGCCAATGGCGCCACTGTCCTCGCCAAAAACCAGAGCTTCGGGGTGTTTGGAAAAAAGAGCTCGGAAATTATCGCGCAAAATAACGCGACCATCTACCGGAGCGGAATCGTCATAGACAGGAGGGACAATACCCACAGCGAGCGCATTGTTAGAGTACAATGCAGAGGAGTACAATTCCTTTCCCTCTGCGTGCTGTTCTGCAATCCACGCGTTGGCACGGTCTGCGGCTTCACCGGATTGCCCTAAAACGGCTTGACGAACGGACGATAAGGAGTCACGCCAAAACGCATCTTTTGTGCTGCGTAAGGCAGTCGCTGCGGTAGAATCTCCCAAAGCGTCTAACAGATCCGCTGCTTGGTCTCTTTTGGCATGGAGTGGGGAGGTAAAGTCAGCGTAGGCGGCGTTTTTCTCCTCTTTCACCCACTGGCGCGCTTCCTCGTCGATAACATTCAATTGCTCTTCGGAGGCAAAACCACTGCGCAAAATCAACAAGCGAAATTGCTGGAGGCAATCGTATTCTTTTTCCCACGCCAAGCGTTCGGGTGTTTTGTATCGTTCGTGAGAGCCAGAGGTGGAATGTCCTTGAGGCTGCGTCATTTCCTTTACGTGCACCAATACGGGTCGATGCTCTTCTCGGGCAATCCGACCGGCTTTTTCGTAGGTTGATACCAATAAGGGGTAGTCCCAGCCGTTGACCACCAACAGTTCAAATCCTGGTTTTTCTTCTGTCCGACGAAACCC
>CAMDTE010000113.1 GCA_945907425.1 Owenweeksia hongkongensis DSM 17368 | reverse complement strand
CCTTCTGTTGTATGGAGCGTAAAACCATACAGAATATGGTCCACCTTTTGGGGTTGCGATTGCGCAGAGAGCCGTCCCACGCAAAGCGTAAGTAAAAACGTAAATAAAAGAGGATATTTCATGCCCATGAAGATAAGCGACCGAGGGTTACATTGTACCTTTGCCGTACCTCAAAATACATACTTATGTTGGATTCCATAGCCCTCACTACTATCGAAAATGCCAAAGAACTCGGGCTTCTGCCGGAAGAATTTGACAAAATTTGCGATGTGTTGGGTCGTGTACCCAACTTTACGGAACTGAGTATTTACTCCGTCATGTGGTCCGAGCATTGCTCGTATAAAAACAGCATTGTTTGGCTGAAGACGCTCCCAAAGGAAGGGCCTCATCTGTTAGCGAAGGCAGGAGAAGAAAACGCCGGCTTGGTGGATGTTGGAGAGGGTTGGGCATGTGCATTCAAGATAGAATCCCACAATCACCCTTCGGCTGTTGAGCCTTTCCAAGGTGCAGCGACGGGAGTGGGAGGCATCAATAGGGATATATTCACCATGGGTGCACGTCCTATTGCTCAATTGAATTCATTGCGGTTTGGAGGATTGTCTGAAGATCGCACAAAGTGGTTGCTGAAAGGAGTTGTCAAGGGTATTTCGAGCTACGGCAATTCTTTTGGGATTCCGACAGTCGGCGGAGAGGTGTATTTTGACGATTGTTACCTTCAAAATCCCTTAGTCAATGCCTTTTCCGCGGGCATTGTAAAAGTGGGCCAACAAATGTCTGCCAAGGCCCATGGAGTAGGAAATTCTGTATATATAGTAGGGTCTAGCACAGGCCGCGACGGCATTCACGGTGCCGCTTTTGCTTCCAAAGATTTAAGTGAAGATTCGGCCAATGACATTCCTTCTGTACAAGTGGGAGACCCTTTTCAAGAGAAGTTATTGCTAGAAGCCACATTGGAATTAGCGGAAACCGGTGCGGTGGCGGGTATGCAAGACATGGGCGCTGCAGGAATTACCTGTTCAACATCGGAAATGAGTGCCGGAGGAAATGTCGGCATGGACATTCATCTGGACAGGGTGCCCACCCGTCAAGACGGAATGACACCGTGGGAAATTTTACTTTCCGAAAGCCAAGAGCGGATGTTGGTGGTCGTTAAAAAGGGCCGTGAACAAGAAGTGCAAGCAATTTTCAAAAAATGGGACATCCATTGTGAGCCCATTGGAACCGTTACCGAAGGCCCTATGCTTCGGTATTTTTGGCACCATGCGTTGGTAGCTCATTTGCCTGCGGAATCGCTTGTATTGGGCGGCGGCGCGCCTGTCTACTACCGAGAATTCCGCGAACCGAGCTATTACCAGGAATATAAAAAGTTTTCGATCGATTCTGTTCCTGTTCCTACGGATTTGTCGACGGTTGGAAAAGAAATGATAGCCTTGCCCAATATTGCTTCGAAGCGATGGGTTTATGAACAATACGATTCCATGGTAGGAACCGTGAATATGTCCACTAATGCCCCTTCAGATGCTGCTATTGTCAAGTTGAGGGGTACAGAACGCGCCTTGGCCATGACGGTGGATTGCAATAGTCGGTACGTACACGCTGATCCAGAAATCGGTACGATGATTGCCGTGGCGGAGTGTGCGCGAAACATTGTGTGTTCTGGAGGAGTTCCCAGCGCAATTACCAATTGCCTAAATTTTGGCAACCCTTACAACCCGGAAGTGTATTGGCAGTTTGTTGGAGCCATCAAGGGGATGAGTAAAGCCTGTGAGCAATTCAAAACTCCGGTAACGGGAGGCAATGTCTCTTTTTACAATCAGACGGCCATTGGCGATACTATCGAACCGATTTTTCCCACACCTACCATTGCTATGTTGGGTCTAGTAGAAGACAAGGCGCACATTACGACGCTAGACTTCAAGCACAAAGGGGATTTGATTTATCACATTGGAACGAACAGAGAGGACATCGCCTCTAGTCAATATTTGGTATATCACCACGGCATCACGGCCTCACCCGCACCGGCTTTCAGCTTGGAGGAGGAGTTTGCCATGCAGGAGCAAGTAAAAATGCTGATTCGCCAAGGTGTTTTGCGTTCTGCACACGATATCAGCGAAGGAGGGTTGTTTGTTGCTTTGATGGAATCCGCCATGGTCAATGGTCTTGGTTTTGACATCACTTCGGATGCAGAAATTCGGACCGATGCCTTCCTTTTTGGAGAATCGCAATCCCGCGTAATTGTCAGTGTTTCTCCAGAAAAAGAAGAATCCTTTATTGACATTATGATGCTCAACGGAGTGGAATTTGATTTACTGGGTCACGTGACCAAGGGATCTATCCGAATCGATGACCAGGAATGGGGCAGGGTGGAAGAGTACAAGGATCTCTACGATCATTCCTTGCACCGCGCCTTGGCGTAATGTAGTCAAAAAGCTTACCCCCGGAGCGCTGCCCCGCATTCGGACGCTAAATTTTTAACAATTCGCGCAACGGAAGCGTCCACTTCTGAGTCTTTCAATGTCCCTTGGGGATTTTGGAATGTCAACCGCACACCGTACGAAATCTTTCCTTCAGGGATATTCTTTCCGGAGTACACATCAAACAAGGCAATATGTTGCAAGAGTTTGTCTTTGCTTTTTAGGCAGGCGGAGTGAAGTGCGCGGTAAGAAATGTCTTTTTCAACCAACAACGCCAAGTCCCTTTCCGTGGAAGGAAACTTGGCGGGCTCTGCGTACAAGCGTTGCACCGAGGTAGCTTTTTTGCTGATCAATGACCAGTGCAACTCCGCCACATAAACGGGACCCGTAGCGTCCGCTTGTTGAAGCGCCCTTGTGGAAGCCAGACCCACATACCCTACAGGTTGACCCTTCAGACTGTACAATATGCCTTCGTCTAGCAGCCCAGTACAGGAATGAACGCCTTCTCCTTCTAGGGGAAGTTCCTTTACCTGATCGAACAACCCTACTTGTGCGAACAATCCTTCTACCAGACCTTTCAAGAGAAAGAAATGGGTGGGTCGCGCCCCAGTTTTCCAATGAGAGGGGGTAAAATCTCCAGCCAAAGCCATTCCTAACATTTCTGTTTCGGCCAATTGTTGGGTATTGGAATCGTGACTATCGATGAGTTCGGCAGGACTCTTTGCTCCGTTTTTTCGGTATATGTGGCCAAACTCAAAAAAGAAAACGCTGTTTTGCTGCCTTTTGAAATTATAGACAACCGATTCCAACAATCCAAAAAGTAGAGTGGGTCGCAGCAAGCCCAAATCTTGGCTCAGCGGGTTGATAATTTCGACAACATCGTGGCTTTTGAAGTACGGATGGTCCTCTGCATACGCAGTTTTTGTCAGAGAGTTGCTCATGGATTCTAAACCGCCGTGCCCCATGAGATAAGAGGACACGACCGAGCGAAGGCGATCGGGTGTAAGCCGAGGAGAATTGCCCAGATGCACACGCATCCCTTCTGGGAAAGGAACATTGTTCAATCCAAAAATGCGAAGAAG
>CAMDTE010000112.1 GCA_945907425.1 Owenweeksia hongkongensis DSM 17368 | reverse complement strand
CCCCGTCCTTTTTGGTGGATATTACGGGGTTTGAACAACAAAAATTAGCGGCTATTCAATCGTTCAAGTCCCAGTTTTACAATCCGACCAGTGAAGAGCCTACTACCTTGATTTCCACCAAAGCTTTCATGGATTCGTTGCTGCATAGAACGGCGGAGTGGGGTCTCCAAATGGGGGTTTCCCATGCGGAAGGGTTGATTTCTGTGCGCATTACAGGACTGCAGAGCTTGCATGCGCTGCTCTGATCTTGCGGTTCAAAACCTTTCCCAAAGGGACGCGTGCGCTTGCAGTACGTTTTCTGGCTGAAAGGGTTTGAGTAACGCTATGACCTCATGGGAGGTTAATTCGGTCCGCTGTTTCACTTTTTCCATAGCCAAACACAGGGTCAAGGGGTGTTCTGGTTTGTAATCAATCCATTCTATAGGCGCGTCTGGAGCCCATTCTTGCGGTCCGATGCAGCGCGTGACAATCGCCGTGCATCCGCTGCCTAACGCTTCCGCAAGAGCCATACTGAAAGATTCCACCGGGCTATGAACAATCAAGGTATCGATGTCTTGTAAGAAAGCCACAGCCTGGGAAGGCGAGGTGGTTCCAAGCCATTCCACGCGGGAAAGATGCTTGAATTTTTTCATTAAAAAAGTACGGTCAACTCCTTCACCTGCAATGTGTAACGTGTCCTTTGGGTGCAAGTCAGAATAAATAGACCAGGCAGACAAAACGCCTGAGTGTCCTTTGATGGAATCCACGACATCGGCCAGCATGCCAAATCGATGTCCTTCGGCTTTGTCTGTAGCGCCGCGGTAATGTGGGTAGGGAATGATGTTGGGTATTACAGTATAGGGCTTGACTAAGCCTGCTTTCCGAAGGCCTTCTCCTAAGGCGTGGCTAGGCACAACCACTTCCTGGGCCAGGGAAAGCACCGCTTGAACCATCCAGCGTCGAACGACAGATTGCCGTTGAAAATCACCGTTGAGGAAGGCCGAACGGTGTTCCGCAATCACCAAGGGTATTTTTTTTCGTCGGGCCCAAAGTGCCAACCACAAAATGTCGGGATTGGGCATGTGTAAATAAATGATATCTACTCGATTGCCCAATTTCTTATCAATGTATGCTTGAATCGATTTTCTTTTGAACCACCAACCCCTCCATCCGCCCGGACTACCGATAGAAATACCCGGCACGTCTGTTGCGAGTAAAGATTCCGTACGGCAGAATGAATGGTGGCGAAGGTGTACGACGAAACCAGAGGAGATGGCCCGCAAATGATGCACCAGGAGGGAAACAAAAGATCCATTTTGAGGATCACCGGACCAGGGGTAGGCCGGCGTGCAATGCAAAATCTGCTTCTTCACGGCTTAAAAATACGCACTATGCGCCAAGCCACCCGATGCCGATCCAACTCAGCAAGGAAATCAGGAACAAAAAGGCGCCAAAAAGCATGATGGGCAATCCGTTTTTCCATAGGTCTCTGAGTCCTATGGAAGTGCCCATGCCAAAAATAGCAATCAAAAAAGCGCCCTTTTCCACGGTAGCTGCCGTCGTTAAGAAGTCGGTCGGAAAGGTAATCCACCATTGGCTCACAGAGAAAAGCGCAAAAGCACCAATGAACCACATGTTTTTTGCCGCGGTGACAAGGGGTTGATTGGAAACCGGTATTTTTTTTCGAACGGAATAATTCAAATACACGAGCAGGGGCAGCAAGAGGGCAACACGACTCATTTTGATCAGAGTAGCCCATTGTCCTTGCTCTTCGCCCATGGCAAATCCAGCGGCCAAGGCTTGACCTACCGCGTGCAAGGATCCCCCGGCCAACAAGCCGCTTTGAACGGGAGATAAATTCAAAAAGGAGGCCAAGAGGGGAACGAGAAAAATACCAAAGGCACCTAGAAAATTGACTACTGCAACGGCAGCAGCGATTTCTCCGCTGGTTAATTTTCCACGCCATTTCAACAAAGGGGCCGTAGTGGCAACGGCGGTGGCGCCGCAAATACCGGTTCCAAAGGCAATCAAACAAGCGGCGTCGCGCTGAACGCCCATCCAAGGGGCAGTCAGCCAAGCGATGGCCCACACCAACACAAACACCCCAAGAACGCCAAGTAGATAGGGGTGTAGAAAGTAGGATGGTGCCACTTTAAAACCCAACAAGGCAATGGTGATGGCCAAACCGTATTTTTCCATCGCTTTAAAAACAGGCGTCCATGATTGTTTAAGCGCCCCCATTTGTCCAAATACCAGACCTAACAACAGGGCCCAGAGCAAGGGGTCGTAGAGTAGCTTTCCCATAGCGGCAAAGATAGGAAGAGGTTCTCGGCAAACTGTATCCTCAGGCCCTAAAGGAAAGTGCGATTTGTTGTATATTTGCGCTCCTAAAATGGTGGTTGTAGCTCAGTAGGTTAGAGCGTCGGATTGTGGTTCCGAAGGTCGCTTCAGCTAAAATCCTGTAGTACTCCCCAATTTTCCGACAGTGGTAAAGATTGAAAATTCAATAACTTAATCCACTGCAACAATGAGAAAGATGCGAAGGAAGGTTACACCCAAAGTCAAGGCCCAAGTGACTATTGAGGGAATCAAGGAGTGTGAGAGCATGACAGACTTTTCTTTATGATTTGAAGTATATCTGAGTCAGATTACCCATAGAAACCAGAGTTTCTTATGCATGCGGAATTGGCCTTTGCATGGTAATTGGATTTATCAGATGTGAGCGCATTAGAAACAGCGCGCGATAAATTGTTGGGTTAGATGTTTTAAGCAAAGCAACTTTTTAATGATATTATGCTGAATCCGAATGATATAGACTACACCCATTCGAATTTATAAAGAAGGAAACTTCACCCAAAAATTAGGGTTATGTTAATAGTCAATTTTATATGGAGAGTCACATATTATGAACCCAAGCGTTCACTTACAGAAATTCTGTATAGCCTCATATGCACCTGGAACCCCGAGCTCCCCTGCTTTACTCAAATCTAAACAACCACCATTCATATCGCCCAACTGTAACTTTGCAACTCCTCTGTTAAAATAAGCATCAGCATGATTATGACTAAGTTCAATCGCTCTATTATAATCAGCTATTGCTCCTCTATAATCGTCCAATTTCCCCTTTGCAACTCCTCTGTTATAATAAGCATAAGCAAAATCAGGTTGTAGTCCAATCGCTTTACTAAGATCAGCTATTGTTCCCCTATAATCGTCCAATTTCCCCTTTACAATTCCTCTGCTAGCATAAGCATCAACAAAATCAGGTTTTAGTCCAATCGCTATACTAAGATCAGCTATTGCTCCCCAATAATCGTCCGATTTCCCCTTTGCAACTCCTCTGAAATAATAAGCATCAGCATCATCAGGTTTTAGTCCAATCGCTTTACTAAGATCAGCTATTGCTCCCCGATATTCGTCCAATCTCCCCTTTGCAATTCCTCGCTGAACATAAGCTTCAGCATAATCAGGTTTTAGTTCAATTGCTTTATTATAATCAGCTATTGCTCCCCTATAAT
>CAMDTE010000111.1 GCA_945907425.1 Owenweeksia hongkongensis DSM 17368 | reverse complement strand
CACGTGACCGTATTGTACGATGGCGATGCTGCCGGTATACGGGCTTCTTTCCGGGGAATTGATTTATTGCTCGACCAAGGACTGAAGGTGCGCGTTTTGCTCTTTCCAGACGGAGAAGATCCCGATTCCTTTGCCCGATCTCGGAGTGCGGAAGAACTCAAATCGTATGTAGACGCCCACGAAACGGACTTTATTCGATTCAAAGCACAGGTACTATCGGAAGATGCCGCAGGGGATCCCATTAAAAAAGCGGAACTGCTCAAAGACATGGTATCCAGCGTAGCGCGGGTACAGGATCCTATATTGCGCGATGTATACATCCGGGAGTGCTCTCGGTTGATGGACATTGAAGAAAGACCTTTGTTTCAAGAACTGCAATTGGCCTTGCAGCGTCTTGCCAAAGAAAAAGGCATTTTACTAGAGGGGCGACCTCATCCGGAACTGACCGTGATCCATTCTCAGGAATCGCTTCCCAAACAGGAAAGCACGCCCGAGACGCCCATGCATGCCGCGGAAAAAGACTTGATGGGGGTGTTGCTCTCCTACGGCGCAGAGGCGATTGATTGGACCGATGCGCAAGGTGTTGTCCAAACGGATTCCTTGGCAACTGTTGTATTGGAGGATATAGCGGCCGACCAACTGGTCTTTGATCATCCTATTTTTCAACAGATGTTTGAAGAAATGTTGACAGCTTGGGATGCGAACCAGCAAATTTTACCCGCGCTCTTTTTTACCCGCCACCACAATACGGAATGGGTAGGAACAGCCACGGATCTGTTGACGGAGCGACATACTTTGGCCAATTGGAAGAAAAGAGAAGTGTATGTGCCCGATCGAAGAGAGTTTTTGTCGTCTTTTGTTCAGGAAGCCTTGCTCCGATTCAAAGCCCTCCATTTGGAGAGAGTCCTTAAAAAAATTCAACAGGAATTAGAGGGGTCGACCGACGTGAGCGAGAAAGAACGCTTATTAAAACAAGTGATGGCCTTCCAGAAATTGCGCAATCGAATACATGGCCAACTGAACCGCGTAGTCTGACGATTCTAGCGATAGTCGAGCAAATCGTCCATCGTACCCTTTGCAACCGCATGGTAACCGGGTCGCGCCTCCGCATAAATAGCCCGAGCCCTTTCTGCCTGTCCGTTCTCCAACAAAGCCTTGTACGTCGGGGTCAAAAATTTTCGTCGCCCTACGCGAATAAGAAAGGAGCGGATTTTATCCGCCAATTCAGGGGTGGAATAGTTCGATGTTGCCGCGACTTGAAACCACGCAACCAAAATTTCCGCATTACCGGAATGCGTAAAATCAAAGGCCTCATCCAAGGATCCGGCATCTGCTGTGGAAAGGTCATTCAAACCCTGTAAAAACCGCAGCCACTCGTGCGTAGACCATTTTTTAGTTGCGGAAGAGCTAGGAAGAATGCGCTCTTTTCCAAAGGCAAGAAGGGCGGCATCTACCGCATCAAATCGGCGTGCGTGTGGAGTGGGGCAGTTGGTCGGCAAGCCAGCGTCGTGGATCCAGGCGGACACTCCGATACTCGCTATTTCCTCAGGGGATAGTAATTCCGTGGTGAGCAATTCTTCCAATCGTTCGGTGGTCATGGTGCCAAATCCATTCTGTGAAAAATAGCCCGTGAGAAAGGCATCCCATCGGGGACGTCCTATTGTTTTCTCAATCAATAACAGAAAGTGAAAGCCTTTTTCATAGGCAATAGCGGTAACGCCATCGTCAGGATTTCTTCCTTTTAGGTCGATGTCTAATTTGGTGTCATTGGGCGATGAAATGCTGAATTCCTCGATGGTTTCTATCAATTCGCCGTGAGACAACACGGCGAGCATATCGGCATAGTCTTTTCCATAGACCCCTTCCATGATGCGGTTTTCAAAGTAAACGGTAAAGCCTTCGTTGAGCCAAAAGTCATTCCATGTGGCATTGGTCACCAGATTTCCGCTCCAGCTGTGGGCTAATTCATGGGCAACCAAAGACACCAAACTGCGATCGCCGGCTACAATGGTTGGTGTAGCAAAGGTGAGTCTTGGATTTTCCATACCACCAAAAGGAAACGAAGCGGGGAGGACCAACAGATCGTAACGCCCCCAGGCATAGGGGCCGTAAATAGACTCTGCGGATTGGATCATTTTCTCCACATCCACGAACTCCTGCGCACACGCCGGTAAAAATGCCGGCTCCGCATAAACACCTGCCCGTTCAGACAAAGGAGCGAAGGCCAAATCCCCGACAGCTAGAGCCATTAAATAGCTGGGGATAGCTTGCGGCATCCGAAACGAGTAGTGCCCGTCCGGTGATTTTTTTTGTGGATTTTCTGCGCTCATCAAGGCCATGAGTGGCGTTGGAACAGATATATCTGCCGAGTAGGTGAAACGAATCCCCGGGCCATCCTGGCACGGAATCCATGATCGAGCCAAAATGGCCTGGCTCTGAGTGAATAAAAACGGATGGGTCTTTCCGTTGGTTTGCTCTGGACTCAGCCACTGCAAGGCACCGGCCTCTGGATGGGTGCTGTAGTGTATCTCCACCGCGATGCTGTCTAGATGACTCGAGAGAGGGAGTGGAACAAACAGTGGAGTGCCTAAAATGGAATCCGTCGGCCCCATTCGATACTGTACAGGAGCTCCATTGACGTTCACTTGTTCAATCGTCAGCCGATCCGTATCAAACACAACGGTGTCCACAGAAGGGCCGTAAACAACCTTCCAATTTGCTTTTCCGCGAAGTTGCTTTTGCTCCATATTTACCTCCAGTTGCAAATGCAAATGGGTAACCCGGGCTTTCTCTGGTTGTGCGAAAGAATGGGAATCCTTTTTCATGGTTTTTTCCAATGAGGCGGTCGATTGACAGGCCCCCAGCGCGAATACAGCGAAAAGGGCAAAAGAAATACTACGAAGCATGCTCAAAAGTAACTGCATTTTCAATAGATTCGCAAGCGATATGCAGTTTAAAACTTCCTATTCCTCGCTTGACCGACCCTTGTTGCCTTGGTATATGCGTTTGGTCATTCGCACATTGAGTGTTTTTGCCGTGGCCTATGGATTGGACGGAGTAGAAATAGACAAATTCACCACTGCCATTTGGGTGGCCCTTGCCTTGGGGGTCCTCAACGCTTTGGTGAAGCCCTTGTTGATTCTACTCACCCTTCCGTTCACACTTTTTACCATGGGACTTTTTCTATTGATTATCAATGGATTGGTCGTGGTTTTGGCCGATTATTGGGTGGATGGCTTTTCCCTGGAGTCCTTTGGTACGGCCATCCTTTTCAGCATTCTCATTTCCTTGACGAGCGGACTTCTGGAGCGGTTGCACCGATAATCAACGGTGGGTAATGCCTCCAGCCAAGATGTATTTCATGGTATCTGTTCCGGATCCCTTGACTGGGCGAAGGGTGGCTTTGGCCACGATGAAAATCTGACCACTAATAGCAAAGCTGTGCGGAACATACACGGCCACAAGCGACGTTTCCTCCTCTTCGCCTGCATGTGCCTGCAACATATTCCAATCCGAATC
>CAMDTE010000110.1 GCA_945907425.1 Owenweeksia hongkongensis DSM 17368 | reverse complement strand
AAAGGATACGTAGAGACATTGTTGGGTAGACGCCGATACCTCAAGGATATCGATTCCAGAAACCAGGTGGTACGGGGTCATGCGGAAAGAAACGCCATCAACGCTCCCATTCAGGGAACGGCGGCAGACATTGTGAAGCTAGCCATGATTCGTGTACACGATCGGTTGGCGCGGGAAGGATTCCGTTCAAAAATGGTTTTGCAGGTACACGATGAGTTGGTGTTCGATGCCTACACTTCGGAATTACCTCGTCTTTTGCCCCTGATCAAAGAAGAGATGGAAGCGGCCTACCCCATGGCCATTCCTTTGTTGGTAGAGGTTGGTCACGGACCCAACTGGTTGGATGCCCATTGAGGTGCGGCAAAAAAAAGGCGCCCGCTGGGCGCCTTTTTTTAATTTTTGCTTCCGTAACGTTTCCGCTCTATCTCGCTGAGATAAATCTTCCGTAAACGAATAGATTTAGGAGTCAGTTCCACGTATTCATCGCCTTGGATATATTCCAACGCTTCCTCCAAACTGAATTTTTTCGCTGGGGCAATGCGCATTTTCTCGTCCGTGCCCGAAGCGCGCATATTGGTCAGCTGCTTGGTCTTGGTAACGTTTACCGCCAAATCATTGTCTCGGGTGTGTTCTCCAATCACTTGGCCCATGTAAA
This sequence comes from Owenweeksia hongkongensis DSM 17368, assembly GCA_945907425.1. Classification (GTDB taxonomy): domain Bacteria; phylum Bacteroidota; class Bacteroidia; order Flavobacteriales; family Schleiferiaceae; genus CAMDTE01. The sequence continues at coordinate 3,012 of CAMDTE010000110.1, read as the reverse complement.
TGCTCTCGCCCGGATCAATGAAGAAAAATCCGCGATCCTGAAGTCGGTTGATAGAATAAGCGATCGACTCTCCCGGTTCAGAAGAAATCAATGACCCATTGATCCGCGCTGGCATCTCTCCTTTGAAAGGCTCAAAACCTGTCAGTCGGTGATTCATAATGGCTTCTCCGGCGGTCGCGGTCAATAAATTATTTCGCAACCCGATCAAGCCACGGGATGGGACATTGAAAGTCAACATCATACGGTCACCCTTGGGCACCATGTTGATCATTTCTCCTTTGCGCTGTGTTACCAGCTCAATGGCAGCCCCAGAACCGGTTTCAGGCACGTCGATGACCAACTCCTCCATAGGCTCACACTTGACTCCGTCGATGTCTTTCAAAATGACTTGCGGCTGACCAATTTGCAGCTCAAATCCCTCACGGCGCATGGTCTCAATCAAAATAGACAAATGCAATACACCTCGTCCAAAAACTTTGAACGTGTCCGCTTTGTCCGTCTCCTCTAAGCGCATGGCGAGATTGCGTTCTAGTTCGCGTTCCAATCGCTCTTTCAAGTGGCGCGATGTAACGAATTTCCCTACTTGACCATAAAAAGGAGAGTCGTTGATGGTGAAAACCATACTCATCGTTGGCTCGTCAATATCAATCGTAGGAAGCGCTTCCGGTTTTTCAAAATCCGCAATCGTATCACCAATTTCAAATCCTTCGATTCCGTTCATGGCACACAAATCGCCGGCTTTCACCGAAGCCACTTTGGCGCGGCCCAATCCGTCAAAAATGAACAACTCCTTGATGCGGGTTTTAAATACTTTACCATCGCGTTTTATCAAGCAAACGGGCATATTTTCTTTCAGCTCTCCGCGGTTCAAACGGCCAATAGCCATTCTGCCCGTATAATTGCTAAAGTCCAACGAAGTGACGAGCATTTGAGGCGAACCCTCCGATACCACAGGAGCGGGAATATGTTCCAAAACGATATCCAATAAATAGGACACATCCTCTGTGGGGTGTTTGTGATCGGGTCCCATCCAATTGTGCTTGGCGGAACCATAGACCACTGGAAAATCCAATTGCTCTTCTGTTCCTCCCAAATTGAACATCAAGTCAAACACCATCTCGTAGGCTTGTTCTGGCTCACAATTGGGTTTGTCTACCTTATTGACAACGACGATGGGTTTTAGTCCCAACTGCAAAGCCTTCTGCAAAACAAAGCGTGTTTGCGGCATCGGGCCTTCAAAGGCATCTACCAGCAACAAAACACCATCCGCCATGTTTAATACACGCTCCACTTCACCTCCGAAATCGGCGTGACCAGGAGTGTCAATGATGTTGATTTTGGTGTCTTTGTAGTTGACACTGACATTTTTTGCCAAAATGGTAATGCCCCGCTCACGCTCTAAATCGTTGTTGTCCAAAATCAATTCTCCTGTCGATTGATTCTCTCGAAACAACTGACAAAAATGTAAAATCTTGTCAACCAGCGTGGTTTTACCGTGGTCAACGTGAGCAATGATGGCAATATTGCGAATAGCTGGCTGAGACATAAGGGGTCTTTTTAAGGAGGCGCAAAGGTATCCCTTTTTATTGGGTTTGAAACGCTAACAAAAAGCTATTGTGCTGAAACATAACACGTAGGTGACTTTGTTAACATTTCATCATCCAACTCACTTACATGAGTAAAAAATTGGTCATCCAAGTTCGTCGGATTACTTTTGCTTCCCCTTACAAAGTCAACAGCATGAAAAACAAGTACATCGATCTGATTGAACAAACGTTCGAATGGCCACAAGAAGAGTTCTACGTTGAGGACAACGAACTGCATTGGCACGACATTCCTTTGATGGAGCTTATCAAACAGTACGGAACGCCATTGAAGGTGTCCTATTTGCCAAAAATTAGTGCCAATATCCAGCGTGCAAAACGTTTGTTCAATGTGGCTATGGCCAAAGTGGACTACAAAGGGCAGTACCATTTTTGCTATTGCACCAAGAGCAGTCATTTTTCCTTTGTGATGGAGGATGCGCTGAAAAATAATATTCATTTGGAAACCTCGAGTGCATTCGATATTAACCTGATCGAAACGCTGCACGACGAAGGAAAAATTACAAAGGAGCATTTCATTGTTTGTAACGGATACAAGAGAGCGCAATACCTAGAAAACATTGCACGGCTGGTCAACACAGGCTGGAGCAACGTCATTCCCGTCCTGGACAATCGAGAGGAATTGACCTTGCTCGGAGAGCAGCTCGAAGAAAACGCACCCAAGCTCAAAGTCGGCATTCGCATCGCGGCCGAAGAAGAGCCAAAATTTGAATTTTATACATCGCGGTTGGGCTTGGGATACAAGGAAGTCTTGTCCTTTTACGAGAGGTACATTGCTTCCAATACCCAGGTAGAGTTGTCCATGTTGCATTTCTTTATCAACACAGGGATCAATGATTCCGCTTATTATTGGAACGAGTTGCACAAGTGTGTAAATCTCTACATACAACTCAAAAAAGTCTGCCCTGCGTTGACCTCTTTGAATATCGGCGGCGGATTTCCAATCAAGAATTCGCTCACGTTTGAATACGATTATGCGTACATGGCAGAGGAAATTATCGCTCAAATCAAGTCCGCATGCGATCAAGCCGGAATACCCGAGCCAGACATTTTTACTGAATTCGGATCGTTCACTGTAGGCGAAAGCGGCGCGACTTTTTATTCTGTTTTGGGAGAGAAAAAACAAAACGATCGGGAGAAGTGGTATATGATTGATTCTTCTTTTATGACCACTCTGCCCGATGTCTGGGCAATCAATAAACGTTTTGTTATGTTGGCCATCAATCGATGGGATTCTGCGTACGAACGCGTTTTATTGGGCGGCTTGACGTGTGATTCCGATGATTATTACAATTCCGAACAACACTCCAATGCCATTTTCTTGCCCAAATTAGAGAAAGAAAAGCCTTTGTACATTGGGTTTTTTAACACCGGCGCCTACCAAGAGTCCATTGCCGGATACGGCGGC
>CAMDTE010000109.1 GCA_945907425.1 Owenweeksia hongkongensis DSM 17368 | reverse complement strand
GCTTCTCCTCTGATGAGCATACCCATGACCTTGACTGTTCCGGGGATTGCCGGACAACCCATGGCTACACCCATTACCCAAACAGCCTATTTGCAGATCACTTCGGTCAAAGGATCCGCCCCGGACAATTTCCGCTACCTGTCCCTTGAAACAGTGCCCGCTTTGCCCCCTGGCCTCACCTTAACAGTGGATCCGGTGATTCCGGTGGGAGTTCCTGGCTTGGGATCAGGATCCATCGCCGTCCTTTCTTCCAGTGTTACCGATGCGCAAATCGTGAGCAACATGGAAAGCGCCTACACGGGAACCAGTGCGGGCAGTGGAATACAGGTGCATCACACGCTGGGGTTTCAACACCATAATTTGGCTTCCACACAGTCAGGGACGATCACCTTGCGTTATACTTTAAGCAATTTCTGAGTGCCGCTTGGCGAATTAGTTGCCCGGAAAATTGTATTTTCCGGTGCAACGCCCAAGCTTTTAGGCCTTGGGTTGTGGATGTTTTCTTTGTTGTTTTCCTATAGTTCCGCTGCCCAGGTAGATGTTTTGAATGGTTTGTCTCATGTGCATCGATGGGCTCCCAAAGTCCGTGGAAAAATAGAGTTGGTCAATGGAACTTCCGTTTCCCAGACGGTAGTGCTCTCGGTAGAACCCTTTCCAAAGAGGGCGAGCGGGGATTTCCAATGGTTTTTGGATACCCTCGTGGAAATTTCCAGAGAGGTGACATTGCTTCCCTATGCAAAAATAGCGATCCCCTACAGCATCTATCGGTCCTCACAAGACACGGTGCAGCGAGCACTGGCGGCGATGGTGTATGTTGAGCCGTTGAGTGGTGTCCAAAGGATGGGTCAGGAAAAGGATTCGAGTTGGCATGTACAATCCTACGTGCGCTATGGTATTGCTTTGTTTTCCGAGGGAAAAAGTCCAGCGTCTCAGGCGGTATCGGTGGAGGTATTGGATTCTGCACAGTCATTTTTTGTGGAACTACGCAATCCAACGGATGGGCTTTGGTTTGTACGCCCCTTTGGTAAAGTGCAAGGGATGAAGCACTGGAAACACATGGAATCCCCTGTGGGTGAGCTGCTTGTCTTGCCACACTCTGTGCGCTCTTTCGCATGGAATCACCCAGCGGATGCGAAAAAAGTCGTTCTTCGGTTTGAAGACAGAAATCAGCGCGCTTGGACATGGGAGCGATTCTAGGAGGTGCCTGGATCTGGGCATTTACACTTTCCTCCCCCTTGTTCCTGAAACAAATGCCCCTTTGGCATTTTGCATGGAGCGCTCCCGCCGTGCCAAATCATGGGACGTGGAACGGATCCATTACGGCCAATACCTATGCCTTGGGCTTGAAAACGCCCAATCGTCAATGGAGTATTGGGCAGGTGGTAGGCGGTAAAGGGTTTTTATGGGAACAATCGTTTCTGTCCAAAACACAGCAAGTCTCTTTGTTTGTTCCCTTGCATCCGAAAGGCAAAGGGGGCATTCTGTCGTACAAAGGACAATGGAAAAATGGGAGTGTGGGCGTAACGCTGAGATCCTCATGGGATGTATCGGGCTCGTTTCAATGGAAGAGAGGGTACGGACTGATAGGAAAATATAGCAGAATCCATATCCCATTAAGAAACCCGAACAGCACATTGGTTTTCTCTGGATCTTTTCAGAACAAAGGAGGTGTTGGAGTAGAATTTCGGCATCCGATCCTGACAGCCAAAGCCACTTGGCAAGGTCAGTCTGTGGGGCGATATTCTATGGGGTACCGATTCAACAAGCACTGGTCTGTCCGCTTGGACAATGCAGGACTTTCCGCGCAAAGGCTAATCGGTCAAGGGTCAGTCCAATGCCGCTATGGGCAATGGAGCGCCTCGGCCACCACGATAAAATGGCCATCAAACCTGCAAAATTCGCTCGGGTTTCAATGGAATGCGGCGCAATGGCAGTGCTCGGCGCGATGGTCCCAGGGGATCAACCAAAACCACTGGAGTGTGGAATGCCAGACACCGTCTTATCAAAAAGGGTTTTTAAGGACATCGCTATCCCTTCAAGCCTCCTCTTTGGGCGGGAACGCTACGATTCGCTGGAGTGGTGTGGATTCACGCCAGCAAAGGACAAGTGAGAAGTACGGTGAATTTGGATGGGTTGAAGTGAGAAACAACGAACCCGATAGCCTGAAAGAACAAGCGAGGTTGAGGATAGAAGCGATGGATAGGGAGGGACAAACCCATGTCTTTTGGGTGACCCCTCTCGGTAGAAATCGCTGGAAGATTCCGTGCGGACACTACACCCTTCTGGTGGTTTCCTCTTCGGGAGAAAAATGGAGCCTAGAGCCTGCCGTGATAGAGGTCCAAAAGGGCGATGTGGAAAAATGCTCGATGCGCTACGAAACGAGGAGGGTGGAAGAGTTTAAAGCGATCCGTCGCCAAGCCATTGTTCCAATTGGAACCCCGCAGCATACGCAAGAATAGCGGCTATACTTCCCAAGGCAACTGTTTCTAGAATACTCCGTAGCAAAGGAGTGTTGTTCACACGACTTTTGAGTGCTCCGATCAGCACAAAGGCAACCGTGGTGGCCAGGGAAGACCAAAAGAAAAGCTTTTCGTTGCTTAGGGGCCAAAAGGTGTGCAAAACATACACCAACAAGGGAACAAATCCGACGGTGTTGAAGGCAAAAAAAGTAACCACGCCAATGGACCAAGGTGACTTGGAGACCGGCATAAGGTGTAATTCGTGTTTCATCATTTCATCTGCCCAACGGTCTTTGTCGTCGCAAATGATGTGCACAGCTCTTTCCAAGTCATCGCCTTCAAACCCCTTTTTTCGGTAGATATCGCGAATCTCTTCTCGTTCTATCTCTGCTAGGTTGTCTATTTCCCAGTATTCGTTTTGTAGGTTGCGATCGTAGGATTCTTTTTCCGTTTTCTTCCCCAGAAAGGCGCCCACAGCCATAGAAAATCCATCGGCAATCAAATTGGCAAAGCCTAAAATCAAAATGGTGGTCGTGGACAAACCAGCGCCGGCAGCCCCAGCGACTACAGCGAACGTAGTGATTGCGCCGTCGATTCCGCCGTAAACAAATTCACCGATGTATTCTTCGTATTTCCCAAATATTCCGGTCAAAGATCCGTGGTGCTGGTCTTCGTTAAAGGGGGGTGGGTTGTAGTGTGCCATTGGAGGTTGCGTTCGTGAAAATTGGAGCGAATGTTCAGCCAAAATAAATTATAATCAGCGACATGGTAGTTTTTCCATGAGTAAAACCGTTTGAAAGGCATGTCTAAGTCTGCAATTTGCAATGTTCCCTTTTGTATTTGCACGCTGATGGTGCCCGAATGTTTGAGGCTGTGGTCCTTAAAAAGGATGCCCATGTGATCCTGCAGGGGGCTCTCTTCTGGCGAGGTGGTCCAGGTGATGGGATTGACAGTGCCAATGGTATCGCCGTGCTTTGCAGGATAAAATTGTTGGCCGTAGGTGCGCCAACTGACATAACAGCCCGTTTGCAAAGGACTTTCACACAGAGGAAACCCGGGCAATTCCCGAGCGGTAATGGGCATGCCGACCAAGTAGGCCATTTCCAGCCTGGCGAATCGATCCGGAAAAGGCAATATATGCTCTCGAATCAACCGTTTGCAGTGATCGGTGCCTTGAGAATGGGAAGCGATGATGATGGATTGATCGGAGGGAATCGTCGAGTAAAAGGACAAAAAGGCCCTCACAACATC
>CAMDTE010000108.1 GCA_945907425.1 Owenweeksia hongkongensis DSM 17368 | reverse complement strand
CACTGGAAAGGTCAGCCCGTGGCCTATCGGTCGGGGCAAGGTTCTTTGGATCCTATCCTTGTGGAAGATGCTTCCGCTGTTCGGATACAAGAGTTGTGGCATTTGTTTCAATTCAATGGGCAAGAATTGGAGCGCGACTTTGATTTGGTGACCAAAGACAGGGTTTCTATACCTGTGCATGAAAGCAACACCATCATCGGAGATCGTTTTTTCGCAGAGCCTGGCGCCAAGGCTTGGGCAAGTGTTTTCAACACAACTTCCGGCCCCATTTATTTGGGTGTCAATGCGGAGGTGATGGAAGGAACCGTGGTTCGAGGTGGGTTGTCTATAGGAGGGGGAGCACAAGTGAAGATGGCATCAAAAATATACGGACCCACCACCATTGGTCCGGAATGTCGGGTAGGCGGAGAAGTCAACAACTGTGTTTTGTGGGGCTACAGTAACAAGGGACACGATGGTTTCTTGGGCAATGCGGTAGTGGGTCAATGGTGCAATTTGGGCGCCGACACCAACAATTCCAATTTGAAAAACAATTACGAAGAGGTCAAACTTTGGAATTATTCCCACAGTAGATTTGTGACTTCTGGACTTCAATTTTGTGGATTGATCATGGCGGACCACAGCAAAACAGGCATCAACACCATGCTGAATACAGGAACCGTTATTGGAGTTAGCTGTAATGTTTTTGGTTCTGGATTTCCGCGAAATTTCATTCCTGACTTTAGTTGGGGCGGACCTCAGGGATTGTCGGAGTACACGCTAGAAAAAGCACTGGCCACGGCGGAGCGGGTAATGGAGAGAAGGGGAAAAAGCGTGGGCGGCATGGAGAGCGCCATATTGTCCGAGATTTATGCCAAAACGTCGGATTTTAGACGTGGCACGACCCTTGCCTAAATTCCAGTCCCTATGGACCACCTACACTTTTCTAGAATGATGTCGGACGACACCGAATTCATCCCGCTCATAACCAATGAAGAGGAAAACAATTTGCCACTGGCAGAAATTCCTGACATCATTAGTATTTTGCCTTTGCGCAATACCGTCATTTTCCCGGGTGTGGTTTCACCTATAACAGCGGGCAGAGACAAGAGTATTCGATTGATTCAAGACGCTAAAAAAGGCTCCAAGATTTTTGGTGTCATGGCGCAGAAGAATTCGGATACGCAAGACCCTGAGTGGGAGGATGTACACGCCGTAGGCACATTGGTTCAAATGGTTCGAATGTTTCGCATGCCCGACGGAAATGTAACAGCCATTTTGCAGGGGAAACGACGCTTCCGAATTGTGGAAACGATAACGGAAAAACCCTACTTACAGGCAAAAATAGAGCTGATAGAAGACGTTAAATACGATAAAAAGGACAAGGAGTTCAAAGCGTTGTTGTCTGCGATCAAAGACATGGCCCTTCAAATTATCCACGAAAGTCCCAACATTCCCTCCGAGGCTCAATTGGCGATTAAAAACATTGAATCCGATACTATTTTGTTGCATTTTATTGCCAGCAATATGGTGAGTTTAGAGGTCAAGGACAAGCAAGCTTTGCTGGAGGAAAACGATCTCAAAGTTCGAGCCCATTCGATTTACACGCATTTGAGTCAAGAGCAACAAATGCTGGAGGTGAAAAACGAAATCGCCAACAAGGTCCGCATGGATTTTGATCAACAACAGCGAGAATACTTTTTGCATCAGCAGATGAAAACTATCCAAGAAGAATTGGGTGGGGTGAGTCATGAAGCGGAAATAGAAACTCTGCGGGAGCGAGGAAGAGTCAAACTTTGGTCTGCGGAAACAGCGGTTCATTTTGAAAAGGAAGTGGCGCGTTTGCAGCGGATGAATCCCCAAGTTCCGGACTTTAGTATCCAGCGTGGGTATTTGGAATTTATGCTCGATTTGCCGTGGGAGAAAACGGCATCCAAGAAAATCGATCTAAAAAAAGCGAAACGCATTTTGGATCGGGATCATTTTGGATTAGAAAAAGTGAAAGTCCGGATTTTAGAGCACTTGGCGGTTTTGAAACTCAAGGACGATATGAAAAGCCCCATTTTATGTTTGTATGGCCCTCCGGGAGTAGGAAAAACATCCTTGGGAAGAAGCGTAGCGGAGGCCTTAGGTCGGCCCTATGTTCGTATGAGTCTTGGAGGGATGCGGGACGAATCAGAAATCAGAGGTCATAGGAAAACGTACATCGGGGCCATGCCGGGACGCATATTGCAGAGCATAAAAAAGGCAGGAGCGTCCAATCCTGTGTTTGTTTTGGACGAGATGGATAAATTGTCTTACGGTGTTCAAGGCGACCCTTCGTCTGCCTTGTTGGAGGTGATGGATCCTGCGCAAAACAACAGCTTCCATGATAATTTTTTAGAAATAGGGTACGACTTATCCAAAGTACTCTTTATTGCTACAGCCAACAGCTTGTCTTCTATCCAGCCTGCCCTTCGGGACCGAATGGAAATAATTGAAGTCAATGGGTACACTTTGGAAGAGAAAGTGGAAATCGGACAAAAGCATCTGTTGCCAAAACAGATAGAGGAGCACGGATTGCCACCGAAGTCTATGCAATTGGGGAAATCAGAAATGGCGTTTGTCATTGATCGGTACACAAGAGAATCTGGAGTCAGAGGATTGGATAAGAAATTGGCCGCATTGGTGCGCAAAGCAGCTATGGCGAAGGCGATGGGAGAGTTGTACCCTGAAGCGCCGACGTTGGAGATGATTGAAAAAGACTTGGGTACTCCGCGTTTTGATCGTGACAAGGCCATCGAAAACGAAGTGGCTGGAGTAGCTACTGGATTGGCCTGGACGCCGGTCGGTGGAGATATTCTCTTTATTGAGACCACCCTTTCACCGGGAACAGGCAAGTTGACTTTGACAGGGAATTTGGGCGATGTGATGAAGGAATCAGCGACCTTAGCCTTGACGTACTTGAAATCACAGTCCCAGTTGTTGGGATTGAATCCCGCTTGGTTCAGTAAAAACGACGTGCACATCCATGTGCCAGAAGGGGCAACTCCAAAAGACGGACCGTCGGCGGGAATTGCGCTTTTGACGGCCTTAATGAGTTTGTATACGCAACGAAAAGTGCGAAATAAAATAGCCTTGAGTGGCGAAATCACGTTGCGCGGTACGCTTTTGCCTGTAGGAGGGATTCAAGAAAAGCTATTGGCTGCAAAACGATCGGGAATAAAAACCGTTGTGTTGTGCATTGACAACAAAAAGGATGTGGATGAAATTCCGGCGCGGTACGTAAAAGGCATGGAAATCCTTTATTTTTCTACCCTGCGAGAAGTGTTGGATTTCGCCGTCTTGTCTCAAAAGGTGAAAAATTTCAAAACTTTAGCAGAAGCCTAAAGGATTTGTATTTTTAAGACAGTGAAAAACCTACTTCTTGTCTTGACGGTTTGGGTCTGTTGTGCGCCATCCTCTGTGCGGGCGCAAGTGGCAGGATCGACGGCATTTGGTTCATTGAATAGTCCCGGACAGGCTCGTTTGGCGGCACTGTCCCAAGCAGCAGTGGCACATCCCGAAGGCGACGTTGGATTTTCCGTATTGAATCCTGCTCTGCTCAGTTGGGCATGGAAACAGGATTCCACAGGCAAAACTCAAAAGCAAGTCGCTCTTTCTTCCGCGAATTGGCCTGGTAGTTATTCACAAGCCGAGATGGCCTATGGTCAGCGAGGCTGGAAATCCCCCCATTGGTCTTGGGGCGTAGGTGTTCGTCAATCGGGCACGTCGGCTCTTCCTTTGACCAATGCATCGGGTGAAGTGTTAGGCACATTTAAGGCCCA
>CAMDTE010000107.1 GCA_945907425.1 Owenweeksia hongkongensis DSM 17368 | reverse complement strand
GCAATGAATCCTCCTACAGATCCGGTGTGGGCCATTGTAGATTGCGGAACCAACACCTTTAATTTATTGGTCAAAAAAGCAGTTTCGGGTGAGGTATTGTCCAACACCAAATGGCCAGTAAAGCTAGGTCTCGGCGGGCTGACCTCCGGCAAACTGACCGAAGAAGCCATGGAACGAGGCCTGCAAGCGCTTCGAGAGCATTTACAGACGGCTCAATCCTTTGGAGCGAAACGACTTTGGGCTTTTGCCACTTCGGCTGTCCGCTCCACAGAAAACGGACACGCTTTTGCAGAAAAAGTGAACCGGGAAACCGGGATGTATCTCAACATCATCGACGGAGACCAAGAGGCACTTTTCATATACGAAGGGGTGCAACAAGCACTGGAATTACCAGACTTTCCTGTGCTAATTATGGACATTGGGGGAGGAAGCACCGAATGCATAATTGCGCACAGAGAAAGGGCCCTTTGGTATAGCAGCTTGCCTTTAGGTGTTGCTCGTTTGCGCGAACTATTCTCCCCTTCCGACCCATTGACTGAGCCGACCCGCCTGGCTCTGAACAGTTATATTCTCTCCACATTGCAACCCGTGTTTGATGCTATCGCTCGCTTTCATCCTCAATGGCTCATTGGCTCATCGGGCAGTTTCGACACACTGTTTGATGTGCTCGCTCACCGTACGAACTCGTCCCCTTTGGCCCCCAACCAAACGACGGCCCTGTTTGATCGCAACGGATTTGACACTCTTTCTGCCGATTTACTGCTGACCACCTTGTCTGAGCGATTGGCCATGCCTGGCATGCTTGAAATGCGTGCCGACACCCTCCACTTGAGTCCGTTACAAATTCAACCGATTCTTCGAAAAATGGGGGTTCATATTCCACTTCATCTGAGTACTTTTGCGCTGAAAGAAGGCGTTTGGTCCTCCCTTCAAAAAAACCCAACCGCATGGCGCGCATCCTCCTTGTAGAAGACGAAAAAGCCATCCGCAACGTATTGCGGAATATCCTACTCAATGAGGGCAAGGCACACATCGTGTCGGAAGCAGAGAATGGACAAGAAGCTATCGATGCGTTGGGAAGTGGCTCGTTTGATTTGGTTCTGTGCGATATAAAAATGCCTCTAAAAGACGGCATGGAAGTGCTTGATTTTTCCGTGACCAACTCGCCAGATACCCCTGTGGTCATGATTTCTGGACACGGGGATTTGGAAACCGCTGTGAGTTGCCTCCGGAAGGGCGCTTTTGATTACATCAGCAAGCCACCGGACTTAAATCGGTTGTTGCAAACCATTCGACAAGCTTTGGACAAAGGTCGTTTGATCCAAGAAAATCAAACGCTAAGAAAGAAAGTGACCAGTAAGTTCACCATGGTTGGTGAGTCTTCTGCCCTGTCTGTCATTCGGGCGATGGTTGACAAAGTGGCCCCTACCGATGCGCGTGTCTTGATATCTGGACCGAATGGTTCAGGGAAAGAAATTGTTGCGCACCAAATACACGAAAATAGTGCGCGCTCCCGAATGCCTTTGATCGAAGTAAACTGCGCAGCCATTCCCTCTGAGCTGATTGAAAGCGAACTGTTTGGGCACTCCAAAGGGGCATTCACATCGGCCATCAAAGACAGAAAGGGGAAATTTGAACAAGCCCACGAGGGTACTTTGTTTTTGGATGAAATTGGAGATATGAGTTTGTCTGCACAGGCCAAAGTGTTGCGAGCCCTTCAAGAAAATTGCATTACGCCCGTGGGCGCAGACAAAAGCATTTCTGTCAATGTTCGCGTCTTAGCGGCAACCAATAAGGACTTGGAAAAAGAAATGGCCGCGGGTCGTTTTCGCGAAGACTTGTACCACCGTCTGAGTGTGATTGTCATTCGTGTCCCCGGCTTGGATGAAAGGAAAGAGGACATTCCTTTGCTCGTGGATCATTTTTCGCACCTTTTGACAGTAGAGAATGGAGTTTATAAAAAAACCTTCACACCCGAAGCCTATGCTGCCCTCCAGGCCAAAAATTGGAGTGGAAACATTCGACAGCTGAGAAACGTGGTGGAAAGACTATTTATTCTTTGCGGTGCAAGCATCGATGCAGACGATATTGCCTTGTACGCGTAATCGTTACTTCCCTATTCCCTCGGCCTGGTGCCGAGCCAATCGGTGGAAAAATCGAAATGTCAAAAACACGGCAGACAAGGTCAGTCCAACGGCCAATGCTACCCACACCGCCTTGGCCCCACCGTTGAGTACCAATCCAAAATAATACGCTGCGGGCAAGGTGATCACAAAATATACGATGAAGGTCACCAGCGTGGGAACATGCACATCTCCCAAGCCTCGCAGTGCACCCAATGCGGTGACTTGCACGCCATCCGACAATTGAAAAAAGGCAGCAATCAGCATCAATTCTGCCGCCAAGGACAGGGTGTTTTGATCTACCGTGTACAGTGCGGGAAGAGCGAATCGGCCGAAATAAAAGACCATTCCCGCGAGTGCCATAAAACCTAGGGTAATCAAAAACAAATTCACCATGGCATGCTGTAGGGTATGCCAATCGGACTGGCCCACAAAATGTCCAACTCGAATGGTGGCTGTGGCTCCGAATCCCGAAGCTGCCATGTAGCTTATGGAGGCTAGATTGATGGCAATTTGATGAGAAGCCAAAGGCAAAACACCCATGCTACCCATCATGAAGGCAGCGGCGGCAAAAGCACCTGCTTCAAATATGTATTGCAAGGCGGATGGCACACCCAAACGAAGAATGGCGAGGCTGTGTTTTCGTTTCGGGCGGTCTTCCCGAAAGGCGCGCATGGGGACGGCATACTTTGGCCCGCGGTGAACAACCCATGCTATGGCGACAAACATAAAAACTCGAGATAAGGCGGTTGCCACTCCTGCGCCGGTCATTCCCATTTCAGGAAAACCCCACCAACCGTAAATGAGCAGATAATTGAGCAAAACATTCAATCCATTTCCTATCAATGAAATACGCATCGCAGTAACCGTATCTCCACGCCCTTCAACGAATTGTTTGTATCCCATGAAAAGCATAAAAGGGACTATGGAAAATCCTACGACCCCAATGTATCCTCGCGCCGTATTGATCACATCCCGCGGCTGATGAAGGGCCTCTGCTAACGGCTCCATCAGAAAAACCACCAGAGAAAAAAGAACACCCACCAGGCCGTTGACCCATAAAGCATTTTTAAGCAATCGTCCTGTCTTGGCCACTTTTCCTTGGCCATGGGCTTTCGCTACCAACGGGGTTAATCCATACGCAATACCAATGCCCGCGAGCAAAGGAATCACTAAAAAACTATTCGCAAAAGAAACAGCTGCTAAAGGCACTGTACCCAACTGCCCTACCATAACGCTGTCTGCCACACCGGTAAGAATATGACCAATTTGTCCCGCCATCACGGGAAGCGCTAAGGCCATATTCGTTCGAAAATGGCTTGCCTGCTGATGCATCAAATCAATCCATCGCTTCGTATCGATCCACCTCGCGCTGATAGAAAGCCTCGGCTTGCTCTACCAATGAAGCAATTTCTTTGGTTACCTCGTCTTCGTTTTCGCCGTCTAAATCTTCAAACACTTCCATTTCATCCGTGTCCAAATCCAAGACGAACCGAGGATATTCTGTGTGAATAATGTAAACGCTTTCAGGCTGGTCGGTGTTGTCACCTACTAAAAATTTGGGGAAGGCCATGAGTAAAGTTATTTGTGTAAATGTACCTCGATGGTAGTAAATTTGCGCAACGTGAATGTGCTCTTTTTTGTTCGACCCACTTTATGGCGCATTCGCGGTGGCGATACCGTACAAATAGAGCAAACAGCCGTGGCTTTGCGCTCCTTGGGTCA
>CAMDTE010000106.1 GCA_945907425.1 Owenweeksia hongkongensis DSM 17368 | reverse complement strand
AAGGGCGTTTGAATAAAGAGAGCGGAAAAAACAAGAACAAGTACCAGTCCGGCCAAAAAGGCGAAGAAAATTTCTTGGGTCAAGATCTGATTCAATATTTCGGCTAAGGCCTCTGTGTCGTTGGGATTCAGCGTGGATAAAAGATTCAGCTGTGCGAGATCCACAAAGGGCAAAAGGGTCATCACCAGCAGTGAGGCCAACACGAGGGATTGTAGAAAGTGGCTTGCCATCAACGGAAGGGCTTTTTTTGCTCCCTCAAAGAATACCGAAAACGGAACGGCCTCCTCGGGGTTGTTTTGCTGGGCTTTTACCGCTAAAGAAAACCCCATGTACAACCACGGAAGAACGGCCAAAGAAACGACGTTGCTGACGATGGAGGGTAGCCCCAACAGAGAGACGGCTAAATAGAGTCCAAAATAAATGGAAGCAAAGGCCATGTGCATTCCGGGACGAGCGCGGAAAAATTCAAATGCTTGGAGGAAGGTTTTTCGCATCGTACAAAAGTAGGAGAAAAGTATCTTTGCGCCGTGAAACGCACTCTTACTATGGAAGCCTTTGAGGCCATCCCCTGCGCCGTTGCCACAACGGGAACCTTTGATGGGTTCCATGCTGGCCATCGTCTGATTTTAGACCGCATGAAAGACATTGCCAAAGGAATAGGGGGGGAGACCGTATTGATTACGTTTGATCCGCATCCGCGCAAAGTGATTCACCCGGAGTTTCCTTTGGCCTTGCTGACCACATTGGACGAACGGGCGGAACTGTTGTCCGAGGCAGGGTTAGACCATTTGATTGTGCAACCCTTTACGCCGGAGTTTTCCAGTACTTCTTCGCTTGATTTTGTGCGGAAGGGACTGGTGGGGCAGGTAGGAGTTAAAAAGTTAGTGATTGGCTACGATCACCATTTCGGTCGCAATCGGGAAGGCACTTTCGCCCATTTACAGGAATTCGGGCCGGTCTATGGCTTTGAGGTGGAGGAAATCCCTCCCCACGAAGTAGAGGAAGTCAAAGTGAGCAGCACCAAGATTCGAAAGGCATTGATTGCTGGCGAAGTAGAAAAAGCAGCCGTTTTTCTTGCGCGCCCCTATTTTGTTTCAGGGACGGTGGTGCACGGAGAATCGCGCGGTACCGGGTTGGGGTATCCCACCGCCAACGTGGGCCAGATTGACCCCGATAAATTGTTGCCGGCAGACGGCGTGTACCTTGTGATGGCTGAACGCTTGACTCCCGAGCACCGCGGCGAACGCTGGCCAGCACTGGCCAATTTGGGCATGCGCCCCACGGTAGAGGGACAAAAACGATCCTTGGAGGTGCATTGGTTGGACTTCTCCGGTGATTTGTACGGCACTGCATTGCGGGTGCATTTTGTGCAACGGGTGCGCGACGAGCAAAAGTTTGCCGACGTGATGGCGCTGAAAGCCCAAATTCAACGGGACGAGCAAACGGCCCGTGCCTATTTTGCCTCTGCCACGGATTCTAAATCCCAGCGATAGGTAACCATCAGTTGTGCTAACGCCATGGGGTAATAGAAATTTTCCGAGGTGCGTTGTCCTTGGTACAAATAACCCCACGTATAGCCATTGGGCACATAGGCCTTCCGCAAAATATTGAGGGCATCCACCTGCCATGTTCCTGTTTTCGTTTGTCGTTGCCAGCGCACATCCACCGTTGTGTAGGGATCCAATGACCGTTCCAAAGAACCCGTGTTGTCTAGGTATTGACGCCCTACCGATTTACAGAAGAGCGATACACTTCCCTTTAGCGAGGTGTAGACAATGCGCGCATGCCCAACGCTACCGGGACTCAGCGCAATGGGCGTTTGGTAGTGATCGATGGTCACCACCGTCGCCGGGGTGGTTCCGTAATCGTACAGTATCTCTTGAAAGTGCGCAATGCGGTTGCGGCTCCATGCGATGTTTCCTCCTGCGCTCCAGCGCTCAGTGAAAGTAAGCAATCCGTCCATTTCTACACCCCGCCGATAGCTTTTGTCGACATTGGCCCGAAGGGCTGCGCCCACATCGTTCAATGCGCCGGTGGGCACCAGCTGGTCCGTGTATTCCATGGCATAAACGTTTATTTCCCCTTGGCCGCGAGCCGTTTTCCGGCGGTATCCTATTTCTATATCCGTCAGCGCCTCGGGCGATGGTCTTTCCCCGATGGGAGATTCCAAAAAGTCAGCACGAATCGGTTCGCGGTGGGCACGGGCGATGGAAGCGTACGCCAACCCTCCGTTGTTCCACGTCCTGGAAATGCCTGCTTTGGGGTTGAAAAAATGCCGAGAAAATTGCCCATTTTCAGGTAGCGCATCGTAATCAAAGAGGTAGGATACGTACCGCCATTGGACATCAGCGTATCCTCTCCAGGAGCCGAGGGGCCATTCCATCCGACCAAAAGCGGCTCCTTCCCATTTGTCGCCGACCGTTTGATAGTACCGATGAGCATAGGGTCGACCCCCTTCGATGGGATATTCATAGAGAGAGGTGAGGTAGGGGCCTGTGGCGTGGTTCATCCAAGCCAATGTTCCAAAATGAAGTCCTGCATACCCCATGTAGTGTATTCCCACAAAGGCGGCCCAATCGTCACGGCGGTATTGCGCTACGGCGTTAGTCCCGCTGAGTACATTGTCCAACCACCGTCGGCGTACCAGCGAGGTGGAAGTGAGCGTATCGTCCCCTACGATGGCATGGGGCAAACCGTAGTCAGCATAGGGATCGTTTTTTCGAAATTGTTCAAAATAACCACGACCCAACACCAAAAAAGGAGAAATCTGAACTTTCCAATGGGGTCCAAAGGCGCGTTGATAGTGTATTTGGAAGTGTCGTTGGCGGTAGTGATCTATTTCGTTGGGGTAGGTGTAGAAGTTGTATTGCCGCTCCGGTGCATAGCGCAGATGAAAGGCCTCGTTGCTGTCGAGGTAGTTTCTTTGAATATACGCCTCTATGCCAGCAGAATCCCCGTTGTATTTGGCTTCTGGAATGCCGTACCAGGCTTGTTGGGTAGTCTCTTGCCCGTCCAAATACACCACCCGGAGAGATGCTTGCGGCAAAACGTACTTTGCTCCCAAGGAAAGACTGTAGAGTTCCAGGGCGGAACGTTGCACGTAGCCCCGGGATTGGAGTGCGCTCAACCGACCGTGAAAGGCCCATCGTTTGGAGGCACCTATACGGCCGGTTTCCCAGGCGTATTGTAGGCGTGAACTCGTGGGGGTCCCTGCCATGAGCTGTATGGACTGGTGGGGATGGTCTTTGGGTTCAGCCGTTTCCAAAGAAATAGAACCGCCAAAGGCACCCACGCCCACCGTGCTGGTGCCCACACCGCGTTGCACTTGAATACTCTGCAAGGAGGAAGAGATATCCGGTGTGTTGACCCAAAAAACGCCGTGCGATTCCGGGTCGTTGAGCGGAACGCCATTCAGCGTCACGTTGATGCGGGTTTGATCGCTGCCGCGCAACCGAAGATAGGTATACCCCAGGCCCGTTCCTGCATCGGAGGCTTGCACCATCCCGGGCACCCATTGCAATACAAAGGGAATGTCTCGCCCGCTGTTTTCCACTTGAATGGTTTTCTGGTCAAGGAATGTAAAGGTCAAAGGGGTCTTGCTTTGCGCGCGAACTCCTTGGATTTCGACGGTGGAGAGAGCCACGACGGATTTCACTTCCACGCGGCCGGTATCGATCGGTTCCGGGGAGGGAGTGGCCAAAAAGGTACTCAAAAGGATAGAAAACATAGCCGCTGTGCGTTTAAGGTTCAGGCGCACAGCAGTGCCTTGGCGACTCCTTTGGCGGCATAATCCGCTAAGTTCGAGGGTGTGATCTCAGCCGTTGCTGTTGCGCTCCGGCACCCCTGTGCAAGGCAAAGGTACACCGATTTGCTCAAGGGAACGCAGTAGGTGGGCATCGTTTTGGTATACGACAAAAGGCAGGCCGGAAGCCATCACTCTTTTTTTGTGGTCCTC
>CAMDTE010000105.1 GCA_945907425.1 Owenweeksia hongkongensis DSM 17368 | reverse complement strand
GGTTGCGGCACAACGATGGATACAACTTTCTTTAGCATTGGTCGCGAGGAGCTTCCCGGGATTGGCCATCTGATGGTGATTCCCAACCCGGCATCTATGCAAACGCATGTGATGGTGACCTCCAGCACAGCTGACAATGCCGTGTTGCGTGTTTTGGATGTCACGGGCAAGGTGATTTTTGAACAGGAAGTTCGATTGCAAGGAGCCCGCACCCTCCTTCCTTTGGATGTCTCGAAATGGGCCAACGGCTTGTACACAGTGGACGTTCGATCTACTGCGGGATCATCGGTAGCGCGGTTCAGTATCCAGAAGTAAGGATTACGGAGCATTTTTTTGTGACAACGCCCCGGCATCGCCGGGGCGTTTTTTATTCGGCCCATGCCAACGCCAACGCTTCTAATCGAGCGGGCTTCCATAGACGAAGGGCCAAGGCGCAAGATTGAAGAGTAGCGCCCGTGGTCAATGTGTCGTCCACCAGCGCAATGCGGGATTCAGACAAAGGAGGAATTCCCAAGGGCCAATGAGCAAAGACGCCCTCTGTGTTGCGACGTCGCTCCGTTTTGCTTAAAGAGGTTTGTGATTTCTTTTGTGAAGTTCGGTATAAGGCGCGCTCCAGCACGGGACATTCCCAAATATCGGATAGTCCCATGGCAATCCAATGCGATTGATTGTATCCGCGGCGCTGCATTTTTAGAGCCGTTAGCGGCACAGGAATCAAAAGGGTATCCAAGGGCAAAGGATCCATCGAATGGGCCATGCATTGCCCCAAGTACCGAAACAATTCCTTTTGCCCGTTGTATTTCCCTGCATGCACTAAAGACTGCACAGGCCCAACATCAAAAGACAAACCTACCCGTACGCGGTCAAACAAGGGAAGCCCCGGAGAATAGCCGTTGGGTCTCCATCGTAAACGGTCTGAGCAGGTGGTGCATAGGTGCTTCTCAACGGGCATCAATACTCCTCGGCACCCTGAACAATACCGAGGAGCTATGGCATCTGCCATAGCAACAAGAAGTTGCGTGGAATATTTCATAAAATAGGATACCTTTGCGGTTCAAAATAAAAAATCATGAGCGAAAAAACGTCTAATAAAAACAAAATTGTTATTGGAATTCTCTTATTGGTGATTGCCACTTTAGGATACCAGTTGTACAACCGCAACACCACCATCACCGATTTGTCGGGCGAGAAGGAATTATTGATTTCTCAGTTGGAAGGTTACAAAGCGGACCTTATGTCGCAAACAACGGCGAACGACAGTCTCAATGCCCACATCGCAGACGAGACAGCCCGTTTGAATGCGTTGATTGTGAAGGCTCAGTCGATCAATGCGTCCAATAGCAAAGAGCTTTCGGCTTTGCGCAATCAAGTGTTGGGCTACCGCAAACAGATCGATCAATTAAAGTCATCTGTAGATTCAGTCAATAAAGTGTACGCTGTTTTACAAGGAGAAAAAGCGAAAGTAGATGCTCAGTTTGCAGACGAGCAATCTAAAAACGATCTATTGACCAGTGACAATGCCAAATTGACTGCAGATGTAGCAGAAGGTGCGCGATTGAAATTGGCCGGCGTGGAAGGCGGGGCGTACAATGTAAACAAAGCAGGTACAGAAAAAGAAACCCAGTCTTCTGGAAGAACCAAGCGTTTCAAAGCTTGTTTCACTTTGGCTGCCAATGCGTTGTCTCACAAAGGCGAACACACCGTGTACTTGCGTGTCAATGGCCCTGGTAGCCGTGTTTTAGGTTCCACAGGGGACAATCGTACCATGAATATCGACGGAAAAGAAGTATTGTTTACCTCGAAGCAATCCGTGCAATTCAATGGCGATATGACGCAAGCGTGCTGCTCAGCCGACATGACGTCTAGCTTAGAGAAAGGAACCTATGTTTTGGAACTTTTTTCAGACGGGCGTAAGTTGGGCGAGGCCAAAGTGGTCTTGAACTAATTCAATAAGCAGTGCGGATCGCAACGCTCAATGCCAATGGCATTCGCGCGGCGGAACGCAAAGGGTTGAGCGCCTGGTTGCGGGCTTCCCAAATAGATATTTGTTGCTTACAAGAGGTGCGGGCCACGGTTGACGAGGTTCCGCCCTCTTTGTTTACGGACGGATCCATATCTCTTTTTTCTGCTGCCAAAAAGGGGTACAGCGGGGTGGGGATTTGGACAGCCGCCTCACTGGAACCTGCAGCGCAAGTGCGCACAGGCAGTAACGACTCTTTGTTTGATTCGGAAGGGCGCGTCTTACGTGCCGACTTTGGACCCTTGACGATTGTATCGGCCTACTTTCCCAGCGGAGCAGCATCGGAACAGCGACAAAGGGCCAAATTGGCTTTTTTGGAAGCTTTTGGACAATGGATTTCCGAGATACAGAAAGAACGGCCACTGCTGATGGTAGCAGCCGATTTCAATATGTGCCACACATCGAAGGACATTCACGACCCTCACCGCCTGTGGGGGACGCCCGGATTTTCTCCGGAGGAATCCGCCTGGTTGACCGCATGGCAAGAAGCGGGATGGGTGGATGCCTTTCGGTCCTTGCACCCGTCGTCTCATGGCGAATACACTTGGTGGAGCGCTAGGGGAAGAGCCAAAGAGCGGAATGCAGGGTGGCGTATCGATGGTTTTTGGCTTTCCCCCGCTTTGGCACCGTCCTTGCAGCGGTGTGGTCACGAACCGGAGGCAGGTTTGAGTGATCACTGCCCTGTATGGATAGAATTGGACGAATCGAAATTTGTTACCTTCACAGCATGAAAAGAAAGGGGATTCTTAGCGCCGTATACGTAGTAGTTGCGGTAACGATGGCTACCGGATGTATCGCACCTCAGGTGCACAACGCATTAAAAACGGAAGCCGAGGTGCTTCGACAAGAAAACGAAGCCCATAAATTAAGAGAAGAAAAGGGACAAACGAGTCTGTCAGAGTGCAAATCGGCGCTTCATAGAGTGCAAAATGCATTTTCCTCCCTGCAATCGGATACCATAGCCATGAATGTTCGTTTGCGCACCGTGCAACGAGATTTGGACGATATGACCAAGAACTACGATTATTTACTGAAAAACAACAGCTCTTTGAACTCCGCCAATTTGCGTGAAAACAAAGCTGTTTTGGCGCGTTTTGAGGCCTTGAAGGCCGATGTGGAAGCCAAAGAAGATTCGCTAAAGAGAGAACAAGATCGACTCAACGCCTTGGGTATTGCGCTGCAAGCGCGCGAGCGACGAGTGTACGAGCTGGAAAAACAAATTGCCCGAAAGGATTCCGTGGTGAAAGCCATTCAAAAGAGCGTTGCAGATGCCTTGTTGGGATTCCAAGGAAAAGGTCTAACGGTGACCATGCGCGGTGGAAAAGTGTATGTCTCGTTGGACAATAGTTTGTTGTTTACTTCGGGCAGCTGGACTGTTCAAGACAAAGGCCGTTTGGCACTGGAGCGATTGGCCAAGGTGTTAGCCGCAAACAAAGACGTCCGTATTGAAATCGAAGGCCACACAGACAATGATGCTTTTCGCGGTGCAAGTCAAGTGGTGGACAACTGGGATTTATCCGTTATGCGAGCGACCAGTGTAACGAAAATAATTGCGGGTAAAGGAGTAGATCCCTCCCGTATTTCCGCTGTAGGTCGTGGAGAGTTTGCCCCTTTGGCGCTCAATGATACACCAGAGAACAAGGGGAAAAATCGCCGGACAGAAATCATTATCAGCCCGAAGCTGGACGAGCTCGCCCGATTGATCGACGGCTTGTAAGCCGGAAAAGCTAGCTACAAGCGGTTAGCCAAAGAGAGCGGAAACCAAATGCTCCACGCGGTGGATGGGTACGAGCTGGATTCCTGGAACCGTTTCGGGATGAAGCTTTGGATGGGGCGCATAAAAAAGCGTATCAAATCCGAGTTTTTTTGCTTCGGTAATGCGTTGTTCCAACCGCTGAACGGGCCGGATTTCGCCCGCCAACCCTACTTCACCAGCAAAACAAACCCCCTT
>CAMDTE010000104.1 GCA_945907425.1 Owenweeksia hongkongensis DSM 17368 | reverse complement strand
GTAATGGGTTGCGCAAAAATCCGAGTCCCCGGTGCAGCCAAGTAATATCCACCGGAAGCCGCTACATTTCCCATGCTCACAATGACGGGTTTGACTTGTTTCAATCGCATCACTTCCCGCCACATAACATCGGACGCCAAAGCGCTTCCGCCCGGGGAATTGATCCGCAGAACCACGGCTTTGATGTGTTTATTTCCCCGTATTTCCCGGAGGGCTTCCACAAATGTTTCGGAACAAACGACTCCATCGCTGCCCTCACCACTCTCAATATCTCCCTCGGCATAGACCACGGCGATGCGTTCCAAAGATGAATTTTCTTTTTCTTCCGACGCATCCGCTCCGGAGGGGTCTGTGTAGTCCTCAAAAGCCACCAACCGGTCTTCTTTCGATTCTTTTAGATTCAATGCTGCATAGAATTCGTCCTCGTATAGGGCGGCCTCCATCAAACCGGATCGAACCGCATCGACTCCTCGAAAAAGGGGTGTTACACGGATCAATGAGTCCAATGCGTCGGATGTCAATCGGCCGTCTTTGGCCAAATCTTTACGAATAGTAGACCAAATTCCCATCAAAAGAACAGTCGTCTGTTCCCGATTCGCATCACTCATGCGTTCCGCGATGTACGGTTCGCCGGCGCTTTTGTATGCGTTGTTGGATCCTCGAACCAATTCCGCTTTGATACCTGCCTTGTCCAGCAATCCTTTCAAATACAATCGATTACTTCCTATCCCGGACAGTTCGAGTAATCCTTCCGGATGCAGCACCAGGGAATCAGACACGGAAGCGACATAGTATCCTTTTTGGGTGTAAACTTCTGAGTAACTGTATACTTTTTTCCCCGATTTTTTCACCCGCTTGAGTGCGTTTCGAATTTCCCTCAACGTGGCGTAACCCGCTTCTGTATTGCCTGCGTTCAGTAGAATGCCTTGAATCCGAGCGTCTTTTTCTACCTTTTTCAGTGTAAATAGAATTTCACTCAAAGACATCGTAGGATCTTCGTCTCCGCTCAAAAAAGCCAACTTCGGAAGACTGGATTTTTGAATTCGGTCGGGAATAGCTCCGTTTATATTCAAGACAAGAAAAGTGCCTTTTTCAATGGTTGCGCCACCCTTTGAGCTGCCGATGCTTAGCCCCACAGCCAAAACAACAACCAAGACAATCAAAAAAAACACGGCGGAAAGAACGCCAAAGAAGGATGCAAAAAATGTTTTCATAGGGTGGGGTAAAGATGCAAAATCTCAGCCACGAATGCATTCTCCCTGTACATTTGTTTCCTATGAAGGGGAAGATCAGTGTGCTTTTGTTGGGCTCCAATGCGGAAAATCCAGATACATGGATTGACAAAGGTCTCAGCTTGCTGGCGCAACACGTTGAAATAGAAAAAATTAGTAACTATTATTGTTCTCCTGCGTGGGGTTTTGACGGTCCTGATTTTGTCAACGTCGCTGTTCGAATGACATGGGAAAAAAGTCCAGACGAACTGATGCAGACACTTTTGAGCATAGAGAAGGAATGCGGTCGTGTTCGATTGGGTTCTTCATCGGGCTACCAAAACCGCACATTGGACATGGATATCTTGACCTACGGACAGGAAGTCCTTGCCACACAATGGGTGGAAATTCCTCATCCGCGCCTTGCGTTGCGTCGGTTTGCGTTGATCCCGTTACGCGATGTGCATCCCGATTGGATCCATCCGACATTAAATAAATCGGTGAGTGCACTTTTGGATGAATGTATTGACAAGAATTCAGTAATTTTGTACTCCAAATAACCTTAACCACAAACCCATGAAATACGGTGTTTTAGTGATTGCTGCCCTGATAGGTCTCACCTCTTGTGGAACCAAAGCGCTTCAAGAAGAACTCGGCGCTGTGAAAGGCGACCTTGCCAAAATTAGAATCGACACCGACAAAGACGGCGTGCCTGATTATATGGACAAAGAGTCTACTACTCCCGCGGGATCGTTGGTGGACGGCGCAGGTCGGGCGTTGGATTTGGATGGAGACGGAATTCGCCACGAGGTGGATTTGGATCCTTTTTCTCAACGAGGTGTTTCCGTAGATGCCAGCGGTATTGAGAAAGATTCCGACATGGACGGAGTAGCAGACAGCAAAGATTTGGAGCCCGATACGCGCCAAGGCGCTTTGGTGAATTTCCAAGGAAAACACATTGAAACCGCTGGTGTTTCTATGAAGGTTGCGGAAGCGTTTATTCCAGAGGTTTCTTTTGCGACCAATTCAGTGACGATTTCATTGGATCAAGAAACCCGCTTGTTGACAGTGGCGCGTATGCTAAGAGCCAATCCTAGCTTGCGGCTGCGCGTGGTAGGTCATGCGGACAAAACAGGCTCTGAGCGAGTAAATTTGAAAATTGCGGAACGCCGCGCGAATGCAGTGGCTAAGGTTCTTGTAAATACATATATGGTTTCAGAATCGCGCTTGGAAGTAGTGAGCATGGGTGAGGTAGATCCTATTTCTCGCAAAAACCAACACAACCGACGAGTGGAATTTCAATTCATTCGCTGAGAAAAACAGAAAGTTGAAAAAAAGCCGCCCCCATCGGGGGCGGCATTTTTTTGCCATCTGCATTTTTCCGTTCGTTTAAATCCGCGCCTCCCTTAAATCCGCGCCTCCTTTAAATCTGCGCCTCCTTTTTCGGCGCTTTTTGAAACAAATCCCACAAAACGATTCCTGCGCTTACGCTAACATTGAGGCTGTGTTTGGTACCCCATTGGGGAATCTCAAGGACACCATCGCAGGCGGCCAAAACCTCGTTATCTACTCCTCGGACTTCGTGGCCAAAAACAACCGCGACACCGGTTGCCTCTAAAGGCCATAGGAACTCCTGTAACCACTGGCGTTCCGTGCTTTGTTCTACGCCGTAGACTTTGTATCCCTGCCTTTGCAAGTCCTTCACTGCCGCTAGCGCAGAGGGACACGAAACCCAATCCACGACTTCCGTTGCACCCAAAGCGGTTTTCTCTAACTCGGGATGGGGAGGTGTGGCCGTAAGACCACACAACACAAGACCTTCGATTCGAAAAGCATCCGATGTTCTAAAAATAGAGCCCACATTATGCAAGGAACGGACCTGATCCAACACCACCACAACGGGTGTTTTTTTGGCCGCTTTAAATTCATCGGGCGTTAGGCGGCCCAATTCGTGGAGTCTTAGCTTTCCCATAGTTATCTTCGCCAAAGGTAACCGCAACGCACCATCCCTTGTCCAAAAGCCCCACAGAAACTCCTTTGATGCAGCAATACAAAGCGCTCAAAGCCGAATATCCAGACACCTTATTGTTGTTTCGGGTAGGGGACTTTTACGAAACATTCGATGAAGACGCGGTGGCCGCTTCAAAAGCACTCCACATTGTGTTGACCAAGCGAAGCAATGGCGCAGCAGGGGACACTCCGTTGGCCGGCTTCCCTTATCATTCGTTGGAAACTTACCTGCCCAAACTGGTTTTGGCGGGTATGCGCGTGGCTGTTTGCGAGCAACTGGAAGACCCCAAGCAGGTCAAAGGAATTGTGAAACGCGGAGTCACGGAGGTGGTCACGCCGGGCATTGCGCATTATGAACCTTTACTGAAGGCGGGGTCCAATAATTTCTTGGCCTCAGTCCACTGCCTAGGGCAAGAAGTGGGCGTAGCCATGGTAGATGTTACCACCGGTGCTTTCTTTGCAACGCAAGGGTCTTTGACTTCCATGGATCGATGGCTCCAAGGATTTGCACCATCGGAGGTTTTGTGCAACCGCCGTGACTCATCGGCTTGGGTGGACTCTATCCGAGGGCGGTATACGGTATTTGGTCTAGAGGAGTGGATTTTTCAGACCGATGCAGCGCACGCAACAGTAAAGGATCAATTCGGTGTCGCTTCGGTGAAAGGATTTGGCTTGGACCAATCTCCCTTGGCGGTAACCGCTGCAGGAGTGATTTTGCACTACCTGAAGCAGTCGCATTACACGCATACGAAGCACTTAACAGGCATTTCTAAATGGCAAGAAAACGGGTACCTGTGGATGGATCGGTTCACGGTTCGGAATCTAGAACTTTTTAATCCTTCTGGAGAGCGAGGGATGACTTTGGTCGATGTATTGGACGCAACGAATGGCCCCATGGGATCGCGTTTGTTGAGG
>CAMDTE010000103.1 GCA_945907425.1 Owenweeksia hongkongensis DSM 17368 | reverse complement strand
TCGATGATCTCATTCTCAATACTGCTCCTTACTTTTTCCATTCATTTATTGCAACATGTGCGCAGCGCGACGAATGCCATCGGCCAATGCGTCCCATTCTTCTTTGGTCGTATACACCGCAATCGATGCGCGGACAGTCCCCGGTATGTCTAAGGCACACATAATGGGTTGGGCACAATGGTGTCCTGTGCGAACGGCAATGCCCTGTTGATCAAGCAATGTTCCCAGGTCGTAGGGATGCACCCCTTTGAGCCCAAAACTCAACACAGCCGCTTTGTCTGGGGCCGTTCCGTATTCAATGAGGCCTTCTATTTTCTGCAGCACGGATTGGCCATAGACCAACAACTCTTTTTCGTGATGCGCAATCCGGTCCATACCAATGGATTGCATCCAATCTATCGCCGCACCCAAACCAATAGCTCCCGCAATATCGGGCGTTCCTGCTTCAAACTTGTGGGGTAATCCTGCATACGTGCTCGAAGTCAGCGTGACTTTCTTAATCATTTCTCCCCCTCCCATATAAGGCGGGAGTTTCTCTAGCCATTCCGTGGTGCCGTACAAGATTCCAATGCCCGTAGGGCCGTACATTTTATGACCGCTAAAGGCATAAAAATCAACCCCTAAATCCATTACATCGATGCTTTGGTGGGGCACTGCTTGTGCGCCGTCTACAAAAACTGCCGCCCCTACCGCTTTGGCTTGGGCTGCCATTTTCTTGACAGGATTGACCGTTCCTAAGGCGTTGCTGATGTGATTGAAGGCAACCAGTTTGGTCTTGTGGTTCAACAAACGCTCATAAGCTTCCTGATCCAACGTCCCGTTGGGCAACATGGGAATGGTCTTGAGCGTAGCCCCTGTCCCTTGGGATAGCATTTGCCAAGGCACCAAATTGCTGTGGTGTTCTATACTGCTCACCAAAATCTCGTCTCCAGGGACCAAAAGAGACCGGAAGCCATGGGCGACCAGATTGACCGCTTCCGTAGTTCCGCGCACCCAAATCACTTCGTGTATTTCTGCTGCCCCTATGTGTTTTTGAACCTTTTTCCGTGCCTCCTCAAACGCGTCCGTCGCCCTTTGACTGAGCGTATGTACTCCCCGGTGCACATTGGCGTTGATGGTTCGGTAATAGTGGTCCATCGCCTCCAAAACAAAGAGGGGTTTTTGCACAGTGGCGGCATTGTCCAAATACACCAAGGGGCCTCCTGTCATCGATTGTGCGAGGATTGGAAATTCTGCTCTGATGGCGCGAAGATCTAGCATAGGGCAAAGGTCGGTTATTTAAACGAATGCAAGCGGATGATGACGGTTATAGGAAATTCGATGTCACCAGTTTTGAATCATGAAAAACTATAGCCTTATGGCCTGGTGTCTCCTGGTGGGAGTCACCGCGCCCCGCTCGTTGCTGAGCCAACCGGATTTCCACTGGGTCGTCACCGAAAAAACGCGGCAATTTTCTACGTTGTCGCAAGCGTCCGACACGGCCCTGCTGTCTCCCTTTGACAAACGCCACCTGTTTCCAAAAGAGGAGGGCGGAGAAAGGCACTTTGTTTGGGATGGTTCCAATTATTGGGAAGAATGGTGGCCCGATACCGGAAATGTTGCGCCCACAGGGTTGAGTGTTCCTTGGAAAGTCATTACACACGGGGGCGGGATGTCTTTCTTCTTCGACAATACGGATTTGGATTTTCAGCTGCCGTGGTCTTCCAACGATCAGAAATCGTGGCAGGATCAGGCCTGGTTTCGGACGCAACAAAAGGGAGGTGTGCTTCTTTCAGACACCCCCTTTCCTACGAGCGCTGTGAGTAAACAATGGGGAGCAATCTATCAAAAAGCAACGCAAACCGTTGTTGTTTCCGGACCCGAAGGCACCTCGACGTACACAAAAACACCTCTTGCCATGATGCACCAAAGCCGTCACGGAGACTCCCTGTATTCTATGGGATTTGCCCCGGTTCCGGGCGGTTTCTCCTTAGCCTACACCTATCAGCGTCTTACCCATTCAGGATCCAGCGGAGCCTGTTGGACAACCTACACGACCACGACTTATGAGGCACCGCAAGACCGAACACCAGGGGCGCGGATCCTTGCTTCGGAAAACCCTCCCACCAAAACCCCCATCGGCATTTTGCGTCAAGGCTTTTTTGAAGGAGTCCCGGAAGGGATATCGTGTCTTTCATTTGAAATTACTGATATCCTGGGTCGGCTCTGGGCACGCGGGCATTGCCCCTTGGATTCTCCCCTTCCCGTAGGGCATTGGCCTCCCGGGATGTACATCGTTCGGTGGCACCTCGCTGCGGGAATCAAAGAACAAAAACTCATTATAAATACCTATTGATCATGGACAATACCAACAAAGACACCAGAAGTCAAATCGCTTTGGTAGCCTGCATTGCATTACTCATCGCTTTTGTAGTGGCGCTCAATCAACGCGCTTTAGCACAACCTTGCGCCATGCCCGATTCGATGGTCATCGGAGGGGAATTTTGGTCTTGGCATCCCACACCTCCTGCTGAGGTGTCGGCAAAACATGCCACTAAAACCGTCACCTCAGGAGATCGAATCCTCTATTTTGTGCATGGGATGGGCGGCGATGCCACGAGTTGGAACTTGGTCGCTTCACGAACCTCCTATTTGGGTGCCCCTGGATACAATGCGCGTCAAACCGTATATGCCTCTCCTGTCACCTATTTGCACAACGGAAACTTAGTGGATGCGGCCCTGGAGTTGGATCACTATTTTTCCACTGTAGGAGGTCCCTTGAGTGCGACGCATCAAATCACCAATCTGTCCAAAAATTTCATCATCGCCCATAGTTTAGGCGGTCTGGTGGCTCGGCAATTAGATCAGATGTACGAGGAATCTCCCGCCGTTTTTTCTCGACAATTTGGAGGGTTGGTCACCTTTGGTTCCCCTCACCAAGGGGCTATCGGACTACTAAACATAGATCCCAACGGAAAAGATATGGCGCGAAAATTTGTAACCGAAGCCTGTAAAATTCTTAGCGATCCAGAGTTGATTATGTATCCCAGTTTGCCTATCCTCCGGTGGATTCCAGGGCTTGATCCTTGGCTGAAGACAACCGTTCAATCCACCTGTGGCACTTTTGGGTCCGTCTTTACACCCTTTGCAGCGCGCGATTTTTATCAACCCATCACTGCGGAAATTCATCCTCAATCCAACGCCTTAAACGACTTGAATTCGGCCGGAGTTCACGTGCCTTCCGTGGCATTTTACGGCGTGGAACAGGAACCCATTTTCTGGCGAACGGCCACTTCCTTCTTTCATTTGGACTCGGTGGGGCTGGGCCTATTGACAGATCCTTTTTCTGCGACCAATGACAACGCTTTGGTTGATTTTGCTTCCCAAGAAAGAGCAAAATATGCCGGACTAGAACACACTGCACGGCAAGGGGTTGCTTACCACGAAATGATGGCCTTTGCGTGGCGATTTGTCCCTTTTGCGGCGCCCTATCACAAGAAAAAAGCCAAACAAAAACTGAAATCGGCGTTGGCTTTTCACGGAGCGAACTCTTGGTATGCAGATGCCAATGATTTGTACAAAGAAATCATCGGGGCACAGGTAAACCGTACGAAACAAGACGGTTGGTTTTGTCTCTGTTTTGGTAGAAATGGCTTTTGGACGAATGTGGACCGAGGAGTCGTGGACGGCCCCGAGGATTGCGAGCCCGCATCGCCCAAAGAAAAGTGTATCACTTTTCCGCGCTATGTGTGGACCCGTCAGAACTACGAATCCGATGGCCTTGTCTTGGCCACCTCTGCCCATCAATTGCCGGGGGCTTTGGCCGCACTTCGCATGCCGCAGACCAATCACCAACAAATGCGCAATTGTCTTCAAACCAAAGAGAAGCTAAAAATGCTTTTTGATGGCCACATCCTCAATGGACTGTACTTTGCTACGCCCGTACGCTAAGGCCTTTTGGCCTTGGGTCTGTGCCTTGGGCATCTCCTGCTCTGATGCCCAGCCGACAACCCCCCCTGCGGTACGCTGGTCTGTTGCTCTGCATCCCACGCCAGAGGAAAATATTGCCCTCGGTCCCTTTTTGTGCAGCCGCGGAGTGGTCAGCTCCTTCGGTGCAAAAGAGCTCCGGTGCTACGATCCGAGCACCGGCAACCTGGTGTATTCCGCCGCTCTGCCCGAGCCGCTCGCCAACGAGCCGTTTCCGAACGAATCCATCGTTGTCTGGGGAGATTCCCTGTTCCTTTTTCAGCCTCCACGGGTTTTGTGTATTTCCCTTCGACAAGGCACCTGGCAGTGGCTCCCCTTGCCCCTACACGCCGATAGTTACGGAGCTTTTACT
>CAMDTE010000102.1 GCA_945907425.1 Owenweeksia hongkongensis DSM 17368 | reverse complement strand
TGGGTAAAAATAGAATCGTGGTCAAAGGCAAGTTCCGGAACATCGTTGATGTTTTGCCAAAAAACGCGGTGCGCAAAACTAGACGCCGATGGGTTGAACTCTTCCATTTTCACCAAAGCAAAATAGGCAATGGTGATGACGCGCGTTTTCGGATTGTCTCTGTACTTGACCAGCCAAGGGTAGTCCTTGTCATTTCGCACTCTATCGGGGTCTCCAAAGGCCCCGCTTTGGTGCAGGAAAACTCCTTTGAGCGATGTTAATTCGTACAAAACCCGATTGGCCGCGTCGTCCAAGCTTTCTTCGTCCAAAACATGGTCTCCCGGAAGGGCAAAATGGCGAACTTGACCGAGATGTTCTTGTTCTATCAACAGCACATTGAGGCATTTGCCGTCGAATCCGAACACTACACAGTCAACCGAAACGTGAGGATTTAACATAGAGTTTCAAAGATAACATAATGAGCATAAACTAATCCATCCTTGTTAAGGTGTAATTTATACACTATCTTTGATTTGCACAAATTAACGGATATTTGAACCGTGAAAACAATAGGGGTCCTAACCTCCGGCGGTGATGCGCCGGGAATGAATGCTGCCATTCGCGCTGTGGTGCGGACCTCTGTATTTTACAGTAAACGTGCGGTGGGCATTTACCGGGGGTACGATGGCTTGATTGGCGGAGAGACGAACGAATTGAATGCCAAAAGCGTCAAGAATATTTTGGAAATGGGGGGGACTATTTTGCAGTCCGCTCGCTCCGATGCTTTTCGCACTCCAGAAGGGAGAGAAAAGGCTGCCTTGACTATGAAATCGCAAGGAATTGACGGTTTGGTGGTCATCGGCGGAAACGGAACCTTTACGGGGGCTCATTTGCTCCACGAAGAACACGCCATTCCGGTTGTCGGTATTCCTGGCACCATTGACAACGACTTGTTTGGAACGGATATGACCATTGGGTACGACACCGCCTGCAACACGGTAATGGAGTGTATTGACAAAATCAGAGATACGGCGAACTCGCACAATCGGTTGTTTTTTGTGGAGGTAATGGGAAGGGATGCCGGATTTATTGCCCTGCATACAGGTTTGGCCACAGGCGCATTGGAGGTCATTTTACCGGAGCGAAACACCACTTTAGAAGATGTTTTTGCATCCATTGAGCGGGGTCAAAGCAATCAAAAAACATCGAACATCATTGTGGTTGCAGAAGGCAATAAAATAGGGAGCACTTTTTCCATTGCCGATGCGGTCAAGCAGCGCTTTCCAGAGGCAGACACCAAAGTGACCATTTTGGGGCATTTACAGCGCGGCGGATCCCCCTCCTGCGCGGACCGAATCAATGCCAGTCAGTTGGGCGTGGCAGCCGTAGAGGCCTTGTTGAACGGAAAAACAGACGTGATGATGGGCATGGTGACAGGAAAAATCACCCAGACATTCTTTCAACAAGCCATTTTTAATAAAGCTCCACTGGACATGGAGTTGGTGCGCATGGCCCGCATTTTATCGATTTAACCATTCAACTATTTATGAAACGCATTGCAATCAACGGCTTCGGCCGCATCGGACGACTCACTTTTCGCAACCTAATCGACAATCAAAAAGTAGAGGTTGTGGCAATCAACGATTTGACCAAGACGAAGGTCTTGGCTCATTTGTTGAAATACGACACCGCTCATGGTCGTTTCAACGGCACCGTTGACCACACCCCGGATAGCCTCATTGTCAACGGAAAATCCATTCAGGTGACTGCCATCAAGGACCCCGCTCAACTGCCTTGGAAAGCCCTGGAAATAGATGTGGTATTGGAAGCCACCGGTCACTTCACTGATGCAGAAAGTCTAACCCTTCACTTGGCCGCAGGAGCAAAAAAAGTAGCCTTGAGCGCGCCCGCAAAAACGGGGGTGAAAACCATCGTTTTGGGCATCAATGACCAGGAGATGACCGCAGAAGATCTTCTCGTTAGCAATGCCTCGTGCACTACAAACTGTTTGGCTCCTATGATGAAGATAATGGATGACCATTTTGGTATTCGCAAAGGCTACATGACCACTATTCATGCCTACACCAGTGATCAACGGCTTCAAGATTCTCCACACAACGATTTGCGTCGTGCGCGTGCCGCTGCCTACAGTATCATTCCAACCACCACGGGCGCAGCCAAAGCGGTGGCATTGGTTCTTCCATCGCTGAAGGGAAAGTTAGACGGCTATGCCTTGCGGGTTCCAACCATTACCGGATCTGCCACAGATGTTACCTTGGAATTAGAGAAAGAAACGACCCCTGAAGAAATCAATGCAGTCATGAAAGCCGCTGCAGAGGGCTCATTAAAAGGAATACTGGAATACACCGAGGATCCTATCGTCAGCATTGATATTGTTGGCAACAAGCATTCTTGTATTTTTGATGCAGGCATCACTTCCGCCAACGGCAACTTCGTGAAAATCATGGGTTGGTATGACAACGAGGCGGGTTATTCTGCGCGTATGGCACAATTGGTGGAGCGAATGGCTTCTTTGTAAAGAAACGGATATGATTTTTATCGTAGAAAGCGGATCAACCAAGGCCGATTGGGTTTTGATTGACCACCAAGGACACGAAGTGAACCGTTGGTCGATCATGGGATTCAATCCCTTTTTTCATTCTGCCGAGGTGGTAGAAACGGAATTGAAAAAGATTCCGGATCTCATGGCTTTTGCCCCCCGTGTTCAACAGGTGTGGTTTTACGGAGCCGGATGCAGTAGCTCCGCCAAAAATTCGATCATTTCCGATGGACTGGGTCGTGTTTTCCCGCGTGCGATCCTGCATGTGGATCATGATTTGCATGCGGCTGCTTTTGCTACCTATCAAGGCGTTCCTCAGATTACTTGTATTTTGGGAACCGGAAGCAACTCCGTTTTTTTTGATGGCGAGGCCATTCGCGAGGAAGTCCCCGCGCTAGCGTACATTTTAGGAGACGAAGGATCGGCTAGCTTTCTAGGCAAAAGATTGCTCGCTGACTATTTGTACAAACGGTTGCCCAGCGATTTAATGGCGGCCTTTGTAGACACATACCATCTCAGCAAGGAGGATATCTTTTGCTCTGTGTATACCCAGCCCAATGCCAATGTGTATTTGGCTTCCTTTTCTCGATTTGCCGGACTCTACCCCGAGCATCCCTACATCGAAGCCTTGGTTCGGGAGGGGTTTGGAAAATTTCTTGACATCCATGTGTTGTGTTTTGAAGAAGCCAAGGCGGGTGCGCAAGTCAATTTTGTAGGTTCTGTGGCGAAAATCTTTGAGTCCTACTTAAAGGACGAATGTGCCAAGCGTCAATTGAATTACGGCCGAACACAAGCCAAACCCGTCAACCCATTGGTGGCCTATCATATTGAACATCTAGGTGTATTAGAAAAGTTAACGGTATGATTCGTGGCCTGCTGTTCGATCTGGATGGCGTCCTTGTGGATACGGCCAAATATCATTTCCTGGCGTGGCAACGAATGGCGTCTGCCTTGGGCATTCCTTTTGGCCACAAGGAAAACGAACAGCTAAAGGGGGTTTCTCGTAGAGAATCCCTGGAGCGCATACTGGCTTGGGGAAAATTGACGCTACCAGAGCCGGAAATGCAACACTGGATGGACCTCAAAAACCAATGGTACTTAGAGTATGTGGAGCACATGGACCCCCAAGAGGTTCTTCCCGGCGTGCGTTCCTTCCTTGCCGATGCCCGTGCGCAAGGATATCTCATCGGCCTAGGGTCCGCCAGTAAAAACGCCATTCCTCTATTGAAAAAAGTGGATTTGTTTAGCTATTTCGATGCCATTGTGGATGGTCATGTCGTGACCGAAAGCAAGCCTCATCCCGCTGTGTTTCTTGAAGGGGCCAAACTACTCGCCCTTCTACCGGAACAATGTGTGGTGTTTGAAGATGCGGTAGCTGGAGTGGAAGCAGCAAAAAGGGGCGGTATGCGTTGCATTGGCATGGGGCGGCAAGAGGAATTGCCTCTCGCGGACAAGGTCATTTCTGGATTTGAAAACCAAACGGTGAGCGGCCTTCTGGCCGGACTGTCATTACTATAGTTTGAACATGTTATCTATACTCAGCACTAAACGAGAATCTCATGTGGCCATTGACCCCTGGAAATTGGTAGAAACCACTTGGGACTCAACCCGTCACATGGAGTCGGAAAGTCTATTTTCCATTGGCAACGGGCGCATGGGACAGCGAGCAAACCACGAAGAGGCGTACTCGGGCGAGACCTTGCTCGGTTCCTATATTGCTGGTGTTTACTATCCCGACAAAACCAAGGTGGGTTGGTGGAAAAACGGGTATCCGGAGTATTTTGCCAAAGTGTTGAACGC
>CAMDTE010000101.1 GCA_945907425.1 Owenweeksia hongkongensis DSM 17368 | reverse complement strand
CCTTCTTTGTCTTCTATCGTCTTTTTAGTAACCCAGTTGTCTTCTGGCATGGGCTCTGACAAGACCATATTGAAAGTAAAATTGGGGAATTCTTTTTCGATTTTTTGAAAATCCTCTATGTAAAACAACTCACGGCGTGAACGACCTCCGTACCAGTAACTCACTTTCCGACCTGTTTTTAAGGTGTGGAACAAATGAAATAAATGGGAACGCATGGGAGCCATACCGGCACCACCGCCAATATAAATCATCTCTGCTTGCGTGTCTTTGATATGGAACTCACCGTAGGGTCCGGATACCGTTATTTTATCTCCTGGTTTCAAATTGAAAACATACGAAGAGCACACTCCAGGGTTTACGTCGGCCCACCCGCCTTTGGCTTTATCCCAAGGGGGTGTCGCAATACGGATATTCAACATCACTATATTTCCTTCCGCTGGGTGGTTGGCCATAGAATAGGCACGGTACAGCGGCTCATCGTTTTTCATTTTTAAATCCCACAGACCAAACTTGTCCCATTCCGATTGAAATTCGTCTGGTTTTTTACCCAAACGAGGATGAGAAGTAATGTCCATTTCCTTGTAATTCACCTCAGTTTCCGGCACATCGATTTGGATGTATCCTCCAGCCAAGAAATCCAAACTCTCCCCTTCAGGCAACTTAACCACGGTCTCTTTAATAAAGGACGCCACATTGTAGTTAGACACCACTTCACACTCCCACTTCTTGATACCAAAAATCTCTGCGGGAACTTTGATGGACATATCCCCCTTGATTTTCACTTGGCAACCCAAACGCCAGTTATCCTGAATTTGTTTGCGATTGAAAAAGCCCGTTTCTGTTGGGAGTATTTCTCCGCCACCCTCTAGAACCTGACAACGGCACATACCGCAAGTACCGCCGCCACCGCAAGCCGATGGCAAGAAGATTTTATTGTATCCAAGAGTAGAAAGCAATGTGCTCCCGGACTCCACTTCGGTAACCTCTCCATTGATGTTCAATTTCACGGGTCCAGAAGCAACCAATTTGTTCTTAGCAAACAGGAGTATCCAAACCAGCAAGATGGTCACCAAAGTGAACACAACAATCGACATCAAAATGGTCGACACAGTAGATAAAAACATGTTGTAACGCTTTAAAGTTTA
Source organism: Owenweeksia hongkongensis DSM 17368 (assembly GCA_945907425.1). Taxonomy (GTDB): domain Bacteria; phylum Bacteroidota; class Bacteroidia; order Flavobacteriales; family Schleiferiaceae; genus CAMDTE01. The sequence goes on along the minus strand of CAMDTE010000101.1, from coordinate 3,224 downwards.
ATCCCCATGAAACCCATAAACGCCATGCCCATGAGTCCGGTAATGATAAAGGTGATTCCCAATCCGCGGAGCGGAGCGGGAATGTGTGAGTATTTCAATCGCTCACGGATGGCCGCCACTGCGACAATGGCCAGCGCCCAACCCACACCAGAGCCCACCCCAAAGGTGGTGGCTTCAGCCAAGGTTTTGTAGCCGCGTTCTTGTACAAACAGTGCGGCTCCGAGTATGGCGCAATTCACGGCAATCAAGGGCAAAAAGATGCCCAAAGCATTGTACAATGAGGGAGAAAATTTTTCTACCACCATTTCCAATAATTGAACAATGGCCGCAATGATGGCAATGAACATGATGAAACTCAAAAAGCTTAAATCGTATTTCGCCAAATCTTCGCTAATCCAAGCCATTGCCCCTGCCTTGAGCAAATAGGTATCCAGTAAGAAGTTGATGGGTACTGTTATCAACAACACAAAGGTTACCGCCACTCCCAAACCTAAAGCTGTTTTTACCGTTTTGGATACTGCCAAATAAGAACACATGCCCAAGAAAAAGGCAAAAATCATGTTCTCTATAAAGATGCTCTTAATAAAAAGGTTTAACAATTCTCCCATGATTTCAGGACTTGATTAAATTATTCTTCAATGAGTGATTTAAATTTCGAACGCTGTATCCAGATGATGACGGCGACAACAATCAAAGCCATAGGCGGCAGCAACATAAATCCATTGTTGCTGTAAAAACCACCGTTTTGGATGTACCATGAATGAGGAATCACCTGTACTCCATACAATTGACCCGAACCGAGCAATTCACGGATAAAGGCAATAATAATCAGCACGGCCGCATACCCCGCTCCGTTACCAATGCCATCTAAAAATGATTTCCAGGGTGAATTGCTCAAAGCAAAAGCTTCAATTCGACCCATCAAAATACAGTTGGTAATGATCAATCCTACAAATACCGATAGCTGTTTGCTGACATCGTATACATAGGCCTTAAGAATCTGATCCACCACAATCACCAACGCAGCGACCACCACCAACTGGACGATGATGCGGATACGATTGGGAATGAGATTACGCATCAAAGAGGTGATCAAATTGGAGAATGCCACCACCGCCAAAACGGATACACCCATCACAATGGCGGGCTGTAATTTGACCGTAATCGCCAAGGAAGAACAAATACCCAATACCTGCACGGTCACTGGATTTTGCATATTGAACGGATCCTTCAATAGCTGACGGTTCTTTTTTGAAAAAAGACCTTCCTTTGGAGCTGTTTTAACTTCTGAGCTCATAATGCGGAATCTTTCGGAGCGTTAGACAAGGAGAGAAAGTAATCGGCGTAGGGAGCGAGACAGTCTTTCAACATGTCTTGAACACCCACGGAAGTAATGGTTCCTCCACTGATTCCATTCACTTGGTGAGCGGTTGTAGCCTCCCCTTTCCGCACTTCAATGGACACAAATTCTGTTCCTTCGGAAATCTTTTTTCCCTTGAATTGATCTGTAAAAATGGGTAAGGAAATTTCTGCGCCCAGTCCAGGTGTTTCTCCTTTGTGACCAAAGGTGACTCCGTACACTGTGTTTCCGTCCTTTTCCATGGCCACATTACCCCAAACCGGACCCCAAAGTCCTTTGCCCCTCACGGGAAGGATATAAAATTCTTTGCCGTCCACTTCTGCCACATACAGGGGCAATTCACGCTCTGGACCTGGCTTAGCAACGGTGGAAGCCATATCAATAGAAAAAGCAGGAACCGTTGGCTTCTCTAACACTTTTCCGCCTTGAATGACCAAGGACTGCTTGATGTATTTATCGAATGCTTTTCCAGCCGCCTCGCGTTCCACTTTTACATTAATGGAGAGTAAGATTTCTTGCTTTTTCTCCAGTTCAATGTTGGCCTCTTGCGGAGCCTTTAACGACAAGGCCGTGTAGGACAACAATGCTGCCACCACGATAACCATAATGATGGAGAAAATATAGGTGTATTTATTGCTATTGATATCCATGGCTTAGGCTTTAATTTTTACACGTTTCAATCGTCTTTGAATATTGACTTCTACGACGTAATAGTCAATCAAAGGAGCCATTACATTCATTAATAGAATGGCCAACATCAAACCTTCTGGGTAGGCTGGATTGAACACACGAATTAAAATACCCAACAATCCGATGAGGAATCCATAAATCCATTTACCCCTCTCTGTATGGGCTGCGGAAACTGGATCCGTAGCCATGAACACAAGGGCAAAGGCAAGGCCGCCGTACACCAAATGGCTATAGATAGGAAGCTTCATGTAGTCTTGCATCGCGCCGGGCTCCATCAAATGGGCGGTAGAATTGAAAATCAATCCCATCGTCAATGCCCCTAACACTCCAGACAGCATGATTTTCCAGCTACCCACTCCAGTGTAAATCAAATACAGCGCACCAATAATAATGGCGAGTGTACTTGTTTCACCTATAGATCCCGGAATATAGCCCATGAAAGCATCCCAAGGGGAATACGTCGTAGTTCCTGTCGTTGCGAGCTGCCCTAGCGGAGTTGCGCCAGAAAAACCGTCTACTTTTTCGGCAATACCTACCGAATCCGTGATCCATACTTTGTCTCCAGACATAAAGGTTGGGTAGGCGAAAAAGGCAAAGGCTCGGGCCGTTAAAGCGGGGTTTAAAATGTTCATTCCCGTACCGCCAAACACCTCTTTACCAAACAACACGGCGAAGGCAGTGGAAACAGCCACCATCCACAACGGAATGTCTATCGGCATGATCAAAGGGATCAAAATACCTGAAACCAGAAATCCTTCGTTCACCGCATGTTTATTGATAAATGCGAAATAGATTTCAACGCCCAATCCCGCTACGTAGGTAACGGCAATCATCGGAAGCAACTTTCCCGCACCCAAAAGGGCGTTTTCTAGATTCCAAAAAGTGGTGGTTGCATCCAATGCGTGGTAATACTGGTAATCGGCATTGAACATACCAAATACCAAAGCCGGCAACAAGGCTATGATCACAGTGGACATGGTGCGCTTTAAATCAATCGCATCCCGCACATGGGCGCCGCTATGGGTTGTGTGACCGGGGACAAACAAGAATGTTTCCAATGCATTGTGCAAGGTGAACAAGGGGCTCTTATCTGAAGGGCGTGTCTTATCGAGGAGATTTTGTAAGAATTTCATAGGTCCTCCGAATTAATTCATTTCTGTATAAACGGTATCCA
>CAMDTE010000100.1 GCA_945907425.1 Owenweeksia hongkongensis DSM 17368 | reverse complement strand
TGTCTCGCCTGAACGATTTCACGTTTCCGTGTTTTGCTTTTGATCAACTCGGTGGGCATGTCGAAATAATCACACACCACTTTTTGAATGTAATCAATGCTCAATTCGCGCGTGGTGTTCTTCACAAACTTGTCGATCATTTGCTTAGCCAACTCCACCGTGATGTTCTTCTTGTTCAAAGAAGATTGGGCCAGCAAAGAAATCAAAGCACCTTCCAACTCCCGTACACTGCTGTGAATAGAGTAGGCTAAATACTCGATTACATCTTCCGGCATCTCAATGCCGTCGGTGTATAATTTTTTATGTAAAATTGCTATACGAGTCTCTAAATCAGGTTTTTGCAGATCAGCGCTCAAGCCCCACTTAAAGCGAGAAAGCAGTCGTTGCTCCATGCCTTGCAGATCCACCGGCGCACGATCGGAGGTCAAGACCACCTGCTTTCCGTTTTGATGCAAATGATTGAAGATCTCAAAGAAAACATCTTGTGTTTTCTCTTTCCCACTGAATGACTGCACATCGTCCATGATCAAAACATCGATCATTTGATAAAAATGCACAAAATCATTCTTTGTGTTGTTCCGAATGGAGTCAATAAATTGCTGGGTAAATCGCTCAGCAGAAACGTACAATACCGTCTTTTCTGGGTATCGGTCTTTGATTTCAATGCCAATAGAATGGGCCAAATGGGTTTTGCCCAATCCAACACCACCGTATATCAACAAAGGATTGAAAGAGGTTCCACCCGGTTTGTTGGCTACGGCAAATCCTGCAGAGCGGGCCAATCGGTTGCAATCTCCTTCGATGAAATTGTCAAAGGTGTAGTTGGGGTTCAATTGGCTTTCTACATGGACCTTTTTAAGCCCAGGAATGACAAAAGGATTGCGAATGCCTTCCGATCCTCCAATTTCCACCGGCATAACCATTTGCGGGTTTTGTATGGGTGGACGGTTTGTAGACGGGATGCGCATGGTCTGAGGTTCCGTGTTTCCATAGGTGTTTTCCATCACAATGGAATACACCAATTTGGCTTCTTCGCCGAGTTCCCGCGTGATGGCAGACTTCATCAACTTGATGTAATGCGCCTCTAGCCATTCGTAAGTAAATTTTGAAGGCACCTGAATGGTGATGACCTTTCCTTGAATTTTCAAAGGCTTGATAGGCAAAAACCATGTCACAAATGCTTGTGCGCTTATATTATCTTCGATAAACGAAAGACAATTCTTCCATATGGCTTCTGCAGTGCGCTCCATTCCTTACTCTTCTTCTTTACATTTGAACCTTGAATCGGTCAGAATCTCACAGGAGACACCCAACTTTCAACAGGTGATTTTTGATTCAACAAATCTGTGAATTAAAAAGTGATAAAAAAAATTTCTTACCCCTTGATTATTGATTATTTTTTACAGATAGAGCTTTCCAAAAGCACCCCTATAATCTCCAATGTTAGGATTGTAACCTATTGATAGTAAATGAATTAATAATAAAATGATAGAGCACTCAACTACGCTGCGCGTTCGATACGCTGAAACAGATCGCATGGGATATGTGTACTACGGAAACTATCCCTCTTACTTTGAATTGGGTCGGGTAGAGTGGCTCCGAAACTTAGGCATCCGATACAAGGATATGGAAGATTCGGGAACCATGTTGCCAGTTCTTCATTTGGAGGTGAAATACATTCGACCGGCAAAATACGATGACTTGCTGCGGTTAGTGACAAGAGTCTCTCTTTTGCCTTCTTCCCGGATACATTTTGAGCACGAATTATACAATGAGGAAGACACATTGATCACCAAAGGAGCCGTCGTTTTGGTTTTCGTCAACACAACCACGGGGAAACCCTGCGGAGCGCCTACTTATTTCCTAGAAAAAGTGCAGTCTTTTTTTAAGGAATGAGGAAAGTTTTTCTTGTTTTCCATGCGGAGTCCACTTTCTGGCTTGACTTCCATCGAAGAAGATAGACACCCCCGGTAATACCCGAAATTTCTGCGGGATGATTTTCTTGCACTTGTCCGCTCGCTACTGATTGTCCTAAAGTGTTCATCAATTCCCAATCGTAGGTGCCCTGCCGGCTAAAAATGCGACGGCCAACTATCCACAGAGGGGCGTCTGTGACTGTCGTCGCCTCGGCGATGTGCATGCCTGTGGGTAGTATTTGCCACAAGGCAAAATGGGCGTGTAAAACAGCCGCGTGAGCGCCATTATACAAAAGAGTGTCTGCGGATAAGATCCGATTCGCCGCATCATCGAACCCCATGCCAGAAGTCCACGAATGAACACTTTCTATCACCAATCGGTCCATGGTATCTCGACCCACCGATTGCCATCCGTGCATGAGCGCATCCACAAACAAGTCTGTGTGCTCGTAGATCGATGTAAATGTTTGCTGAGGATACATCTTGGAAAGGGAATTCACCGCTCTTCGTCCATCCCAAAACTCGTTGTGACCGTCCCATGTGAATACCCGCTGCCAACCAAAAGCGTAAAGAAATCGAGAGTAGCTTGTTGCCAGGTAATCTCCCAAGGCTTCATCCAAGCTTTCGCGTTCTGTTCCAAAGTTGGAATTTGGGGAGGCGCTGTGAGAAATAGCATGTCCGTATTCATGCAATAGTACATCGGCATCCTCTGCGTCGTCTACGCCTCCTTCGCCAAAATACAAACGCGGAGGGTTGGTGCTGTAATCAAAATACGAATTGTCGTCCCCGCTATTGGCATGCACATCCATGGGGATAACGTAGGGGACAAGATTGAATCCCAAACTGTTGAGGTGTTGTTGTAAATGACTCACGTGGTACAATGCATTGACGTCCTCAAATCCGTCTTGTGATCGATTGAAGTAAAAAGAAGGAGTCGAGCTGGTAGCGGGTAAAACAGAGGGAGAACTGAATTCCTGAATCACGGCTGTACTATTGGCCAATGTGAACAAACCATTGGAATAGCTCGCCGGAAAGGAAACAGACGTTCTCAGAGGATCTAAAATGGCGTTGTTGGCGTCGTTGGCATCCGTGTAGACGCCGCCGTACAAAACACCCGCTTTGGTCAAAGGATCCGGCAAAAAGACATAACCCGTCACGGTTGTGTCTGTGGTAATAGAGGAGGAGTGTCGTCGGAGCAAATCATGCCGAAGGAGGGTATCCCCTTGTTCAGAAACAAGAATCTCCCACCAATGGCTGGGTTGAAACACTCGTTCACGCGTTTGAAAAGCCAAAAGGCATCCCTTTTCTGTCGGAAACCACACCTGGGTGCCACCCTGAGAAGTCACACCTGCGAAAGAGGTAGAAAGGCTCGTCCTTTCCAACGATTGAATCTGCGCTGTCTTGAGTCCGTAAAACGCTGTTTGTTCCTTGGTTTTATCGATCCGAAGAACACTGGTTTGGCCGAACACAGGAACACCCTCCCGCTGTACTTGAAAATGAACGTAGCGAGCAGCGGATGTAAAAACCGTATCCACCGGAACATAGACAAAGCCTTGAGGCAGGGTATTTTGCGCATAGGTTAGGGATCCAATGCAGCCAAGGAAAAGAGTCCAAAAGCGTTTCAAAACCATTTTTCGCGTGTATAAACGTGTAAACTATCTGATCCAAAAGAAGAAGGAAAAATTCCGTGAGGCAATGGGATCGCGCTCGCGGGTGGGGAGGGAGCCTGGACTCCTTCTTGCAGGGTGTGTGGAGCTTTGAAAATGCGGATTTCATCCCATAAATTCTCCGACAGGAAGAGTCGATGGGTTGTGGGCCCTCCTTCAACGAACAAAGAGCGCCATCCGTTGGAGAAAGCCACGTGTAATTCTCCTTTTAGATCCTCTGAAGAGTGCCAAAACAAGGCTTTGGGCGCTTTCAATACGTGAAAGTCGCCGCAATCCAGAGGGCTCTCGGGTCCAAGCACTACCCGCTGGGGGGATGGGCCATCCACTTCCCGCACCGTCAATTGAGGGTTGTCTGCCAACACGGTGCCTATGCCTACCAAAATAGCGTCTTCTTGAGATCGCCAACGATGCACTGTGGCGTTGGCTAGGGGGCCGGTGATGGGCCAGGGCCCTGGGTGTGCTACGGATCTTTCTCCGTCCACAAACCCGTCGGAGGATTCCGCCCATTTCAAAATGATGTAGGGCCGTTGGTGAGTCACAGCGGTTAAATACCGACGATTGACCCAGGCCCCTTCTTTTTGCGATGCCTCATCGGCCATTTCTATTTGTACGCCAGCTTCTCGTAAACGATTCATGCCTAGACCATTCACTCTATAATCTGGATCTTTCACTCCAATCACTACACGACCAAGCCCCGCCTGAAGCAGGGCCTCTGTGCACGGGGGTGTTTTTCCCGTATGATGGCACGGTTCCAAGGTCACGTACGCTGTGGAATGGGGTAAATAGACAAGATCTGGGGGATCCACAGCGCGCAATGCTTCCACCTCTGCATGCGCACAACCGGCTTGACGATGATAGCCCTCTGCAAGGATTTTCTCTTCTGGCGTTCCTGGAGCGTAGACAATAACACATCCAACCAAAGGATTAGGCGATGTGTGCCCCAG
>CAMDTE010000099.1 GCA_945907425.1 Owenweeksia hongkongensis DSM 17368 | reverse complement strand
GATGTGTTTTGGGCCATTATTTTGGGCTTAGTGGTGGGAACGCTGATGAGCATGGTCACGGAATACTACACGTCTATGGGGCGTCGTCCCGTAGATAGCATTGTTCAGAAGTCGGGTACGGGCCACGGAACGAATGTCATTGGCGGTTTGGCCATCGGTATGGACTCCACCGCATTGCCTATCCTTATTTTGGCTGGAGGTATCTACGGTTCCTTCTTGCTGGCGGGATTGTATGGCGTAGCGATTGCCGCCGCCGGTATGATGGCCACTACAGCGATGCAGTTAGCGATCGATGCCTTTGGTCCCATTGCGGACAATGCCGGAGGTATTGCAGAAATGAGCCATTTGCCCGCAGAGGTGAGACAGCGCACCGATAATTTGGATGCCGTAGGGAATACCACAGCGGCTACTGGAAAAGGATTTGCTATTGCCTCTGCTGCTTTAACCGCCCTTGCTCTTTTTGCGGCCTACGTAGGTTTGGCGGGCATTACGAGTATTGACATCTACAAGGCCGATGTATTGGCTATGTTGTTTGTCGGCGCGATGATTCCTTTTTTCTTTAGTTCATTGGCTATTAGCGCCGTAGGAAAAGCCGCCATGGAAATGGTGAAAGAGGTTCGTCGTCAGTTCAAAGAGATTCCAGGCATCATGGAAGGTACGGCCAAGCCGGAGTATGAAAAGTGTGTTGAAATTTCCACCAAGGCCTCCATTCGTGAAATGGTCGCTCCCGGGGCGTTGGCTTTGCTTTCCCCTATAGTGGTTGGATTTTTGTTCGGCCCAGAAGCCTTGGGTGGCCTATTGGCTGGAATTACCGTCAGCGGTGTATTGATGGGTATGTTCCAAAACAATGCGGGTGGCGCATGGGACAATGCCAAGAAGAGTTTTGAAAAAGGAGTGCTTATTGATGGCCAAGAATTTAAAAAGGGAAGCGAGCCACACAAAGCCGCTGTTACCGGCGACACGGTGGGCGATCCTTTCAAAGACACCTCAGGCCCCTCCATGAATATCCTCATCAAGTTGACTTCTATTGTTGCTTTGATTATTGCTCCGTTTATTGCGGATGGCTCGGGAGCTCATCAGGAGTCTTCTTGCGGCCACAAGCCCAAAACAGAGGTGTCGTGCGATCACGGCGCAGAGAATAAGGAGGCTGCGAATACAAAGCCGTGTTGCGCAAAAAAAGGTTCGGACGAAGCGGTTTCTGAAGAGTCAGAGGGCAACGCCAAAGCGGAAGAAAAATCTTGCCACTGAAAGCATTTTCGTTTGAGAGAAAAAAAGGCCCCAGTACGGGGCCTTTTTTCATATGATATATGTCAGTATTGCCGCCCGCGATTGATAATACCTTTGCCGTATGCGCCGAATGATAGCTCTCTTATTGATTTTTTCCTTGGCGTACCAGCCGTTGGGCAAAACGATTTCTTTGGCCTATTACTTGGTAGCCCAAGAAAAATTTGAAGCGGCATGCATCAATAAAGAGAAACCCGAGTTGAATTGTAACGGAAAATGCCAAGCGATGGCCCTATCAGAAAGGGGCACGTCGGAATCAACGCCGTTGTTGCAGAGGCCTACGGCACCCGTAAAACCTGATTTTGGCTGGCAAGACATGACCTTTGTTGCCGTAATGGCGCACGGGGTGAATTGGACAAAAGATAGAGTTTGGAATCGCTCGATTCAGAGAAATACGCGCTGTTTACAGGGTGCGTATGTAGTGTATTTGACAAAAAGCCACCGACCACCCAACGATGCGTGAAAGGTTTAGTCGCTTTTTTTTAATTACACAATTTTATAACAAAAAATGAAAAATTCAATCCTGGCCATTGCTGCAATGGCTGTTACTTCTATACTATTTACGGGTTGTGAGCGTCACCACCACGGGGAAAACGGATCGCTCAACGTAGAGTTTGAGCACCTGTGGGGAATGAATCAATTGCCCTTTTCCATAGGCACGCAATACGTGCACCCCATGACGGGAGACACGATGACTTTCACAACGTTGAAGTATTACATCTCCAATGTAGAATTGACCAAAGAAGACGGAACCGTACAGTTCGTTCCCAACTCTTACTACTTGGTTGACGCTAGCAATCCACTCAGCGCCCTGCTTTCTTTTGACTCAATTCCTTCCGGTCATTACACAGGTATTTCCTTTCTTGTGGGGGTAGATAGTACACGCAATGTTAGCGGAGCGCAAACCGGTGCCTTGGACCCAGCGAACGACATGTTTTGGAGCTGGAACAGCGGGTATGTATTTATTAAAGCGGAAGGAACTAGTCCTCAGTCCACGATGCCCAATGCTATTTTTAAATTTCATATTGGCGGATTTCAGGGTGTGAATAGCGGACTAAATCGCGTTTCCATGAGCTTTGGCGGTGGAATGGCAGCAGTCCAGGAAGTGGCATCCCCCGTGGTCCATCTGGCTGTTAATCCGGCCATGTTGTGGTGCGCCAACGGTGTATGCTTTCCAGGCCTAGCCCAGGTAAGCCACTTGATGATGCCCAATGCGGCTACGGCTCAACGCGCCAAAGCCTTCAGTGAAGGATTTTCTTTTGAGCATTTACACAACTAATCAGTGAATTATTTAGGTGTCTTGGCCGTCGGAATGTGCATTCTGACGGCCTGCACGCCTGACGCGCGAGTGGATTATCAGGCGTTAGTGGACATTCCCCAGCCGGACTCCTTTCCCGAACGAGCCCCTTGGTCGGTCAATGTTCATCCGATGGTGGGTACCGTGGCGCTAGGGCAAAAGTTATTTTCTGACCGTTCGCTCTCTTCCGACGGCACCGTGTCCTGCGGAAATTGCCACCGCCAAGAAGTTGCATTTTCCGACGCGCCAGAAAAGCGAAGCACAGGGGTCAATGGCCGCACAGGGGGTCGCAATACGCCTCCCGTGCAAAACTTGGCCTGGATGCCCTCTTTTATGTGGGATGGTGGAATCAATCATTTAGAAGTGATGCCCATTGCGCCCTTTGTCAATGAGGTGGAGCACAATATTTCTCTCAAAGAGGTAGTTCGTTCCGTTCGTAGGAGTGATTATCGCCGTGATTTTAAGCGCGCTTTTGGAGATACTTCTATTACTGCTCCCCGAATCATTGTGGCTTTGGCCCATTTCATGATGACAAAGGTTTCGTCCCAGTCGCCCATCGATTCTTTTTACCGCAGAGAGAGACTCCTTTCGAACGCGGAGAGGACCGGTCGAGTTCTTTTCAACGAACAGTGCGGATCGTGTCATTCGGGAGCGCTGCTTTCCGATTTTACGTACAAAAGCCATCCCGGTTCACGCGTGGGGTCCGATGTGGGTCGTTTTTTAGTGTCTCAAGTGCCGAGTGATTCCTTTCAATTCAAAACCCCCTCCTTGCGCAATTGGAAGTACACAGCGCCGTACGGCCACGCGGGTCAATGGGCTACCCTAGAGGAGGTTCTACAGGATTGGCATACCCAGGGAGAGTATTTGACTGCCGATGAAAAAGCGAGTCTTTTACAGTTTCTGTCCTTATTCAATGATTCCGAATTCATTACGTTATGAAAAAATTTATTTTTCTACTGATCTTCGCCTTTGCTTCTCCTGCCCTTTGGGCTTGTGATGCCTGCGGATGCGGTCCGGGTGCCGCCTTTTTGCAGCTGTTTCCCAATTACAAGTACCACTCTTTGTCGGTGGGTGTTCAAAATTATTCAGGGGCAAGAGACCGAGTCATTTCTTCCCAAGGAACACTCTCTATTCGATGGAACGATAGTCTCAGTCTCAAGGTGGGTTCTACGCATGTCACCTCCCATTTTGATGTGCGCAATACTCTCAATCAATGGGAGTCCTATACGCTTTCGGGCTGGTCTGACCCTTTTGTGGGCTTCTCCCTCAAACGTCAAAAAGGAATTTCGCGATTTCAATGGCATGGACGATTGTTTTTCCCCTTGGCAGCAGGGGATGGCAGGAACAACGCTGGGCAATTGCTCCCCATCACCTATCAATTAGGAGCGGGTAATTTCACCGGAGATTTTCAATTTACGTATAGCCGAGGGGATTCCTACCGAGGCGTATTATCCGATGTCTACCTACAACGCGGACTGATCAATCGGTACGGAAGCAGAAAAAGCTTTCAGGAAATGGTGGGAGTCTTTTACTATCAATCCAAGGAGGGAGTAGGGAACACGCATCGGCTTTTAACGGGTCTTCAGGTAAAAAGAATGGGAGCGAGTTTAGAATCGGGCGCCGAGCATACGCCGGAAGCCCTATTGCTCAACGCTTCTGTTCAGTACCTGTATATGTTGCCTCAGGGCATTTTGTACGTGGGCTATTCTCCTATGCTGAAACAATGGGGGACCGATGAATTTGTGCAAAAACAAAACATCCAACTCGGGATGTCTCTTTTCTTTCGGTAGCCCTGTCTTAAAACAAGCCGTTTAATTCGGCATCGATGCGGTCAATGATGTTGCCAAAGTCTTCTGGATTTTCAGGGAAGTGATTGCTGTCGATATCTATAATCAACAATTTCCCTTTGTCGTAAGTGGAAACCCAGGCTTCGTAACGCTCGTTGAGTCGTTGCAAATAATCCAGACGAATGGAGGTTTCGTACGAACGACCGCGTTTTTGAATCTGTCCCACCAA
>CAMDTE010000098.1 GCA_945907425.1 Owenweeksia hongkongensis DSM 17368 | reverse complement strand
AGTGGCATTTCGAGTCCATTCGGCGTGTTCTAAAGGTTGGGCCACGGAGGTGATCCAAGAAAAGACGAGGCCAGCGGCCAGAATCATGTTTGTTTTCATCAGTTTATCGAGGAGTTGAAATCATAGCAAAGGAAAGGGCGGGAACGGTGATCACTTCTGTTCCCATAGCGGCATGGCCTGCTTCTAAGCGCGATTTAGGCTTGAGGCCCAGTTTCGCCACCGTAAATTCAAGTGGTTTTTCGCTTCGGTTGATGATGGTGAGCACTTTGGATCCAAAATAGCTGCGCTCTACCGTGAGGATATCTTTGGACAAAACCTTTATCCGAGTGGAGCCATACGCCATCACCGGGCTATGGTTCCGGAAGGTGGCCAATTGCGCTGTTTGTTTCCGCAAGGACTCTTCCATTGGGGTGTATCCCTTGAATTTCATGAGACGACGATTGTCGGGATCGTTGGCTCCGGGCATACCCCACTCATCACCGTAATACACAACCGGCACGCCGGGAATACTGAAGTTGAAAGCATGAAGCAAGGCGAGTTTTTGATAACCCTTCACAGAAGGAGTCCCGATTTTCCGTGTATAACCGGCAATTTTTGCATCTTCCGATTGGGAGACATCGCCAGAGGCCAAAGAAATAAAACGAGGCCTGTCTTGATTTCCAGAAATATTACCCATCAAATGATGGTGCCCATAGGCGCTAAGACTTGCACTCAAAACCTCTTGCAATCGATACGCATCTGCACCCAAATCCCCACAAAAAGCCACGGCAACATCGTACAGATTGAAATCAAATTGAGCGTCTAATAATCCACTGCCCAAATACGAGGCAATCAATTCTGGCGATCCGTACGTTTCTCCAATTTGATACACGCGTTTTTGTTGCGGTGCCGCTACCTGGTGTTTGATCTTTTTCGTGAGTGTGCGCCAATACAAGTTGGACACATGCTTGGTTGCATCGTGCCGGTATCCGTCGAACCCGTAATCGCGAACCCAAACCAAGGCCGAATCGGTCATGGGTTCCACTACTTTAGGATCTTCCGTATTGAGATCGGGCAAAAAGACATCAAACCAAGTAGTTAGCCGGTACTCGTCCCATTTCTCTGTATTGAGCGTGGAGTCTGGCAGATACAAGGAGTTGAACCATTCCGGATGCTCCTTGAAAGCGGGATGATCTTGGTGTACATGGTTTCCGATGTAATCCAAGAGGACATTCATATTTCTGTTGTGGGCAGAAGCCAAGGTATTTTTTACTTGCTCTGGAGTGGCAAAACGAGCATCGGGAATTGTATTGGATGTAGGCCAGTACCCGTGGTAAGCCGAGAATTTGGTCACGGGGAAGCACTTGTCCCAATACCCCCACGCACCTTGCGGATTTCGGCTGATGGGGGATAGCCACACCGTATTGAATCCAAGGTTTTGAAAGAAATTGTTTTGAATGGCCCACGATACACCCTCCAAATCGCCGCCCCAGTAATCTACCTTCTGAATGACATCCTGTCGTCGCAAAGGCTTGTCATTGGTTGGGTCCCCGTTAGCAAATCGATCCACCATTAGGAAATACAGTGTGGCTGATTCCCAGTCGTTGCGCTGCAACTGCGAGGACTCCATCAAAACCTCCCCTTTTTCTAACGGGATCAACAAGTCGTTCCCTGTTTGGTGTGTGTTGGCGGTAAAAACCCGTATAAAACTGCGCTGATAAGAAGAGGCTTCCTTGGGAATGCGGATATGCCATTGCCCGTTGGCGCCCCTTTGCACTGCCGACGACGGCAAGAGATGGTTTTCCCAAAACACATAGATGGACTGTCCTTTGGGTAATGCGCCCAACACAATCGACCGCTCTTTCTGTTCCCACCGAAGGGTTCGAAGAGTCCGAGGATTCTCTCCCTCGTTTTCTACGGTCAACACGTTGTTTGTGCCGCCCATGCCATTGGTTACCCGTTTTCCGTTGGTTGGATCCAAGACCTCTTCCGTATTCACAACGTATTTGTACTCGTAACTCCCTGGCGCCAAGGCCAAGGAGACGGACCAACCCGAGTCTGCTCGAGGCACAACGGTGGCTGCTCGATCCCAGTTATTGAAAAATCCTATCAAATAAATGGCAGAATCTCCCCATGCCGTATCCGAGGGTTCCCCAGGATACCAAAACCGAACGGTCTGCGCGCCATTGGCTTTCAATAACAAATCAAATCGGGCGCCGTCCATCCAAAAATGCGCCACACTCAAAGGGGTGGAGGGAATTCCCGTGATGCGGTACACAGCGCTGTCTTCTTTGTAAGAGGCTTTCAGCCCCGAGGGCCACACAACGGAATCCACTTCATGGGGTTCTAAAAAGTAGTCACCCACATAGACGGCGGTTGGACCATTTTGCAACGAAACGGGGGTCATCCAACCCGCCGTTTCCTCCCCGTGACCGGCGTACAAGCCTTCGGTTCCACGAGAACAGCCTATCATTGCCACGAGAGCAAAGCCTATTATAAAGGAGGGAATCATCGTTTTCATGACCTAACTAATTGAAGGGTTACAGGAAGAGTGGGCGTCACGGCATAGGAGATGCCTTTCACGGAAAAGTCAATCGACGGCCCTTCCAAATTTTCCACAACGAGTTGATTTTCCGTCAAAGTGATGCGAAGGATAGCTCCGCGCCACACCAAAGAAAAGGCGAGTTTTTCCCATTGTTTGGGCAGATAGGGCTCAAAGGTGAGTTGTGTACCCACCAAACGCATACCTCCAAATCCTTGCACGACGCTCATCCAAGCGCCGCCCATAGCCGTAACGTGCAGACCTTCTTTTACTTCGTTGTTGTAATCGTCCAAGTCCAACCGGGCTGTGCGTAAATAAAAGTGATAGGCCTGCTCTGCATATCCCAAGCGTGAAGCGAGCACGGTGTGAATGCAAGGGCTCAACGAACTTTCATGCACCGTAAAGGGTTCGTAAAAATCGTAGTGTCGACGCAGCAAATCACGGTCGGTTCTGTCTTCGAAGAAAAAGAACCCCTGCAAAGTATCGGCTTGTTTGATGTAGGGAGAACGTAAAATTCTATCCCAACTCCATTTTTGGTTGATGGGACGGTGTTTTTGATCCATTTCCGCCACAGGGACAAGGTCTTTGTCTAAAAACCCGTCTTGTTGTAAGAAAATGCCCTTTTCTTCCCAATAGGGATAGTACATATTCGCTCGAATGTGATTCCAACGATCCCATTCAACGACCTCGTCCCAGTTTATTTTTTGACCGATTTCGGCGTACCGTTGGGGCTGGTGTTCCTTGACATAGGCCATCGCCTCGGCGGCATACTCTAAGCACCACACCGCCATGAAGTTGGTGTAGTAATTGTTGTTGACGTTGTTTTCGTATTCGTTGGGACCCGTAACACCCAACAGGACATACTTCTGTTTGTGTGAAGACCATTGCACTCGCTGTGCCCAAAAACGAGCAATGGCTACCAATACTTCGACGCCGAATTCCGCCAAAACTCCGTAGTCCAATGTGTGCCGTATGTAGGTATAGATTCCGTAGGCAATGGCCCCATTACGGTGTATTTCTTCAAAGGTGATTTCCCATTCATTGTGGCACTCTTCCCCGTTCATGGTGACCATGGGGTACAGGGCAGCGCCGTTGCTAAATCCTAGTTTTTCTGCATTTTCTATGGCTCGATCCAAATGTTTGTACCGATAAACGAGTAGGTTTCGCGCCACTTTGGGGTCTGCGGACGCCAAATAAAAGGGCAAACAATAGGCCTCTGTATCCCAATAGGTAGACCCTCCGTATTTCTCGCCTGTAAATCCTTTGGGGCCGATGTTCAATCGTTCGTCCACTCCGGTAAACGTTTGCAAGAGATGAAATATGTTGAACCGAATGCCTTGTTGGCAGGCGTCATCTCCGGTGATCGCAATATCGGCCAAAGCCCACTTGGCGTCCCAGGCTGCTACGTGTTCTTCCCGTAGCACAGCGTAGCCGGCCGCCGCCGCTTCGGCTGCGCGCGCCGCGGCGCGCGCTGGCACCGCTTCCGCCTCTGCGTTGAACGACGACACGATGCCCACAACCTTTTCCAGGGTGTAGACGGTGCCTGCGGCCGCCTGAAAATCCCACGAGGTTTGAGTAAACCCTTCGTGATGAGAACAGCGGGGAGCGCTTGGCGCATTGGATAGTTGAACTTCCTGAGAGGCACTTACCCGAAAGGCTGTTTTTTTGGTTTCCGCGGTCACAGAGCCACCGGTGGGATGCGATTCACTTCCCTGTTGTGTCCAAAAAATCTCATCCCAGTTGGAGTCGTGGTTGGTCACATTGAAATCCAAAAAAGGGCTCACGGAAACGTGCGCATCCCTGTCCCATTGGAGCGTGTAGGAAAGGGCCCCGATTTCGTCTCGAACCATGCTGACAAACCGCTCCACAGTAGCCGACAAGGTGCAGCCGTCTGATAAAACAACCGTAAATGAGCGGGACAAAAGACCCGTACGCATATTGAGTTCGCGACGAAAAGACGTTACGACGCATCGGTTGAGATCCACCGTTTCGCCATTCACTTGGATGTCTACGCCAATCCAATGGACAGCGTTCAACACTTTGGCAAAATACTCCGGATACCCGTTTTTCCACCAACCCAC
>CAMDTE010000097.1 GCA_945907425.1 Owenweeksia hongkongensis DSM 17368 | reverse complement strand
TTGACTTTAGCACCCAAAGTATGTTGCCCTAAATCTGTGTGGATATCAAAGGCAAAATCGAGGGGTGTTGCCTTTTTGGGCAATTTTCTGATTTGTCCTTCCGGAGTGAACACCATAATTTCTTCATTGGCCAATTGCATTTTAAAATTGTCCACAAATTCAACAGCGTCTTGCTCATGGTTATCAAGCAAAGAACGGACTTGTTCCACCCAATGATCCAATTGTTGGCTAGATGAGCTATCCTCCTTGTACTTCCAATGTGCGGCAAATCCTTTTTCCGCCATGTCGTCCATGCGTTTGGAGCGGATTTGAATTTCGATCCAATGCCCTTCTGGCCCCATCACAGTGGTATGAAGCGATTCGTATCCGTTGGGCTTGGGTAAAGTAATCCAATCTCGCAATCGACGGGGATTGGCCCTATAAAGAGAGGTGATAAAGCTGTACACACGCCAACATTCGGACTTTTCCTTTCCCATGGGGACATCCAGGATGATTCGAATAGCAAATTTGTCGTACACTTCCTCAAAGGGAATGTCTTGATTGTTCATTTTTCGACGAATCGAATAAATGCTTTTGGTGCGTTCCTTTACTTGTGCCGAGATTCCCTGTTCTTTCACCAATTCTTTGATGCGATTAGAAAACCGCCGCAAGTACTTGTAATCGTTCTCTTTTCGCGATTCAAGTTTCGTTTCTATTTCTTTGAAAGTTTCCGGTTCTGTATACTTTAATGATAGATCCTCAAATTCTGTCTTAAAGGAATACAGGCCCATGCGATGAGCTAGGGGAGCAAAAATGAAAAGTGTTTCGGAAGCAATTTTTAATTGTTTGTGCATGGGCATACTGTCCAGCGTCCGCATGTTGTTCAATCGATCGGCCATTTTGATCAAAATAACACGCACATCATCCGAAATGGAAAGGAGCATTTTTCTAAAATTCTCTGCCTGCACAGAGGTATCTTGATCAAAAACTCCGGCAATTTTTGTCAATCCATCTACAATTCGCGCCACTTCTGGACCAAACATTTGTTCAATTTCCACAAGAGTGTACTCTGAATCTTCCACGACATCGTGAAGCAATGCGGCCGCAATGGAGGTAGGTCCTAAACCAATTTCTTTTGCAACGATGAGGGCTACCTCTAAAGGATGCACGATGTAGGGCTCTCCTGACTTTCGCTTCACATCTTTGTGTGCGTCGTTGGCCAAATCAAAAGCACGACGAACCAAGAGGCGGTCTTTGGCATCTGCCTTTTCCTCCATGGATCGGAGTAAACTCCGCCACCGATTTTGGACTATGCTTTCCATTCTTTGGCTGGTAGTATCTTTCCTGTCACCTCACCAAAGCCAATGCGAACACCATGCGCCATGCAGTGTCCTCGCAAGGTCAATGTGTCACCGTCGTTTAGGAATGTTCGTTGACTTCCGTCCGAAAGCGTCAATGGTTTCGTTCCATTCCAAGTCAATTCTAAAAGCGACCCATAGCTATCCGGTGTTGCTCCTGAAATCGTCCCGGAAGCCAATAAATCCCCAATTTCCATAGCACAACCATTCACTGTGTGATGGGCTAATTGCTGCGCCATACTCCAGTACATTCCTTTGAAATTGGTTTGACTGATCATCGTTTCCGCACCGCCTTCTGGTGCAATACTCACCTGCAATGCAATATCTACGTGGCTATTCTCCGGTTGATGTAAGTAGGGTAGGGGCGTCGGATTTTGGATAGGTCCTTGTGTCCGGAAAGGAGTCAATGCGTCCAGTAAGACCACCCAAGGAGATAGGCTGCTAGCAAAATTCTTACCCAAAAAGGGTCCGAGGGGAACGTATTCCCATTGCTGAATATCGCGGGCACTCCAGTCATTGAATAAAACCAATCCAAAAATATATTCCTCCGCTTTGTCTGACGGTATCCATTGCCCAATTTCTGGACCTTGTGTCGTAAAAAAACCTACTTCCAATTCAAAATCCAGCTTCGTCGATGGGCCAAAAACAGGATCTGGGTCGTTTGGGCCTTTGCGTTGTCCGTTCGGTCTAATCACCGGTGTGCCGCTAGCCACCAACGTGCTGGACCTACCATGGTAACCCACCGGAAGGTGTAACCAATTCGGCAACAAGGCGTTACTTGGGTCTCTGAACATCATTCCTACGTTGGTAGCGTGCTCCCTACTCGCATAGAAATCCGTGTAGTCACCGACCATTACGGGCATGTGCATCTCTACTTTATCCAATGGAATCAATACTTCAGATCGGTGCGATAAATGATCTCGCAAAGAAGAATCCCCATCCACCGAAAGCAGAGAGGAAAGCCGCTCGCGAACAGCCTTCCAAACGGGTCGTCCGGTAGAAATAAAGGCATTCAAAGCCTCTGAAGAAAACGTGCCGAGCGGTAAGGAAATACCTGAAAAATATCCCAATTGCTCTAGGGAAGAAAGATCAATGGCCCAATCTCCTAGGCGAGATCCGCAAACCACAGCGCCATCGGGTCGCTCAAACACACCAAAGGGTATATTTTGAATAGGGAAATCGGAATCCTTGGAGACGGATATCCAAGAGGTTAGATTGGGATCGTTGGGCGACTTCATTTTGGCTACTTTTGTAGTTCAATATAGCAAACAAATATGCAAAGAGATACTGCCATTTTTAACCTCATTGAAGAGGAGCGAATCCGACAGACAGAAGGGCTTGAATTGATAGCCTCTGAAAACTACGTTAGTCCACAAGTAATGGAGGCGCAAGGTTCTGTTTTGACCAATAAATACGCAGAGGGCTACCCAAGTAAGCGTTACTACGGTGGTTGCGAAGTAGTGGACAAAGTAGAGGAATTAGCTAGATCCAGGGCAAGCGAACTATTCAATGCAGATTATGTAAACGTTCAACCTCACAGCGGAAGTCAGGCCAATGCAGCGATTTATCTGGCATGTCTCAAACCAGGTGATAAAATCATGGGGTTTGATTTGAGTCACGGAGGCCATTTAACGCACGGTTCTCCGGTTAATTTTTCCGGAAAAACCTACCAAACCTCTTTTTACGGCGTAGAACGAGAGTCCGGATTATTGAATTACACACACATCAGAGAGAAGGCATTGCTGGAAGAACCTCGGTTGATTATTTGTGGGGCTTCCGCCTATTCACGCGATATAGATTACGAACAGTTTCGTTCCATTGCCGATGAGGTAGGTGCCCTTTTGCTGGCAGACATCAGTCATCCCAGCGGTCTGATTGCCAAAGGGATTTTGAATGATCCTCTTCCTTTCTGCGATATGGTAACAACAACAACGCACAAAACCTTGCGCGGTCCGCGTGGGGGTATGATTCTGATGGGCCAAGATTTTGACAATCCTTTGGGGCTAAAAACACTCAAAGGAGACATACGTCCCATGAGTTCTCTTTTGGACGGAGCGGTGTTTCCAGGAATCCAGGGGGGGCCTTTAGAACACGTTATTGCAGCGAAAGCCGTGGCCTTTGGCGAAGCCTTGACGGATGATTACCTGCATTATATGGTCCAGGTGCAAGCCAATGCCCAACGATTAGCCAAAGGCTTGATGAACAAAGGATACGAGATTGTGTCCGGTGGCACGGACAACCACATGATGTTGATTGATTTACGGAACAAAGGCATCAATGGAAAAGAAGCAGAATTTGCTTTGGGCTCTATCCACATTACCGCAAATAAAAACATGGTTCCTTTCGACGATAAATCCCCCTTTGTTACCAGCGGTATTCGTTTGGGCACGCCAGCGGTAACCACTCGCGGGTTGAAAGAAAAGGACATGGACATTATTGCGGATTTGATAGACGAAGCGTTGATGCACCGCGCCAACGAGCGTCAATTGGCAGAGTTGAAAAAACAAGTGGTAGCCATGATGGCAGACAGGCCTTTGTTTGTGTAGCGCAAAGGGTTGAAACCAAAAAGAGCGGCCCTTGGCCGCTCTTTTTTGCTTTTTTCCGGTCTTACTCTATCACCGAGCGGACAAACAAAACAGTACCGCTGTATCCGATGACTTTCACTGAATGATTTAGTGGCAAGGGTTCCCCTTCTTCTTCAATACAACTCCAATCATCGTCCTCGATCCTGACGATAGCCACACCAAAACCATTGGTGCCTTCGAAAATCTCGCCTGTTTTTCCGATTTGTTCCTCAGGAGCCGCTAAATAATCCTCGTGATCCAACGATTTTTTAATCAACGGCCGCACGTAGTGAAAAGACACATAGGACGCAAACATGAAGGTTCCTAACTCCCAGGAAATACCCCATCCCACATTAGCCATTACAGAGGCAGCCAATGCGCCAAACCCTAAGCTAGCATTAAAAAATCCAGGTTTCAACAATTCCAAACCGAGGAGTAACACACCCATCAAGGCCCAAACAATAAAAGTTTCCATGCATCAAATATCAACAATTTATTTTGCACATTAACTGACATATATCAATCGCCTGGGTTCCGTATTTTTACGCAGCGATGAACTTCGATGAAAATTTAATAGTACACATAGGTCTGCACAAAACGGGGACCTCTTGGTTGCAATCTGTTCTATTCACTCCAGGCAATGGTTTTTGCTTGCTCCATGAACCCAACGCTCCATGGAACGATGCACTGATCAGAGGATTGGTTCAGGGG
>CAMDTE010000096.1 GCA_945907425.1 Owenweeksia hongkongensis DSM 17368 | reverse complement strand
CCATGTCCGTAAATCGCCGAAGCATTTCGTCGTGATTCCCCGTGATGTAAATGACCTCGGTTCCGTTTTGGGCCATCGTGATGATGCGCTTAATGACTTTCAAGTGAGACTTTGGGAAATATCGTTTCCTAAAATTCCACATATCGACGATATCACCATTGAGTATGAGCAGCTGCGGTTTAATCCCCTTCAAGTAAGAAAGAAGCTCTTTGGCGTGGCAACCAAAGGTCCCTAAATGCAAATCACTGAGTACGACACATTCGACAATTCGTTTGTTTTTCATTGCGCCATCGGTGTATAAAAAATCCTCCAAACCAAAGGTTTGGAGGATTTTAGGAAAGGAATAAACGAATTACTTAGCAATACTGAAACGCTGAGTGAAAGAATCACCATTCGTGAATACCGCAGTCACAAAGTAGATACCGTTGCTCCACTGTGCTACATCGACAGACAAACCCTCTGTTACCACGGCCATGCGCTCTCCCAAAGCATTGGTAATGTGTAAGGAGGCAATGTCTGTGCGCTTCATGTCCACGTGAAGAACCGTTGAGGCGGGATTAGGATAAACTGTCAAAGAGTTCAGACTGTTTTCACCTAGTCCTACGAAAGAGATGTTACCAGCAAAAGGAATGGCGGGAAAGGACGCTCCTAATTCGGCAATAGAATTTACCGCAGGACGATAGTCTGGTGCTGTGTAGTTGTAAGGTGTAGTCAAAAGACCTGCTGAACTCAACAAAGAATCATTAGCGTTTGACGCAAACCATGCTTTGGTATTGAAAGTAGCGGATTGAACAAACCCATTTCTTGCCGTGTAGCCAGCTAGGATGTTGTTTTTAAACAACAACAAGCCATTCGTTGCATTTCCTTCGCACGCTGTTCCGTCAATATGCAATCCCTTTTTGAAATCCATAAAAATGGAATTGTGAATTTTCATTTCTGAATTCCGACGCAAACGCAGAGCGCGCTGAAATTTGGGATCAATGATAGCTCCCACATCGCCGCGCAATGGGCCAATGGCCGTAATATTTGAAAATATTGCCGCTGTTTTGGGTGAATTGGTAGAACCTTGACCATCGTTATCGCACTCAAAACCTTCGGAAGTAGAACCAGAAGATTGATCAGCAATCGCTGGGTCACGAACAATCAAGCCGTACTGTATATTGCCTCGGAATCCAAAATCACAATCAAAATCATCGTCAATATTGCGGTAGGAAACCAAATGTTTGCATTTTACGGTACCACCAAACCACTCATAGGCGTCATCGTTTGTAAAAGAGACTTGGATAAAGTCGATGGTTGTTCCTTGACCTACAGAGCCCATGGTCAAACCGTTGATTTCCTTATCGATATTGTACGCATAACCTCCAAATTCGATTCGAATGTAGTTCAATGAGCCACTGTTGTCGTTGTCGTCTGGGGTTGTGCCGCCACCGTATTCTGTGTTTGTGGAAACTGGCAATCCTTCGATATTTCCAATGCCGCCTGTCAAATTGGTGGTGGCTTTGCCTAAAAGAATGATTCCGCCCCAATCTCCCAATGCACGAGAACCCGCTGCCTCACTAGAAGTGAAAACAATGGGAGAAGAACTGGTGCCGTTGGCTATCATTTGTGCTCCTTTGGTAACAATCAAAGCAGAGCCTGCGACTGCTTTGTTTCCGCGAATGACTGTTCCGGGCTCAATGGTCAAAACGGCGTTGTTGGTAACATAGATAGGTCCGCTGATCAAGTACACCTGACTAGCTGTCCAAGTGGTATTGCTCGTAATGTTAGCAGAAATAGTTTGCGTTGCCGTGCCATACACCGTGTTTTGGGGATCCCAATTGGCCCATCCATCGGTCCACATAGAGGTAGGGGCAGGAGCAAAGGCTCCGCGGTAGCTGGTCAATTGAAAAAATCCAGTTTGGGCAACAGCAGTCAAGGATGCCAAAACTGCAAGGAAAAAGTAGTGTTTCTTCATGGGTTTATTTTGTTTGGTCCAAATGTACCCTGACCATATATCCACAACTTTACGTTAGAGTTATCCTTTGGTTTGCCCATTGTAAAGCCAGTGTAAACAAAAAAGGCTCCCCGAAGGGAGCCTTTTTTGTCAGAACAATCATTAAAATTTATAATTCAAGCCTAGTTGTACAGTCGGTCCAAAATTGGTTCTCCACATTTCATCGTCCTGACCTTCATCGAATCGTCGATTGCCAGAAATATCATTAAAGAAAATCAAGTCCTGGGCAAGTAAATCGCGCGCTGTCAGACGAATCTCCCATTTGTCGTCGGCAAAAGACTTGGACACTTGAAGATCTAAAACGGAACGGCCTTGTTCCCAGATATCGGGTTCAACAACGGTTCCTACAATAAAAATACGCTGACCCACACGGTTGAAGCTCGCGCTTGCTCCCCAGCCACTCTCGTGGTTCAAATATTGAATACCCGCATTGAAAACATACGGAGATTGCCCTTGCAACGGACGCAATGAATCTTGAACGCCCACCAAACGGGAAACGTCTACGCGTGACCGAATGAAGGCATAATTGGCAAAAATCGTGGTATTCTTAAAAAAGTCCTTCTCTTCCCCTCCAAACAACGAGGCCAAAAGCAATCGACCCTCTAATTCAACACCGTAATCCTCTGCAGAGGCAACATTCATGTAACTGTATTCCGTTACGACATCTTGCCGTGTTGCTTGTTCGATGGGGTTCGTAAAATGCTTGTAAAAACCGCTCACAGAAAACACCTGTCCACGTCCTGGGTAAATTTCATATCGAACATCGAAATTCTGGATAGATGCGCGTTTCAAAGAATCGTTACCCGTCACAACATACCTTGTGGTAAAATCATAAAACGAAAACGGAGCCAATTCGCGGAACTCGGGTCTGTTTAGCGTTTTGCTATAGCTCAATCGGAAATTCTGTTGGTCATTGATGCTGTAGACATAGTTGACGGAAGGCAAAATATCCAATTTTTGAGTATTGACTGTGATGTCATCGCCATTGTCCCGCAAGGCATTCAACGCCTGATGGAAAAGCTCGGCACGTACGCCCCATACAAAGCGCGACTTTTCCATGTAACGGGAGTCTACTTGCAGAAAGGCAAAATTCAAATACGATTGAGCCTCATAAGAGTCCGAGTTTTTTGTTCCCTCCCTCAGCAGAAAACCTCCGGTGGTTGGGTTGATGAGCCCCATGTTTTCCGAACGAAAAATTTGGTCTTGGGGCAAATTCAACAAGGCATAGTCAAATGTGAACGAACCGCCGACACTACCGTAGGTCGTGTGTCCAAATTGACGGGCTGTATACGCGCGGTCGCGAAATTGCGCACCCATTCCTATTTTCACTTGGTTGCGAAGGCCGATGTCTTCAAAGTCTAACGCTTTTTCAACATCTGATTCTATACTGGACATGGTCTCGTTGTTGTCGCCATAAAATCGACTGCCGCTGTAATCGGGTCCCACGGAAGCAAAAGTGATGCCCGCACGCCAGGCGGTATCTGCTACATCGGTATTTCCATAGTACAGTGTATTTCTAAGATTCGGAACCACTCGGTGAATATTGCTCAGGCCGGCCAACCATTTCCACTTGAGTTTGCTTTCGGTGAAGTAATGATCACCGTTGAGTTGACTCGTAACTATTTGATTGCTAGTGAACCAAAAGGCATTGAATTTCATGACTTCATTGGGAGCGTCCAGTGGACTGCGGGTGCCGTATCGACTCAAAACCCGGTCTTGCGCATTAATGGAGTACATGTTTTTTAAACCAATTTGATGATTCGGAGAAAATTTATAGGAAAGATTGGCCAAAACGCCCGCCAAGGTGTTCACTACATGGTTTTCATCGAATAAATCGGATTCCATTTGGCTCATGCCCACCTCACCGATCGAGTTCTGCCATGTTTGACGATGCGTAGTGTTGAAGCTATTGTTGCTTTGGTAAGTCAAGGCATAAATGGCGCCAAACTCTTTGCCAGCCTCAGATTTCTTTACCAATCCTCCGCTGTATTGAAAAGAAAGGGAGGGTAAAAAAACACCCTTCTGCATAGCCCAATCGTTTTTTAATTGTTTCGCAATGCCTGCTCGTTCTTCATTGCTCATATTGAACATTTCCGATGTCGTCGGAATAAAAGTGGGCATGGATCGTGCGCCATCGTCAATGCCAAGCCAATCCCATTTTCCTCCTTGGTAATCCAGTCGGGTTTGGAAAGTGGTCAGCGTGTTATAGCTACTACTAATGGATAGTTGATTAAAATTCTTGGATGGAATACTCTTGGTATTGATCTGAATGACACCTCCTGCAAATTCGCCAGGCAATTCCGGAGAGGCTGTTTTTACAATCACCAGATTATCCAACAAGTTGGCTGGAAAAATATCAAAGGAAAAGGCTTTTCTGTCTGATTCTGTGGAGGGAAGTGGCGCTCCGTTGATGTACGCTGCGTTGTAACGATCATTCAATCCGCGAACAATCGCAAATTTATTGTCTTGAATGGAGGCGCCGGAAACACGCTTCAAAACATCTCCCGTATTTCTATCTGGAGTTCTGCGAATACTTTCCGATGAAATACCGTCAGAAACGCTTCCAATATTTTTTTGCTGAAGTAACAAAGCATTGACATTCTCGCGAGCCGCGGTA
>CAMDTE010000095.1 GCA_945907425.1 Owenweeksia hongkongensis DSM 17368 | reverse complement strand
ACTTCTGGGGGAAGAATGCACGGACCGGCGGAGAAATTGTGTTTTTTCATGAGGAGCAAAGGTAGGGATTGACTATGATTCAGGGTTGATGGGGAGCGGATAATCCATCTTGCGGAGCGCGCTTTACGCGAGTGGGTTTCACGGGGCTTCGCACGTCGATGTTTTCTTCCCAATGAAATTTCCCTTTTCGCCATACCAAAGCATCGGTGGATAAATCGGGCGCGTAACTGCTGTAAAATCCTTTCATTTCTGCTTGCCGAGGGACCAAATGATCCAACAAAACACGCCGCACAGAAGGATCCCAACGGACCGATGCAGAAACTTGACCGTTGTACCTCAAAAAGAGCCGAAGCGGTCTTCGTTTGAACTTTTTGTCTTGGAAATGAGTCAAAGAAAACACGGGCGCGCCAAAGCGGGGGAGTCCTTTGGAATCCAAGGTCAAAACGTCGATGATTTTTTGGCCTTGAGAGGCGCTTTGTGGCCGGTAACCCAACAAGAGATAGTACGTTTTGTCTTTGTGTTTTAGCCCTTCTATATGGTATATCAAAGCACCGGGCCATTGAGGCGCCGATCCTCTAAAAAACTCCGGTTCTCCTGCGGGTTTTTCTTCCAAATCCGGGCTCCACACATCTTTCAACACATGGCAGCGAAGCATTTGTTGCGTTGTTTGTGTCATTAATATTCCATGGTACTCATAGATCCCGCCTTTTCTGGGTACCACATAGGTCATAAGAGTCACGCGCTTATCCGTTGCCTGCAAGACACTGATGTTGGGGACTGCTCTTTTCACCTCCTCGTGGGCCCCTCCTTTTTGTAGATAGAGCCACAAAGCAGAATGGATACTGTCTGCGGCGGCTAATCGTTGGTTCTCATCGGGCAGATGGAGCATCCTACTTCCGGCCTTTTGCAAAATATCAAGTAATGAGTCCGATGGCCCGGTGAAAGGCGATGCGGAAACCGTCAAGCAAGCGTTGTAGAGGGTAAAAACAAGAACCCAAAACGCTTTTTTGTTTTGCATCAGTCGAAATGTAAAAAACCCTTTTTTGATTCCAACGCTTCTTTCGACTCTACGTTTTCCTCGTCGGGCACACAACAATCAACCGGGCACACTTCAGCGCATTGAGGGGTCTCGTGAAAACCAACACACTCTGTGCATTTGTCTGTCACAATATAATAGAGATCAAAGCTGACCGGCTCTTGCGGGGCTTTTGCGTCGAAGGAAGCGCCAGAAGGGCTAACAAGCGACCCTTTCAAAGAAGTCCCGTCTCCAAACCGCCATTCCATTCCGCCTTCGTAGATGGCATTGTTTGGGCATTCGGCCTCACAAGCTCCGCAATTGATGCATTCGTCCGTGATTTTGATTGCCATAGTTGCGCGTACTTTTGCACAAAGGTACAACGCATGTCGGCGCTCAGTCATCGAACCCAAACGCTTATTTCACTGGGTGTTTTTTTTAAAAAATCTATCGGTGTTTTTTCTGCCATCCTCCCTCAGGTGCGTGCAAAAAACGGTTGGTTTGAGCCGGAAATGGTGCAGCAAGCCCTCCATGCGTGGAGCGAGGCACTTGTGCCCGAAGCCGTTCATTTTTGGTTGAAAGACGTCGTGGAACCAGAAACCAAAAAGAAAGTGGGTATTGTTGCCGCTGGCAACATTCCTTTGGTGGGATTGCACGATATTTTGTCTGCCTATGCGTGCGGACACGAGGTATATGTAAAACCAAGCCAAGACGATGCTCTTCTGTACCCGTTGATTTTTACTTTTTTACAACAGTCCGATGCCTCCTGTGTTGTGGAATGCGTGGACCGACTCAAAGGAATGGATGTAGTGATTGGCACGGGTAGTTCCAATACAACACGCTATTTTGAACAATATTTCGGACACCTTCCGCATTTGTTTAGAGGAACCCGCCACTCGGCCGCCTGGATTGATGAGCAAACATCGACAGAAGATCTGCACTTACTGGGTAGGGATGTTTTTGATTATTTTGGGCTCGGCTGCCGAAATGTAACCCATTTGCTCCTCCCGAAAGCGTACGATATTCAACACATTTTCAAAGCGTGGCCTACTTTTTCTTCGGTTGGAGACAATAAGAAATACGGCAACAACTACGATTATCATCGGGCCTTGTACATGATGAATGGCGATGCTTTTTTGGAAAATGGATTTGTCATCCTTCGAGAGTCCCCTGTGTTGGCCTCACCGGTGAGCGTGGTCCATTGGCATCGGTACGAATCCACTGCAGAAGGGGTCGAATGGCTGGAAAGTCAAGCCGATCGCTTACAATGCGTAGTCGGTCCAAATCGCCTGTCTTTGAAAGGAATAGAGATTGTTCCCTACGGAAAAAGTCAATCCCCAGCCCTATGGGATTATGCGGACCGCATCAACACGTTGGACTTTTTAGGGAAACTCAATAGCGCCTAAATCGGGGTAGGGCAAGCGACTGACGTGATAAAAATCCAAAGGCACGCGTTGTGCTGCCGGCAGCTTTCCCGCGTTGATTACCGGCGAATTGGTATCCGGGCCATATTGGCTGTGGAAGGGGTCGTTCAGTTGAGCGGATAGATTGAACAGGCAATCTTTGAAATGAGTAGGGTCTGTCAATGTATACCGAGGAGGGTTGGGGTTGGGATTGATTTGCAGCAAACAACCGTCAAAGAAATAGCCAAAAGCAGCGCCATCTACCTTTCCAATACCGACTTCTGAGGTGTTGTTTCCGGTCACAATGCAATTGGAAAAATCGGCTTGCCACAAGGGGCGGGTCCGAATGATTCCTTGCGCATCTTCGTAGTAATTGAATAGGCCCAGAGTGGGTGTGGAACGAGCACCACTGAACATATTGGCCAAGGTGCAGTGATCCATAGAAACCCAGCCTCCGAGCGCATACAATCCGTACAGTCCTGCCTCGCCGATGATTGTATTCTCCGCCCGTATATTCCCAAATCCACTGTAAATACCGGCTCGGCTGTGGTGTTCCAGTACGGAATTCGTAAGGATCAGGTCTGGTTGGGTGGCAGAACCTGTGGAGTCCACTCGAATGCCAATGGTTCCATTTTTAATAACGGCATGATGAATAACCGCTTTAGCCCCTTGTTGGATGAAAATACCGCCCAAAACTCCGCCCCACTGACCTGGAATTGTCCGGTAAAAAGGTTCTAATCGATCTCCTTGGAAAACAACCGGTTGCGCAGCCGATCCCGTTTTTAATGGATCCACCAACAGGGTGCCGTTCTTGTAAACCCACAATCCGCTGTTGTTGTGAAAATGTATCTGCGTTCCTGGTTCAATAGTAAAAGTTTGCGCGCTATCGACAACAATATATCCGTATACGACATGGGGTTTGTCGTTTGTCCACACGGCATGGGGTGGTAAAACGACGTAGGGAATACGCAATGGAGGGCCGGTGCCTTGAGGAATGAGCAATTCTTGGGTAGGGTAGTGGAAGTGTGCGTCGAGTGCCAGTGTGACCAAATCGATGTCTTGAATGACCGTTCCGGTTTGAATCACGATGGAATCTGTGTATAAAAACTGATTCCCTTGTGGTGGCGCGGTCACCTCTATAAATATCCACAAAGAGTCCCCTGCCAGAAGCTCTACATTTTCCAACGATGGGCCGGACGCTCCATTGATATTGATCCGAAAAGGGCTATCGACTCCGCCGGCTAGCGCAATGCGTTGTATGCGCAAGTTGTCTTTCGTTGGATTGATGACGCGAACACTGCGGGTACTGGAACCTACTTGCGCAAACACTGTATCCAAATACACAGTATCTGCAGAAAATTGGAGAGGAACAGACTTTTCAATGAACAAAACATCGGGCTGACACCCCGACACCCAAAACCATAGACTAAGCGTGATGGCCAATCCAAACAGATTGCGTATCTTTGCCGACCGCAAACCGGGAACCGGGCCAAATCTCGGTTCAAAAACTAATAAGCGATGAAAAAAGGAATTCACCCTGAGAACTATCGTATGTGTGCCTTCAAAGATATGGGTACTGGCGATATCGTGTTGAACAAATCTTGTGCAAACACAAAAGACACTATCGAAGTAGATGGTGTGTCCTACCCTTTGATTAAAATGGAGATTTCCATGTTTTCACATCCTTTCTATACAGGAAAGATGAAATTGATTGATACAGCGGGCCGTGTGGACAAATTCCGCAACCGGTACGCCAAATTCAGCAAGTAAATTTGTTCCATTGGACAGTTTAAACCGCCTTCGGGCGGTTTTTTTTATGCCGTATCTTTCGGCTAATTATGCATATTGTACTTTTTGACGGGAACGCTCGTGCCTCGCTCCTACCGCTCACCTTTACGCGACCCGTAGGCGATTTACGCATAGGGATTTTGACCATTGCGGAAAAATGGGCTCGACGCACCGGGGCAACGGTCGGATTCAAAACGGAAACGTATTTGTCGAAAAAATTCCCCGAAGGGAAGCAGGGGGAAGCACCGTACATCGAAGGAGGGTTGTGCCCTACTCCAGCGTTGGTGAAAGCGGTACTTTCTTTAGCGCCGGGGCAATCCCTTCACTGGAAAGGTCAGCCCGTGGCCTATCGGTCGGGGCAAGGTTCTTTGGATCCTATCCTTGTGGAAGATGCTTCCGCTGTTCGGATACAAGAGTTGTGGCATTTGTTTCAATTCAATGGGCAAGAATTGGAGCGCGACTTTGATTTGGT
>CAMDTE010000094.1 GCA_945907425.1 Owenweeksia hongkongensis DSM 17368 | reverse complement strand
AATTTAACGGCGGCAATGCAGCCTATTTTTTTGTACGAACTAGCAAATAATTTCAAAAAAACAATTCCGGACGAATTGTTGGAGGTTGTGTACCCGTGCAAATCCGTTTTGGATCACGGGATAAATCTTGCTTTCTCTACCGATGGCCCAGTAGTCAAAGAAATCAACCCGTGGGTCAACATAGAGACAGCCATCACTCGGAAAGCCGTCGATGGCACTGTGATCGGTGAAAATCAAAGAATCTCCTTGCTTCAAGCCCTGAAAGCCTATACCCTGGGAAGCGCTGTCGCAGACAATGAAGTCAGCAAAAAAGGCAGTCTTGTCCCAGGGAAAGTGGCAGATTTCATCGTGTTGGATTCCAATCCTCTGGAAGTTGAACCTGTTTCCGCGGTCGTGGTGAAAGAAACATGGGTCAATGGTGAGTTGCGGTACAAAAAGGAAGAGTAGGCATCCATCGTTTTGCATTGTGTGTTGATAGGTAGATAAGCGATCGTCGGATTTGCCGGTATCTAACCTCACGCAATGTATTTTTGTTGCAGAAAAAACAGAATCTCCTAATTTCCAATATCCTATGAACAATACAGACAAATTGTACGAAAGAAGGAAGAAAAGCGTCCCCAATGCATTGGGAATTTTCAACCCATCGAGCATACAATCTGCCAAAGGGGCCCTCATTGTGGATGCCGATGGTAGGGAGTTGATTGATTTCGCTGGAGGAATAGGGGTGAACAATGCAGGTCACGGCGTGTCGGAAATCATTGAAGCGATCAAAGCGCAGGCAGATAAATTCATTCACGCCTCTTTCAATGTTTCCATCTACGAACAATACCTGGACTTAACAGAAAAACTGTGCGAACTATTGCCCCACGGGGAGTCCACCAAAGCGATGTTGACGCTGTCTGGGGCAGAATCCATTGAAAATGCCATCAAAATTGCGCGCGCTGTCACGGGCAAATCAGGAATTTTGTGCTTCGATGGTTCGTTCCATGGTCGCACGATGATGGCGATGACCTTAACCTCCAATGTGAAGTACAAAGAGGGTGCAGGACCTTATGCCCCGGAAGTGTATCGATTGGAATATCCCTACTACAAACCGAGTATGAGCTCTCGCATGACGCAAGACGAGTTTGATGACTTGATGATCATGAAGTTGCACAAGACATTTTCTTCTATCGTCTCTGTTACTCAAACCGCCGCCATCTTGCTGGAGTTGGTTCAGGGAGAAGGTGGGTTTACGGTTGCCTCCAAAAAATACGTCCAGTATTTACGTAAATTCTGTACCGAGAATCAAATCCTGTTGATTTTTGATGAGGTTCAATCCGGTTTTGGTAGAACGGGTAAATGGGCGGCGTACGAGCATTACGGAGTAACACCGGATTTGTCCACTTGGGCAAAATCTATGGGCGGAGGCATGCCTATTGGGGCTGTCATCGGAAAGCAAGAAATAATGGATGCCGTAAAACCAGGACTCATTGGAGGCACTTATTTGGGCAATCCCATGAGTTGTGTCGCTTCCTTGGCAAGCATTCAGTATATGCAAAGAAACAATATCAATGCGGCTGGCGAGAAAGTGGGGCGCGTTGTGCGGAACAAATTCAATGCTTGGCAAGCAAAGTATCCACAGAACATAACCGATGTCCGTGGATTGGGAGCCATGTTAGCGATAGAATTGTCCCATCCCACGTCGGGTCAACCAGACGGAGCTTCCGCAAAGACCATTGTGGAAAAATGCCTGGAAAAAGGATTGATTGTCATCACATCGGGGACCTACGGAAACTGCATTCGAATATTGAGCCCCTTGTTTATTGAGGATCATCTGTTGGAGCGCGGATTGAATCTCTTGGAAGAAGCTATAAATGAAACGTTGGGATGAAAAAACAATACATCAAGGGAGAATGGTGTGACGCCGTGAGCGGCGCCACCTGGGATTTGCAAAGTCCGGCCACCGAAGCCATTTTAGATAAAGTGCCCTACGGCGACAAAAGAGATTGTGTATTGGCTATTGATGCAGCGACAGAAGCTTTCCAAACGTGGAAAAAAACCACCCCCTATTTTCGCGCGGAATTCCTAAAAAAGACGGCTGATACCATTCGAGCACATGTGGAGGAGTTCGCTAAAGACACTTCTTTAGAAACCGGGAAGCCCCTGTTGGAATCGCGCGGCGAGTGGTTGATTTCGGCCAACTTGTTTGAATGGTACGCAGAAGAAGGAAAACGCAGTTACGGAAGAGTCATACCTTCTAGCAGAGGCGATAAAAGAAGCATGGTCATTTACCAACCCATTGGGGTTGTTGGCGTTATTACTGCGTGGAATTTTCCCGCGTACAACCCAGCGAGAGCGGTGGCAGCTGCTTTGGCAGCAGGATGCAGTGTGGTCATGAGGGGTTCTGAATTTACGCCATGGTCCAGTTTCAACATGGCCCAGGCATTGCACGCAGCAGGGATTCCCAAAGGCGTTTTCAATTTGATCAATACAGAACCGGTTTCCACTGGATTGGAAATGTTGGAAAATCCCAAGTTGAAAAAAATCAGCTTCACGGGAAGCACCCGCGTGGGCAAACTCTTGATGGATGGCGCGTCCAAAACCTCTACCAAGTTGTCTTTGGAATTGGGAGGAAATGCCCCCGTGATCATTGACAAAGAGGTGGATGTAGAAACAATAGCTCATCAGGCCTTGGTGGCGAAACTCCGAAACTGCGGACAGGTGTGTGTATCGCCCCAACGATTTTATGTTCACGAGTCCATTTTCAAGCAATTTGTAGACATTGTAAAAGAAGACATTGCTCGATTAGAGACGGGAATCAATGGAGAAGGAAAAGATTTTTTGGGTCCGTTGATCAATAAAACACAACAAAATCATTCGTTGGCTTTGTTAGAAAAAGCAAAGGAGCAAGGAGCGATCGTTCATATTGGAGGCGAACGCACCGAGAAAGGATTTTTTGTGCATCCCGCTTTGATTGAAGCACAGCAATCGCACTCGTTTATCCAAACGGAGGTCTTTGGTCCATTAATGATTGTGATCTCCTTTGACACGAAGGAACAAGTACTGGAGTGGGCCAACGATACAGAGTTTGGCTTGGCATCGTATGTATTTACCAACCATATCAAAACGGCTAATTTCTATGCGGAAAACTTGGAATTTGGCATGGTGGGCATCAACGAATGGGCCGCGCACGGAACGGAATTGCCCTTTGTGGGAATAAAGAGCAGTGGAATCGGTCACGAGTCCGGCTCGGAAGGTTTGAAGGAGTACCTGGAATTGAAATTAATCAGTTACGGAGGCATGTCGTAAAGGAGGAATCACCTCTTTTACATCGTTGGATTGTTCAAAAAAGAAACCATGAAAAAAGAAATTCTTGGCAAGTACATTCTGCAAACGGCTACGCCTGAATACGCTGCGCAACAGGCGGAGCTACAGAAAATCGTATTCCCTACGCTGTCAGTGGAAGAATTGATGACAGAAGCGCAGTACAAAAAACACATGGAGATTTTCCCGGAGGGGCAAATGATTGTTTTGGATGGTGACACCGTGATTGCCTCGACCACCACATTGCTCCAGAATTACCACACGGGACACCATACTTTTTTAGAGATTTCAGACAATTTATGGTTAGGGACACACGATCCCAAAGCGGAATGGCTTTACGGCTTGGATGTTTCTGTGCACCCAGCGTATCAAGGGAAAGGAATTGGCCGTGAAATTTACAAGGCTCGTCAAGAAGTGGCGAGACAATTGGGAACGAAGGGACAGTTGACGGCAGGAATGCCCATAGGATTTGACAAAGTAAAAGATCAAATGACGATTGCGGAATACTGCGAGAAGTTAATCAAGGGAGAAATCATCGACCCGACGGTTACAGCACAAACAAAATGTGGCTTTATTTTGGTGGAACCCTTGTTTGACTATTTGGATGATCCCAGAAGTGGTCATTGTTCCGTGTTGATGTATTGGCCTCTGGATAAAGACACCGTTTTAAAGGAGAAGCACTAACTGTTTATTATTTCCATTGAAGGAACGTATGAGTATAGAATCGATCAATCCGTATTCGCAAACCGTCATCTCAGAACACGAGGTATTGACGGATGCGCAATTGGCTCAAAAAATAGAACTTTCAGAGAAAGCTTATAAACATTGGCGAACGACTTCTTTTCAGGAACGAGCTGAAAAAATGAAAAAAGTAGCCGGTATCCTTCGCGAAAAGAAGGAGATGTTGGCTCGATTGATTACGGAGGAAATGGGCAAGGTATTGCACGAGTCCCTAGCGGAAATTGAAAAATCGGCGAGTAACTGTGATTATTATGCAGAGAACGCAGAGGGAATGCTGAAGGAGGTGTATTACAAGACGCCGTTCAAGAGCCTGTCCGTATTCGATCCAACGGGGGCCATTTTTGCGGTGATGCCTTGGAATTATCCTTTTTGGCAGGTGTTGCGGTATGCAGCTCCGTCTATCATGTCCGGTCACGTGACTCTTTTAAAGCACGCATCCAATGTGCAAGGGTGTGCAAAGGCTATCGAAAACGTTTTCTTAGAAGCGGGATTCCCGGAGGGGGTGTTCCAGCAAGTAACCATTCGTTTGAACCAAGTAGAATCGATTATTTCCTCTGATATCGTGAGCGGTATCACGTTGACCGGTAGCGAAATGGCGGGATCTTCGGTAGCCTCATTGGCCGGGAAACACATCAAGAAAACAGTGATGGAACTCGGAGGATCGGACGCTTTCAT
>CAMDTE010000093.1 GCA_945907425.1 Owenweeksia hongkongensis DSM 17368 | reverse complement strand
TATCCCTTTTCCTTGGATGCTTTGCGGGATCAAGTACCTGTGGATCAAAATCCATCCACTGTTTTCACTGTCAACGCAGTCAATTTAGAAGAAAACGGAGCACGTCAACCCGTTCCGTACGTCTTGCCTCCAGGGATTGAACGTCAGGTATTGTTGGCCAACACGAGCTTGGTTCAACAAAACGAACAGTCAATCTCTTTAGACATTTGTGGACTTCGAGACGGAGATGCCAGAGCCATTTTTAAGAACATGGCGGTGGACATGCGCTGGTACAACTATCTGCGGCTTTTTGTACACGCAGAAGCGGGCGAAGGGGCTTCGGTTGCAGACAAAGACGTATCTATTTTTGTTCGGTTGGGGAACGATTACTCGCAGAATTACTACGAATACGAGTTGCCATTGAAGATGACACCTTGGAATACAACGGATCCAGAGGCGATTTGGCCAGAGGAGAACCAGGTGGATATTCCTTTTGATGTGCTGACTTCTTTGAAGCTAGAGAGGGATCGATTGATTCAGCAAGATCCCTCCATTGTTACTGCGCAACCTTTTGTGAAGGAAATCGACGGGGCCATATTTCGTGTGGTAGGAACGCCCAATTTGGGTATGGTACGAACGTTGTTGATCGGGGTGCGAAATCCAAAAAAGCGAGAGGCTACTTCCTCCGACGATGGCCAAGACAAGTGCGTCGAGGTGTGGATCAATGAATTGCGCATGGCGGATTTTGACAACCGAGGAGGAGAGGCTGCTACCGCACGCGCTACCTTAAAATTGGCAGATTTGGGCCAAGTCGTAGCTACCGGATTGTACAGCGGGGTGGGATTTGGTGCCATCGATCAAGGGCCCACAGAAAGAAACAGGTATGCTTTGGCGTCCTACGATGTGCAAGGCAATGTAGAAATAGGCAAAGTATTGGGAAGCCAACGTTTGAAGTTGCCTTTGTTTGCTAGCAACGCGCAAGAATTCAAAACACCCCAATACAATCCGCTGAATCCAGACATTGAATTGCCTTCGGCTTTGTCCAATTTACCAGGCTCTGCAGAACGAGATTCGTTGAAAAGCTTGGTCCGCGACATGACTCTTCGCAAAAGCTTTGCCCTAACGAATGTGCGGTTAGACAAGCCAGTAGATAAGATGTCCAAAGCGCCTAACCCGTTAGACTTGGCCAATTGGAATGCCTCGTATGCGTTCAATTCAGTGGAAAAAAGAGATGCCAACACATCGGGTGATGCACGCCAAGATCACCGAGGGGCACTGGCCTATGTTTTTCAAACAAAACCGCTGAACATCAAGCCGTTTAAAAATATCAAGAATAAAAATTTGGCGCTGATTCGCGACATAAACCTCAATCTCACGCCTTCTCGTTTTAGTGTGCGGGCCGATGTGCTGCGCACCGTACAAATCATGCAAATGCGCAATGTGGACAACCCAAAATTTGCTTTGCCCATTACGTATTCTAAAAACTTTACCATGGACAGAACCTACGATTTGGTGTGGGATCTGTCGCAAGCCATCAAATGTGATTTTACGGCCCGAATGAAAGTTCGTTTCGATGAAAAGCCAGGGCCAATGCAGGTGGATTCGATCCAAGAGTTTTTATGGAACAATGTGATGGGCGGTGGCCGACCCACCCAGTATCACCATACAGCCAATGTAGGATGGCAGCTCCCTATCCATAAAATTCCTTACCTAGAATTTGCCCAAATTCAAGCCAGATACACGGCGGATTACCAGTGGCAAACGAATTCCTTGTTGGCTACATTGAAAAAGATAGATTCTTTGAATTACGGGCATACCATTGAAAATTCAGGTAAGTGGAATGTCTCGGGTAATTTCAACATGAACACATTCTACAACAAGTTTGCCTTTTACAAGAAATTTTCACAGCCCCTATCTGCTCCGGTAAAAGGAGGGCGGGGCCTTTCTGGGGACGATGATGACCGTGGAAATCCTTCATCGGCCGTGTCACGCGATCCCAATACCAAAGAAAAAGAAGTGAAAAAGCCGTGGTACTACCCTGCCGTGAAAACCACATTGGGTGTAATCACTATGGTGAAGACCGTCAATGTAACAGGCACCTATAATACAGGAACTCTCTTGCCGGGATTCAATGTACAACCGGGGATTGTGGGCTTATCTCCCGGCCTGTTGTGGGCTCCGGGCTGGGATTACATCGCTGGTGTAAATGTCCCTATTGCGGAGAGATCGGCACAAAATGATTGGCTGGTGAAA
Organism: Owenweeksia hongkongensis DSM 17368; assembly: GCA_945907425.1. GTDB lineage: Bacteria > Bacteroidota > Bacteroidia > Flavobacteriales > Schleiferiaceae > CAMDTE01. The sequence goes on along the minus strand of CAMDTE010000093.1, from coordinate 2,768 downwards.
AACCGCAACCAACCCCAACGAGCGCAAATCACCTTGCTGCAGAATCTGAATGCGCGAGCACAACTAGAGCCCTTGCCTGACTTGCGCATCAACTTGACCTCCCTCCAGAATTACGGAGACAATTCCTCCAGCACCTATCGGTACAGTACGGGCCAAGGGCGAGACTCCGCTTTTGGAGAAGGCTTCCGCCACTTCAACGTGCAGCAAATGCAGAATTTTAGCACTTCTTGGTGGGCTTTTCAATCCGCTTTTGAGAGCATGGGGGATTCGGGTTTTGCTTCGGCGTCCTATGATCAGTTTTTGGCCAATCGATTGATCTATTCTCAGCGCTATGCGCAAGCACAGTCCGTCGTCGACCCAAGTTACACGCCCGATTTCATTTCTCAACAGGACTCTTCACGGTATGGGTACAGTGGTTATTCCGTGATTCAGCAGGACGTGTTGGTGCGCAGTTTCTTGAGCGCCTACGGGGGCGATCCAGCGGAGTCTGGCACATTGGGTGCCTGGACCAAGAATGTTTTGCCTTTACCGAATTGGAATGTGAATTATACGGGGTTGATGCGCATGAATTTCTTTAAAAAGAGATTCAGCTCTTTGGCTATTAGCCATGCGTATACGGGTACGTTGACGGCCACAGGGATTCAGACAAATATGTTGAAAAGTCAAAAACTGGAAGACGATCCTACGCGTCCTTTTCCAAGAAATGACAACGGGGACTTTTTATCGGATATGCAAATAGGGCAAATCAGCATGACGGAGAGTTTTGCTCCCTTGATTGGGCTTCAGGTGCGCACGAAGGGCAACGCGAGTTTCAAGTTTGATATCAACAAAAGCAGACAAGTCGCCTTGAGCTTGGCCAACAACCAATGCATGGAGAACAAATCGACCGACGTGACTATGGGCGTAGGCTACATTATACGCGATGTCTCTTTTACGGTTGTGCAACAGGATGGTTCACGCAACCACATCAAAAGCAATCTAGAGTTGAAATTGGATATCAAAATCAACAACAATCAAACGGTCATACGCCGCATTTTGGAAGATTTTGAAATGCCTACATCGGGCCAAAAAAGAACGACCATTAAATTCACGGCGGATTACAAGTTGAGTAGGCGATTGACGGCTCAGGTCTATTACGATCAAACGGGCAGCAAGTTCAAAACGCCCAATGCTTTCAACACAGTGCAAGCGCAAGGTGGCGTCGCTTTTCGACTAAATTTAGGAAACTAACGAGGCAGCAAGAAAACGACTCTCGCCGTATCTTTGTGCAAAATTTTACACTATGCAATTTCCCGCAGACCTTTTCTACACCAAAGACCACGAATGGATTCGCTTGGAAGGAGATATCGCAATCATTGGTATTACCGATTTTGCCCAGGATCAATTGGGCGATATTGTATTTGTCGATATCCCTTCTGTAGGTGATTCCATGGCAGCTGAGGCGGTTTTTGGATCTGTTGAAGCGGTGAAAACGGTGTCTGATTTGTTTCTTCCGTTGGCCGGCGAAGTAGTGGAGATGAATTCTGATTTGGATTCACATCCCGAATGGGTCAACTCCGATCCCTACGGCAAGGGATGGATGGTGAAAATCCGTTTGGCAGACGTTAACGATCGTCAAGGTCTTATGGATGCCGAAGCCTACAAGGCGTTGGCGGGTGCTTAACCCTTCTCATTTTTCGTATTTTTGGGGTTCGTTGGCTCTGCTTTGGGCTAGCACGGTGGCTTATTTTTCCTTGTTGCCCGTGGAGGAGCTTCCCGATGTCTTCCGATCTTTCACTGATTTATTACTGCACGCCGGGGCCTATTTTGGGCTTTCGTTTGCTTTGTCCATGTCCGCCAAGAGGAAAGTATCGGTTTCTTGGGGTCGATTAGCCGCCGGATTTTTATTTGGTGTTTTTTTAGAAATCATCCAACCCATGTGGTCTGTTTCACGTCATTTTTCCCTGTTCGATGTGTCTGCCAATTCGGTAGGTATTTTTTTAGGCACAATGATTGCCCTATTTGTGAAGAAGCGTATCTTTAACCCGTTTTAAAAATAGCGCGCATGAAGTCCCGTAAAAACCCAAGTGTTGACGTAGAGAAAAAGCGCAGTCTTTTTCTTCAAATTGGTATAGTGATTACTCTTGCTTTGGTATTTTTTGCCTTTGAACACAAGACATACGAGCAGGTAGCGGGAAGTTTAGGCGATGTAAATGTGGTATTGGATGACGAGGTGATTCCGATGACACAACGTCAAAACACTCCACCGCCCCCCCCACCTTCCGCTCCACCTGAGGTAATTAATATCGTGGAAGACAATGTGCAAATTGACGAGGTTCCGCTAGAATCTTCCGAAACGGACGAATCGGAAACGGTGGAAATCATTGAAGCGACATCAGAGGTAGACGAGGTGTTTAATTTTGTCAATGTGGAAAACAAACCTATTTTCCCTGGTTGCGAAAGAGAAAAATCAGAGGACGATAAGTTTTTATGCTTTCAATCCCAGGTGCAAAAGTTTATCATGAAAGAATTTGTTTACCCAGAAATGGCACAAACAATGGGTATCCAAGGGAAAGTGTGGGTATCGTTTATCATTGAAAAGGACGGCTCCGTTTCCGATGTTCGTGTGGAGCGCGGTGTAGATAAATTGTTGGACGATGAGGCGGTTCGTGTAGTGAAACGATTGCCTCGTTTTACCCCAGCTCGTTCCGGTGGACGTTCCGTTCGAATGACCTATAGCTTGCCAGTGAATATTAAGTTGAGCTAATCCATGATTGGTTCCCAAAATA
>CAMDTE010000092.1 GCA_945907425.1 Owenweeksia hongkongensis DSM 17368 | reverse complement strand
CCCTGCCCCTCCTCGAGCACGGCAAAGTAACGCGTACGGGCCAATCGATTGATTTCACTCAAAGGGCCGGTAAGCAGCCACCATTGGCCCGGGTGAATGTCATTTATTTGGCCGTACTCCGCCAAAACGGGAATCGAATCCTCTACGGGAGTGACCGTATGACTCAGTAGCTGCACGCGAGGATCGTTCGCATAGGCAGTCTGAATGAGTTTCATATTCCGGGTCATATCGACACATATACTTTCGCAGGTGGTAAAGAAAAAATTGGCTACCACCACCCGGTCTTTCACTTCTTGTTCTGTTCTCCGCTGGCCGGTTTGATCGGTGAGTTGCCATGGGCCGATCGTGTGGTCCAACCCCACTTGTTCCAGGGAATCTGCTACAATCGCCGGATTCAAATGAACGGGCTGAAGGATGGGAAGCGTAGGTTGTGGCTTCAAGATTTGAAACCCAATAATCGTTCCCGCAATAAAAATCACTCCTACTATCGACCATTTGAGTCGATCACTCGTTGAGAAAGGAAGCATGGCTTAATTTTTGTTAAATTTAACGCAGAAAAAACACACCCATGAAATCGAAAATAACCCCCTTATTCCTTGCATTTCTCGGCACCCTCTTTTTGACTTCCTGCGACCGTACAACCGGCGACAAAAAAGTCACTTTGGCTTTGGATATTGAGTCCGTTTTTGACGGCGCGGCCGTATCGTTGGATCACTCTACTCATACGACGGGCTTCGGTGAGTCGGTCAAATTTACCCGCCATGATTATTTGCTATCCAATTTTGTTCTGACGGGCGGCAGTCCTAATGAAGAATTTGCGTTGCGCAATGTGTTTGGATTTGTGCGTGGATCCAATGGAGTAACTCGGATATTCTTGGATTCTATCCCGGTTGGAAATTATACGGGACTGCGGTTTACAGTGGGCTTGGATTCCGCTGCAAACCATAGCGATCCCACGTCGTATGGCCCCACCCATCCTTTGAATCCGGCGGTAAATTCCTTGCATTGGGGATGGGCCGGCGGTTACATTTTTACTGCCTTGGAGGGTCGATACATACACCACAACTCCACAGACGAAGGGGTTTTTCTGTACCACATGGCATTGGATGAGAATGCGTTCACGGTAGAAGTCCCTGTTGTTTTGGATTTGAGCCGAAGGGATAAAGTAGTGCAATTGAAATACAATCTGGCAGAAATATTCAAAAATCCTACGTTGTTTAGCATTGAGGAAAGAGGGGATTTCTCCCACTCCACAGCCGACAATGGAATTGTTCAATTGCTCATTGGCAACATGTCCGATGTATTCACGGCGCAAAAAGTAGAGAACCTATGAGCGCGCGTTGGATAGCCGTAGGCGTGTTGATGACCGCTTTGGCCCTGCTCGTAGGGTGCGATCGTGTGATCGAAGCTCCCGACACAGCCACCCCCTATACTTTGGAAATTCCTATGGGATTTCCCCAGCCCTTGCTTCCTGCTGACAATCCCTTGACAGAAGAAGGCATCTTGTTGGGTCGGATGCTCTTTTATGATCCCATCCTTTCTGCGGACTCCAGCCAGAGCTGTGCCTCTTGCCACAGTCAAGAGTTTGCCTTTACTGATAGCGGCAAAAAATTTAGTGTAGGCGTGGATAGCTTAGAAGGGAAACGCAACGCCATGCCTGTTTTCAATATGGCTTGGAATAAGCGGTTTTTCTGGGACGGCCGGGCTGAGAATTTAAAAGTTCAGTCGTTGTTGCCCATTCAAGATGTATTGGAAATGCACGAGACCTTGCCATCTGTAGTGGCAAAACTGCAAAAAGAACTCCGTTACGAGGAGGCTTTCAAGGCCGCATTTGGATCAAAAAAGGTGACCTCAGAGAAAATGAGCTATGCCTTGGAGCAATTCATGCTCACCTTGGTGTCTGGCAACAGCAAGTTTGATCAAGTGATGGGCGGACAGGCCACCTTCACGGCGGCAGAACAACGAGGCTTTGTTTTGTTCAACGGGGAATCCAATCCCAACAATCCCATCAAAGGGGCCGACTGCTTTCATTGCCACGGGGGAACCTTGTTTAGCAATTACGCTTTTTCCAACAATGGGTTGGACTCCGTAAGTGCGGACATCGGTTACAAAAAAGTGACCGGAAGTGAAATCGACCACGGAAAATTCAAAGTGCCTAGTCTTAGAAATGTAGCCATCACCTTCCCGTACATGCACGATGGACGTTTTACCACCCTCCAACAGGTGTTAGGGCATTACAACGGGAATGTAGAAACCGGCTCTCCTACCTTAGACCCTCAAATGATTGGGTTTGTACACGGACTCAGTTTATCGCCGCAACAAATTTCTGATTTGGTGGCTTTTCTAGAAACACTAACCGATGAAACTTTTACAACCAACCCCGCTTATGCAACACCTTTTTAACTCCCCTAAGGCCCTGGTGGTCTTCCTTTTATTGCTATGCTCTACTCCGTCTTGGGCCCAAAAGAAAGAAGAACGATTTTGGGTGGACGGTGTCTGCGGTATGTGCGAAGAACGCATAGAAAAAGCGCTGCTTCGCACCAAAGGAGTCTGGGTGGCAGATTGGAATGTTGATACACACATAGCGACTGTCGTTTTTAACCCCTCCAAAGTATCGCTACCCGGATTGCACAAAATAGTTGCAGCAGCAGGACACGATACCCGTTTGGAAACGGCAGCCGATGCGGCATACAACAAATTACACACTTGTTGTAAATACAGAGACAAAGGGGTTAAGGATCAACACAAATGAATCGACCCTGTTTCTGGTTTTGTTTGTTCCTCATGGGAGGGGCTGGGTCTGCTGTTGCGCAGAAAGACACCTCAAGAGTTCAATTGAAAGAAGCAGAGGTGCGTGGCAAAGCCACCGCCACTCGGGTTACGAGTAAATCCATCGCTTTTGAAACTGTTTTGGGGCAGGGCGAGCTTCGGAAGGCCGCCTGTTGCAATTTATCCGAAAGTTTCGAGACCAATCCCAGTATTGATGCTTCTTTCAGTGATGCTGTGAGCGGCACACGTCAAATCGAATTGTTTGGTTTATCGGGAAAATACGCCCAAATTCAAACAGAAATGGTTCCCTTGGTTCGGGGTTTATGGACAGCTCAAGGCATGAGCTTTGTGCCGGGAACGTGGATTGAGTCCATCCAATTGACCAAAGGTATCGGCAGTATTGCCAACGGATACGAGAGCATGACGGGGCAAATCAATGTGGAACTTCACAAACCGGCCGAAGTGGCGGATGGGGCCACGAGCGTTGCGATGGAAGGAAAAGGGGATGTCCGGCTCAATGCCTACATCAATCAATCGGCGCGCACAGAAGTCAATGCCATTGCTGCCCGTCGATTCTCTAAAAGATGGTCGGGCGCTTTTTTAGGGCATGTCAGCACTCGTCCAAAAGCCATGGATAATAATGGCGATGGTTTTATGGACAATCCCTTGGGATTTCAAGCCAATGGATTGTGGCGAGCGCAATGGGAAGGTCCAAAGGGGTGGGAAGGACACTATTCTTTGCATCTTGTGACAGACAGCTCGCAAGGAGGTCAAATGAGCGAGAGTCAGCCCAATGCATCGAATCGATGGCGTGCTGGAATGCACAATCAACGAATTGCCTTTACTGCAAAAACAGGTTGGGTAGACGAGCATCATCCCGATCGGAGCGTGGGCACCATTGTGTCCGTTTCTCGTTCCTCCCAACGCACCGCCTTTGGGTCTCCGGCCATGGGATTCTTGCAGGCCAAGGCGCTGCAAAATAGTGCCTTGGTACAGTTGCTTTACAGAACGGGGAACAGCCCGTTGCTTACCCATACACGCGGTATTTCTTGGCAAGCAGATGCCTATACAGGACACCTTTTTAGCGCTATCGATTCCACGCGTTGGGAATCTGTTCCCGGAACTTTCTGGGAAAGCACGTGGACTCCTTCGTCGTTGTGGACCATTGTGCCTGGACTGCGCGTGGATTACCACTCTGTATACGGTTTGCAGTGGACACCTCGGCTCCATGTTCGATTTGCGCCAGCGCCACGGCATACTCTTCGGTTCGCTGTGGGTCGCGGATGGCGTTCCTCCTTGCCGTGGAATGAACAGGTCGGACTGTACGCTAGCAATCGCGATTTGATTGGAAACCGAAATTGGGACGTTCAGCCCTGGATGCAAGAAGTCAGCTGGAACACGGGGTTGAGTTATGTGTGGTTGTTTACGCTCAATCACAGAATCGGAACCTTCTCAGCAGAAGCCAATGCAACTCGATTTACAAGTCTGGTGATACATGATTTGTTTACGCCAACGATTCACGAGGTGTACGCTGTGTCGGGTTCTTTGAACAATCCAGCCGGAGCCTCCACCGCTTTTAGCTCGACGGTGGATTACTCCTTGAGCAAATTTATCGATGTTCGTTTGGCTTACAAGTATCAAAACGTTTGGTCTATGACCAATGGTCATCCCTGGTCTTCTGTAGGTCTACAGCCGACAGACAACCCCTTTGTTAGTCGACACCGGGGCATGGTCAATGTCGCTTATACTACGCATAGCCAATGGGTTTTTGACGCAACCGCTCAGCTTTATGGCCCCAAAGCGATTCCCGCCAAAGGAAGCGATGGACTTCCTTTTGATCCCTGGACATCACCAGCCTACACATTGGTTCATGGGCAGATAACAAAAAAGGGTAAAAATTGGGATGTGTATGTTGGGGTAGAGAATGCCCTCAATGTTCAACAGGAGCAACCCATTGTATCGGCAGCGCAGCCGGCCAGCCCACTCTTTGATGCAACCTTGGTTTGGGGCCCTATCTTTGGTCGAATGTTTTATATGGGGACACATTTGAGTTTATGAACATCGTTTCGGTCGAAAATGTGACCAAATCCTTGGGCGAACGAGTCCTTTTCAAAAACATTGGCTTTGGAATACAGGCCGGGGAAAAGATGGCCCTTGTTGCGCGCAACGGTACAGGAAAAACCAGTTTGTTGCGCATCATCGTAGGGGAAGAGTCTCCAGATACAGGCAATATTTCTATGCGCAGGGGATTGCG
>CAMDTE010000091.1 GCA_945907425.1 Owenweeksia hongkongensis DSM 17368 | reverse complement strand
GGAGCCTTGCTTTATCGTTCCGACTCTTTGTATTCTCCATCGTACGGTTACGGCCCCGATGCCTTGACCTATTACGTGCTGGATACCGTTGGATTGGTTGTGCCCACGGTGGTCTTTCTGGGAGTGGAACAAGTAGGATTAAACCCTTTGAACATTGGATACGATGTCAACACGACACAAGTGCTACCTCTTTTTTATGGGGAACCCGGCTTCTGGTACCCGTCCTTATTTTCCGGCACATTGCGCCTGCGTCCCTTTTTCAGGCATTTGCCAATAGATCTAGCGGTGGAAGAGAGTCGCCCCGTACAAGGGGGGAATTTTACCGTCTTTCCTAACCCAGCTTTTGACAAATTCCGATTGCAAAGACCATCCCATGCTACGCCGGAAGATTGGGAGAAGACGGAGATTCGTGTGTTGTCTGTGGACGGGCGCATTCTTTTCTCTGCGCGAGGATTGTACGAGGTGTCGACGCTCGGTTGGCCAGCAGGATTGTATACCGTTCAAGCGATGGACGCCTCAGGTAAGGTAATTTCTCAACGATTGTCCGTATGTCCGTAATCCCAGGTATACAAGATGCCTCGGAGGGGGTTCTTTCCGATGCATCCGATGAAGAGGAGGAGTTCTTTGAGCACCACCGGTTTGTTGCGGACAAGGGACAAAATCCGTTGCGCATAGATAAATATTTATTCAATTTAATGGCCGGGATATCCCGGAACAAGATCCAACAGGCCGCAGAGGCTGGAGCCATTCGAGTAGATGGAGTTTCCGTGAAGAGCAATCACCGGGTGTTGCCGGGCCAAACGGTGACCATTGTCTTGACGCATCCTCCCCACGAGTTTGAACTGTTGAGCGAGGATTTAGACTTGGATATAGTTCACGCCGATGCCGATGTAGTAGTGGTGAATAAACGAGCCGGAATGGTCGTTCATCCTGCCTATGGTCACTATTCCGGCACCTTGGTCAATGGCCTTTTGCACACCTTCCAAAATCTTCCAGAAGGAGCGCAAAGAGACCGTCCGGGCTTGGTGCATCGCATCGATAAAAACACTTCGGGCCTCTTGGTGATTGCCGCTAACGATATCGCCATGACCCATTTGGCTAAACAATTTTTTGACCGAACAACGGAGCGATTGTATACAGCCATTGTGTGGGGAGATGTGAAAGAGGAAAGTGGAACCATTACCGGAAATATAGACAGGAGCGTTCGGGATAGAAAAATCCGATGTGTTTTTGCAGACCCCAACAAAGGAAAGCACGCCGTGACCCATTACCGGGTATTGGAGCGATTTGGTTTTGCAACGGTGGTGGAATGCAAATTGGAAACGGGTAGAACGCACCAAATCCGCGTTCATTTCCAACACATCGGCCACCCTTTGTTCAACGATCACGAATACAGCGGTGCAGAAGTTCGGCAGGTTCCCTATGCCGTACCCAATTTTAAGCAGTTCGTTATGAATGCTTTTGAGGTATGCCCACGACATGCACTGCATGCGCGAACCTTGGGTTTTGAACACCCAAAAACCAAGCAGTTCCTGCTTTTTTCAACAGAACTTCCAGAAGATATGCAGGCCCTTCTAGAAAAGTTTAGAAGAGTTGTGCTGAGGGACTAAACGTACATCGCCTCGTACGCAGCAGCATATTGGGTCATGATTGCTTTCCGCTTCAGTTTCAACGTGGGCGTCATTTGCCCACCGTTAATGGTCCATTGGGAATCGCAAAGGTGAATTTTCTTTACTTGCTCCCATTGTCCAAACTGGCCATTGGATTTGTCCACCTCTTTATTAATTCGCGCCACCAAAGTGGGGTTTTTTACCATTTCCGCATCGGTAGTGTAGACGATTCCTTTGCGTTGACAATAGGAACGCAAGAAGGCGAAATCTGGTTGAACAAAGAGGACAGGGAACTTTTGATTTTCACCCGCAACAAGACACTGTTCGATAAAGGGGGATTCTTTGTACACATTTTCCATGTGTTGCGGAGCAATATACTTACCGCCACTGGTTTTGAATATCTCCTTTTTTCGATCGACAATTTTCAAGAAGCCATCTCCCACAAATGCCCCGATATCTCCCGTTTTCAACCAACCATCGGAGGTTATGACCTCCGCAGTTAGATCAGGTCGGTTGTAATACCCGAGCATGACATTGGGGCCTTTCACCAGTACCTCGCCATCTTCTGCCAGTTTGATTTGGACGCCACGGATGGCTGGGCCAACGGTCCCTAGCAACATTCCGCGGTCTACCGGCATATTGACGGTCACCACAGGGGATGTTTCTGTCAGGCCGTATCCTTCTTGTATGCTCAATCCGGCGGCAGCAAAAATGCGAGCCAATCGGGGATTCAAAGCGGCTGCACCACTGGCAATCGTTTTTACTTCCCCGCCCAAGGCCTCACGCCATTTGGAGAAAATGATTTTGCGAGCAATAGCCAATCGGAATTTATACCAAGTGCTTTTTCCGTAGAGGTCAAATTCCTCCGCAAGATCAACTGCCCAAAAGAACAGGGCGCGTTTCACTCCCGTAAGGTTTTTCCCCTTGTCCATAATTTTATCGTACACTTTCTCCAAAAGTCGGGGAACAGCAGTAAAGACATGAGGTTTTACCTCCCGAATATTGTCGCCAATGGTTTCCATGCTTTCGGCATAGTACACACCCACACCTGAATACATATACAAATACACCATCATCCGCTCGTAGCTATGACACAAGGGCAAAAAGGATACACCACGAGCCTCTGGCCCTACGGGTAACCGCTCTCTCGATACGATGGTGCTACTGGCGATATTGTGGTGACTCAACATGACTCCTTTTGGTAGTCCTGTGGTTCCGGAAGTGTAAATCAAGGTAGCGAGGTCTTGTGGCTCTACTGCGGACATGCGTTCATTCAAAGCAGTTTCTGCCTCGTCTCCAGTAGCACGCCCACTGGCGATAACGCTCTCGAGCGTTGGGATATCGTCTCCACAATCTTCAAAGCAATAAATCCCTTGCAGAGTGGGCACCTCTTTTGCAATGGAGTTTACTTTGTCAAACAAGGATCGATCGCTTAAAAAACAATACTTGACGCCCGCATCATTGAAAATGAATTTGTATTCTTCTGCGCTTATGGTAGGGTAAACGGGTACATCAATGCCGCCGGCTTGCAAAATGGCTTGGTCGCAAAGATTCCACTCGTGCCGATTGTTTGTGCTGATGATACCCACCTTATCACCGGGTTCCATCCCTAACGCCATCAGGCCTTTTGAAAAAGCACGCGAAGTATCTACAAAATCAGCAGTGGAAAGGGGAATCCATTGTCCGTTTCGTTTCACATTGAGCGCGTCGGGGCGAGGATGTGTGGCCAGGGCATAGTACGCAAAATCAAATAGGCGTGTAGGTGTTTTCATAGGGAGAAAATTAAGTTTTTTACTGTTTTTCTATGGTCTGCGGTACACTTCTTCACCATGCACCCAAGTGGAAAAAATCGATTGTTCAAGCAAAGAGTGCGTGGTACTCTTCTCTAAAGAGTGATCAAATATGGTAAAATTTGCCCACATCTGAGGTGCTATGCCCCCCGTTTCTTTTTCCTGAAACGCAGAAAATGCGGCATCCTCTGTCATTCCGCGCAGAATTTCTGGGAAGGTCAGTCCGCTGTGAAGCCCCGCCGCTACGGTTCGAAGGGGTTGGATAGGCTCAACGGGGAAGTCTGTTCCCATGGGGAGTTTCCCGCAAACGTCCAATAGCGCGCGGTAGGCATAGGCATCGGGCATACGTTCGGGACCTAAACGATCCATAGCCCACGGCAAATCACTCGTGGCGTGTGAGGGTTGTACCGAGGGGAGGATTCCGGCATGTGCCATACGCAGCATATCTTCACGGGATACGATTTGTGCGTGTTCTATGCGCCAACGGTGGTCTGGGTAGGAAGGCAAAACCGTTTCAAACAAGCCAATGAGCAACCGGTTAGCAGAATCGCCGATGGCGTGCGTATTCATTTGCCATCCCTTGGAGGCCAATTCTTGGGCGGCCAATAGAAAATAGTCGGTGGGAAACAACTGCAGTCCGTAATGATCCTGGCGATCATGGTAGGGAGCGCGCAAAAGGGCGCCACGTGATCCCAAAGCACCGTCACTGTAAAATTTAAAGCTTCGAACACTCAAAAGATCCGTCTTTAAAGGCGATTTGTCTGCCCAATAGGCCCTGTCAGAGGGTCGATCACTGACCATAGCGTAGACAGGCATTTTGAGTATCCCCTCCCGATGCAAACTATCGATTAGAAAAATATCGGGAGTGGAAAGACCTGCTTCATGAACACCGGTTAGCCCCAAAGAAAAACACGCTTGTTGCGCTTCTAGCAGGGCCGTGATTTTTTCTTGCCGACTCGGGACGGGCAAGATGAGCAGTTCCATGGCTTGATCCACCAACAGACCCGAATCAAAGTGAATTTCACCTCCCAAAAGAGAGGTGTTGGGCCCTATAGAGGATTGGTTCAGCGCGGCAAGCGAAACCACAGCCGCATGACCATCGATGCGGGTCAACACGATGGGCCGTCCAGGTAGATTTTTATCGAGGATTTCTCTGCTCGGAAAGGAGGAGTCTTCCCAATCGTTTTGATCCCAACCTCGCCCTATGACGAGCGTATTGCCTGGATGCTCTTTGGCAAAACTTAAAACCCGTTCGATGCATTCGTTCCAAGACTTTGTTCCTGTCAAATCCACCTCGTTGGCACCCAATCCGTAGGCTAGAAAATGAGTGTGGGCATCTATCCATCCCGGGTAAAGATGCTTGTTTTTGAGAGCAGTACTCGAAGGAGCCGTGTACGACGAACGAATAACCGAAGAAGGTCCATTGGAAACAATACGACCATTGTCTATGGCGATGGCCTGATGGGGGAAAATCCCTTCTGTTGTATGGAGCGTAAAACCATACAGAATATGGTCCACCTTTTGGGGTTGCGATTGCGCAGAGAGCCGTCCCACGCAAAGCGTAAGTAAAAACGTAAATAAAAGAGGATATTTCATGCCCATGAAGATAAGCGACCGAGGGTT
>CAMDTE010000090.1 GCA_945907425.1 Owenweeksia hongkongensis DSM 17368 | reverse complement strand
CTAAGATTCGGAACCACGCGGTGAATATTGCTCAGGCCAGCCAACCATTTCCACTTGAGTTTGCTTTCGGTGAAGTAATGATCGCCGTTGAGTTGACTCGTAACTATTTGATTGCTAGTGAACCAAAAGGCATTGGATTTCATGACTTCATTGGGAGCGTCCAGTGGGCTGCGGGTACCGTATCGACTCAAAACCCGGTCTTGCGCATTAATGGAGTACATGTTTTTCCAACCTATTTGATGATTCGGAGAAAATTTATAGGAAAGATTGGCCAAAACGCCCGCCAAGGTGTTCACTACATGGTTCTCATCGAATAAATCGGATTCCATTTGGCTCATGCCCACTTCACCGATCGAGTTCTGCCATGTTTGACGATGAGTAGTATTGAAGCTATTGTTGCTTTGGTAAGTCAAGGCATAAATGGCGCCAAACTCTTTGCCAACCTCAGATTTCTTCACCAATCCACCGCTGTATTGAAAAGAAAGGGAGGGTAAGAAAATACCCTTTTGCATAGCCCAATCGTTTTTTAATTGTTTCGCAATGTTTGCTCGTCCTTCATTGCTAATACTGAACATTTCCGATGTCGTCGGAATAAAAGTGGGCATGGATCGTGAACCATCGTCAATGCCTAACCAATCCCATTTTCCTCCTTCATAATCCAATCGGGTTTGAAAAGTGGTCAGCGTGTTGTAGCTACTGCTAATGGATAGTTGATTAAAATTCTTGGACGGAATACTCTTGGTATTGATCTGAATGACTCCTCCTGCAAATTCGCCAGGCAATTCCGGTGAAGCTGTTTTTACAATCACCAAATTATCCAACAAGTTGGCTGGGAAAATATCAAAGGAAAAGGCTTTTCTGTCTGATTCTGTGGATGGAAGCGGTGCTCCGTTGATGTACGCTGCGTTGTAACGATCATTCAAGCCGCGAACAATCGCAAACTTATTGTCTTGAATGGAGGCGCCGGAAACACGCTTCAAAACATCCCCCGTATTTCTATCCGGAGTTCTGCGAATACTTTCCGATGAAATACCGTCAGAAACGCTTCCAATATTTTTTTGCTGAAGTAACAAAGCATTGACATTCTCGCGAGCCGCGGTACCTGTGACTACAACCTCCGCCAAAGAAGTGGATTCCGACTCTTCCATAGACACGGTCAGCGATGTTTCATCGTTTTTACGCACGGAAACCTCTGTGATGGATTTTGTTTTGAATCCAAAGTATTTGATGGTGATTTTGTAAGTGCCTGGCTCCAAGGCCATGGAGAAGGCCCCGTCAAAATCAGTGATGGTGCCGATGGTGGATCCCTCCACTGTCACCGCTGTTCCGGGCAAGGTCTCTCCCGTTTTGCCGTCGACCACTTTGCCTATAAGCGTGCCACGCTGCGCCAATACGGGAGCAGAAAGGGCAACGATAAGAAGTAGTAAACTGCTGATTTTGAGAGCAATTGATTTCATAAGGGAGGTCCTGTCTTTCATGGGCGCAAGTTGGCACCCCAGAATCACCCTATTGTCATCAAATTGTTAGCGCTATGTTAAGCAAACAAGACAGCCGCCTCTGTTTGAATGGCTAATTGTTTATCCCTCGCATACCATTTGTGCAATTCTTCTGAGTAGGTGTGTGCTAGGGATGGATCGGCTTTGATGCGCTTCACCAAATCACCGGCTTCTTGCGGCCGTGGGCCCCACGTGGAAAGTGTTGCCCCTTCCGAGTCCATCGCCACAACCTTGGGAATGCCTCTGCTTCCATGGGTCAAAAAGGCATCGATCAGCGGGAGATTTTGATCTCTAAACAATACACGCACCTCAACAGCATCTTTACTCGCGTGGGCCATGATTTTCAAAACGGGCAGAATTTGCGCACTATCTCCGCACCAGTGTTCCGTAATAACCAACCATTTCCTTCCCGAAGTTGCGGACATCGCCTTTTGCTCTATTTCAGGACTGAGATGGAGTGTTTTTAAAATACGACGAACGCGTTGCTTGTTGATGTCGATGAATTTGTCGTGCTCCTTCGATTCATCGGGCACGTACGTTTCGAGGTCTTGAAAATAAAGATCGATAGGGAGTGCGTTGTCCCAATAGGTAAGCAATTGGGCCGGAGTCAGGATATTGTTCATGCCCTGATCCGGCCCAATAAATGTGCCAAATAGTAATAGGTACTATTAATCGGAAGAAGTGGCAGAAGCCCACCATGCGGCACCCGCCAGCGCGACATCTTTTAGCATCATAGCGGTAGACAACTGCGCTGCATCGCCGCCAGCCATAACGGTGGGAAGGTGAAGCATTAATACAAAAAGAACCAGCATAAGGCCGAGCAATTGCAGCGCCAATTTGGCATAGCGACCCGCCAAAAGAGCGGCACCTGCCAATACGAGAGCGACACCGGTGAGGTAAATCCACAGCACGCCGCCGGGCACATAAGAGGGCACCATACCGCTCATAGACTCGGCTCCTGCAAAGTGCATCAAGCCAAAAGCAATCATAGGCAAAGCATACATCCATTTGCCTACAGTAGAGAGTTGATTCATCATAAGTAGATGATATTTAGGGGGTTAATAAGTTCAAAAGGTACTCATTTTTTCAAAAATGAAACCCTTGCCTTCCGTTTTCATTTACGTATCTTTGCAACCCCTAAAATCATAAAAAGCACTGTTTTATTGGGTGGTGTAGCGCTTGTAACTGCGCCCGGCCCGGGAAAATGAGTACACTTGGAGAGGTGTCCGAGGGGTTGAAGGAGCACGCCTGGAAAGTGTGTATACGGGTAACTGTATCGAGGGTTCGAATCCCTCTCTCTCCGCAAGATTTCTAACAAAAAATAAGCTAAAACCCTGATTATCAATGATAATCAGGGTTTTTGTTTTAAAAATATGGCAATTAAAATTACTTTAAACGCCCTAAAAACAACACATTTATTTTGCAACCTGTGACGTGATTCAAAAACACTAATTACGCTGATCCGAAATTCGGGAGCATTACTCTGTTGGAAAGCAATGAAAAAAGAATGAATTGTTATCTTCCTTCACTAATTTTGAAATGATTCTAGCGATTCATCCTAAGTAAGGCATCAACGATTTTCCGAAATATAATTTCTTCGAATACATTTTTCATCCATGGGTCCTAAAATAGCTCGGTACATCTATGTTTTGCTTGTCGTTACGATCACTGGATATCTGGCTATTTTTGGAAGGGCCTATTATTCCTTACCGCTAGAAGAAAGGTTTTATAACGACCAACATGCTCTTTTAAAGGCATCAGGATTCCTTGGTCATGGCCTGGGAATAGTGGGTACGTTGATGATAGCATTCGGCGTAGTTCTGTACATGGCGGCGAAGAAATATGGTGTATTCACTCGTTGGGTTCGATTAAAGTACTTACTGGAATTTCACATTTTCCTTTGCACCCTGGGTCCTATTCTGATTGTATTTCACTCGACATTTAAGTTTGGTGGTCTAGTATCGATAGCCTTTTGGAGCATGGCCATTGTCGTTTTGAGCGGGGTGGTGGGTCGATTTCTTTATATCCGACTACCGAGAGATTCGCAAGGACGTGAACTGAGTTTTGATGATGCAACCCGTGAGTTGAAGAGATTAGAAGCGATAGTGTCTGCCAGTGTTGAAGAAATAAAACTGACAAACACTGTAAGGATACAACTTCGTTCATTGGACCGAAATCAGCGGTATTTTAAATATTGGCACATAGCCCATCGCCCGTTTGCCTTAATTATGCTGGTCATTGTGATTGTACATATTGGAGCTACGTTGCTCTTCGGGTTTCAATGGACCTCATGATAGAGGCAGTAATCTATGGAATCACTGCCCTTTTCGTTATGGGCACACTGGTGGTATATATTCGGAAGGGTCAAAAAGCCAGCGATGAGGTTCGTGCCAAAGTCAAAACAGCCAAAGAACTCGGAATGCATGAACCTATTTCACTGCATCCCTATATAAACTTAAGCTCTTGCATGGGATCGGGAGCTTGTATAAGGGCCTGCCCGGAAAAAGACATCTTAGGCATTCTTGACGGCAAAGCCACCATCATCAATGCCACGAGTTGCATCGGTCACGGTGCGTGCTTTTTAGCCTGTCCAACAGAAGCCATCAGTCTACGAATTGGAACCGAAAGTCGCGGGGTGGAACTTCCACACGTGATGCCTAATTACGAAAGCAATGTATCTGGAATTTTTATTGCTGGAGAATTAGGGGGGATGGGTTTAATCAAAAATGCAACGGAGCAAGGAATTCAATCCATTGAAGGGATTACACGTTTTTTATCGACAGTTCCAAAAAACGATACGGACTGTGATGTGCTTATCGTGGGCTCGGGGCCGGCAGGTATAGCGGCGGCGCTTCGAGCCAAGGAGGTAGGGCTGACGGTTCGAATCGTTGATCAAGAATCGTTGGGTGGCACAGTATTTACCTTTCCGCGTCAAAAGGTGGTGATGACAAAACCAATGAACATTCCAGGCTACGGTAAGGTCCACCTCCTGAATACCTCAAAAAAAGAGTTGTTGGTTATTTGGGAGGAGGCACTCCGTCGCATGCAAATTTCAGTAGAGGAGGGCAAAAGGATAGTGGGTATTGCGAAGGAAGGGTCGTCGTTTCAGTCCGAGGTGGTTGGTGGCGAGCGCATCAGTAGCAGGTCCGTGTTGCTAGCGATAGGAAGAAGGGGAACGCCTCGTAAATTAGGCGTTCCGGGAGAAGAGTTATCAAAAGTAACGTACAAACTCATTGAGCCAGAGCTCTATCAAGGACTTGACATATTGGTTGTAGGTGGAGGGGATAGCGCGGTGGAAAGCGCGTTACTTCTTGCTGGCGACAATCGGGTATCTCTCAGTTATCGGCAAGGAGCTTTGGCTCGTATAAAACCTGACAATCGGACCCGTATAGATTCCGCTATAGAGAATGGAAAAATCACGATGTTGTTCCATTCTCAAGTGCTAGAGATCAGCGGGACAGAAGTAAAATTGTCTACCAATGAAGGAGAGCGTTTCCTTGCCAACGATCAGGTATTTATATTTGTTGGAGGAGAGTTGCCCAATGCTTTTTTAAAAGAAACGGGCATAGAAGTGACAACCCACTTTGGGAAGACGGTAAAAAAACACACTAAGTAGTGAAAAAGGTACGTATTGCG
>CAMDTE010000089.1 GCA_945907425.1 Owenweeksia hongkongensis DSM 17368 | reverse complement strand
CCATCAATGGATCGTGGACAATGGGGTTTGGCCAGAGCGGATGGCCGCAGAAAAACAACAAGCGGCACTGATTGACAAAATGCTTTTTTCCCAACAGCCAGCGTTTCGCTGGTTGGCCGTCTTTGTGTTTGTCCCTTTGGCGGCCCCCGCGGAAGAATTCTTTTTTCGGGGAACCATTCAGCGCCTCACATCGGCCGGATACGGCGCTACCAGAGGTCTCCTTGTGTCTACTTTGGTCTTTGCCTTAGCGCATCAAAGCATTACCCAACTTCCCTTCTTACTATGCGCTGGTTTTTCTTTGGCCTGGATATACCAACGCACGGGGCGACTTTGGATGGTCATTGTGGCTCATCTGTTGCACAATATGACTACCTATTTTATCACGACATCCGCCGGGCCGGGCTCCTATGGTCAATCCGCCTTTCCGATGCTGTCATGGAGCGTTCTAGTGACCCTCTTTGCCCTTGGGGCTGGGCTCACTGCTTGGGCAAGTAGCGATTTGATGAAGAGGTCTTGATTCCTGCGTGAGCGCAAAAAAAATCCCCGCCCCGGCGTTGCCGGGGCGGGGAGTATAAAAAACGCTAAAAATCCTCTAAAATTTACAGCGTGCGGAAAAGATCTTCTTGGTCTGCCGCAGGATTGGTAGAATAGTTCAGCTTTAAAGCCTGTGCTTTTCGCAGCTCCTGTTTGATATCACCAATGAATCCCATTTTCACGTTGACGTCTGCCTTGAGAGAAACAGTCATCAAGGGGCGTTCCTTTTCGTTAATTTCTTCTCGCTTGACAACAACAAAGCCTTGGATATCGTCTACGGTAGCTAGCTGATCGTCCAGTTGCACACGCGGCTCAATACCGTATGTAGCTGTATTTTTTGGACGACCCACGTAGATATACGTTACCAAATCCTTGCGTTCCAACTTTTGCACTTCCGTAGCCCGTGGCTTTTTCATAATCAGCTTTAAGTCTACCTCGCGCATAGTGGTTGTCACCATGAAGAAAAATAGCAGCATGAATACGATATCTGGAAGCGACGCTGTGGATAGAGGCGGAGTTCCTTTGGATTTCTCTTTACGAATCTTTCCCATTATCCACCTATGTTTACTGGTTCCGCTTCAGATATAATTTGAGGATATTTCTCCTGCACAAATTTCTGAGCATCCGTTCCCAAATCATTGTACGGCTTGCCAAACTGGCGTTGGGACAATTCGTTACGCAATTCATTGTACGCAGCCACCAGTTCGTTTTGCACCATGATATAGGCCTCGTAACTTGTTCCGCGGTCATTTTGCAAGGAAACGACGGCTTTGATAGGATTATCAGAAGACTTTGGATCTCCCGTTCCTCTACACACATCACAAGTACCATCGCCATTGTTGTCAATGAACTCTTTGGCTGCAGCACGTAAATCGCGCACATCCATGTATTCATCTTCTACCAATAGCTGATCTTGGGAATTCAATAGAACGGTGAAGACATTCTTTTCTTTCACCACGCTTTCTACTACATCGGGACTATCGTCCCAGGGCGGCAGCTTTCTGTTCAGGCCTTTGTCTACATCCATGGTAGTGGTTACCAAGAAAAAGATCAAAAGCAAGAACGCGATGTCCGCCATGGACCCTGCATTGATTTCAGGTACTTCGCGTTTTGCCATGGTTCTGGATTATTTCCGAAGTCGGTAAACAAGGGAAAAAGCCACAGTGCCCACGGAAGCCAACATCATGATGTACGTCGCATTCAAGCCTGTACTGATCCACCGAGAACCACTTTCTGTTACTCTTATCTTAGTGTACTGCTCAAAGTCTGCACCGCTAGCGAAAGCGTATGTAAGACCCACCAATACAACCAATATTCCCATACCAATCAATACTTGACGAAACCCTTTGGGATCAACCGTTAATCCTTTGATTGCGCTGCCGATAGCGGCAAGAACAGAGAGGAATAAGGCAACTTCTGTTATCAGGATACTGATTTCCACCCATTTCTCCATACGCTCCCCTTCGGTGAGTAGGATAAAGAGGGAGGGGATCATGCCAACTATAGCTACCACTGCGGCAACTAATGTGGCGATTTTGCCCATTTGATTATTCATGGTCGTTTACTTCTTGATTTTTTTATCGTATTCCACCATGATGTCCAAAAAGGTAATGGCGGCATCTTCCATTTTGTTGACAATACCATCTATCATAGAAACAAGCAAATTATAGAATACTTGCAAAATCATCGCTACGATCAAACCGAAAACGGTTGTTAACAAAGCCACTTTGATACCCCCTGCAACCAATGAAGGGGAGATGTCGCCCGCCGCCTCAATGGCGTCAAAGGCTTGAATCATACCCACAACGGTTCCTAAGAACCCTAGCATGGGGGCCAAGGCGATGAAAAGAGCAATCCATGTGATGTTGCGTTCCAATTTTCCGTTTTCCACAGAACCTACAGCCACAATGGATTTATCCACCATGTCCATACCTTCTTTGTGTTGACCCAATCCTTGGTAAATCATAGAAGCCACAGGGCCTCTTTGGTTGAATACAACGGCCTGAGCAGCCTCAATACCGTCTTTGTTCAATACCTCTTCTACTTCCTCCAACATTTTCTTGTTGTTGGTAATAGAGAAAGTCAGGTAAAGCAAACGCTCAATAACAATGGCCAAGCCGAAAATCAAACAGAACAATACAGGAGCCATCCAAATAGGATCCCCTTCAATGAACTGTTGCTTCATCACCTGGGTGAAAGAAGCTTCTTCGACTACTTCTGTAAGCGTTTCGTCCGTTGTTGCGGCGACCGCCGTATCGGCTGGAGCGGCAGTAGTGGCTTCAGTGGCAGCTGCATCCGTTGTGGCAGCATCTTGAGCGTTAACGGGCATTTGAATCATCAAAGTGGCCATCAACAGTAGAGCAAAAACCTTTTTCATTTTGGAATTTGACATTAAATTAAAAGTGGTTGTTTTCTAAAGAATTGAGGGCAAAAATAAGCGAACTACTTGAACCCGCAAAGCACTTAACAAATAAATTACATGTCTATCCAGCAGATTATTTCACTAAGGCTCTGTGGATTGCCCGATTATCCCAGCGAGGGGTAGTGGCAATCGCACGGACTGCATCGGCAGGATTGTTCACAATTGTCCACAGTTCTCTGTGTTCTGGAAGCATGAATTCCTCTGAAACCATTCGATCAATGAGTGCAATTAACGGGTCGTAAAATCCATCGATGTTGACCACCACAATGGGCTCTAGGTATTGGCCTAATCGTTTTAGGGTGATTGCCTCTATCAATTCATCCAAGGTGCCGCTACCGCCGGGCAAAGCAATCAGTCCAATGGTGTTGGATAGGAGAAGTGCTTTTCTTTCCGCCATCGTCTCTACAAAAAGAAAATCTTCTACCAGGGGATGATTCATTTCGATCTCACGAAGCATATGCGGCATAATGCCTTGGACCGTTCCGCCCAAAGAAATGACCTGGGTAGCAATGTGGCCCATCAATCCCGTTTTCCCTCCGCCAAAGACCAATGTGGCCTGGCTCGAAACCAAATCTTGTGCAATGATATCTGCCGCCTCAAAGTACTTGGGCGCAATTTTCGTGCTTCCCGCACAATACACCGTGATGCGTTTTCCAAGGAATTGATTCATTCTGCAAAAATAGGTCCGTACCTTTCAACTATGCGCACTTTCTATTCTCTTCTTTTATGGGCCCTTACCATGGGGATCGCTGTAGGGCAATCTGATTTGTTTTTGGTTCCCCAACCAAAAAGCATACAAAAAAAGTCAGGCGTTCTCGTGCTGAAAAGAGACTTGGCCCTCTCCTGTCCGGCGGAGCTGCGCAAAGACGGACGTCTATTGGAGGAATTGTTTGCATTGGAGAAGGAACAGAGGGGGGCGGGGAAAACGCGGGTTCTGTTCAGCCTCAGAAGCGAACTTCTCGAAGAAGGATACCGGTTGGTGGTGACAGAAAAAAACATTTCCATAGAAGCCGGTAGTCCTGCGGGAATCTTTTATGGTCTACAAACACTGCTTCAAACGCTCCATCGGAATGAAAAAAATCAATGGTGCTTCCCGGTGGTATCTATAGAAGACGAACCCGCTTTTGCCTACCGCGGAATGCATTTGGACGTGAGTCGACATTTTTTTAGCGTAGGATTCATTAAAAAATACATCGACGCCTTGGCCTTGCACAAAATGAATCGTTTTCATTGGCATCTCACCGATGATCAGGGGTGGCGCATAGAAATAAAAGCCTACCCGGAACTTACCTCCATTGGCGCTTACAGGGGCGGATCGCAAATCGGTCCGTACAGCGACCATAGGTTTGACACCTTGCGGTACGGTGGATTCTATTCGCAAAAAGAAATCGCCGAAGTAGTGGCCTATGCCGCAGAACGCTATGTGACCATTGTGCCCGAAATAGAGATGCCAGGGCATGCCTTGGCTGCGTTGGCCGCCTATCCGCAATGGAGTTGCACAGGGAACTCCTTCTCAGTGGGGCAAGGCTGGGGTGTTTTTGAGGATGTCTTTTGCGCTGGAAACGATTCCACTTTTCTTTTTTTGGAAACTGTGCTTTCTGAGGTCATGGCCTTGTTTCCATCGGAGTACATCCATATTGGAGGGGACGAATGCCCTAAAAAACGCTGGCACGACTGCTTGAGGTGTCAAAATCGCATGAAAACAGAAGGATTAGCGGATGAACACGCCCTGCAATCGTATTTTATTCAAAGAATAGAGACTTTTTTACTCCAAAACGGTCGGAAATTGATTGGGTGGGATGAAATCTTGGAAGGAGGGCTTGCGCCTCAAGCCACCGTAATGAGTTGGCGTGGAGAGGCAGGGGGAATCGCCGCCGCCCAATCGGGTCATTTTGCCATCATGACGCCGGGATCGCCGTTGTATTTTGATCATTACCAAAGCAAGAATCCCACAGAGCCGCATGCCATAGGGGGCTTCAACCCTGTAGAAAAAATCTATTTGTACTCACCTGTTCCCGCTGTATTGTCACCGCAAGAAAGTGTTTTCATACAGGGAGCTCAAGGCAATGTGTGGACGGAGTACATGACTACGGAACAGCACGTGGAGTACATGGTGCATCCACGCATGGCGGCTTTGAGTGAGGTGTTGTGGACAGGGCCAAGAAAAGAATCAGATCTGCCTGATTTCAAACGACGAGTGG
>CAMDTE010000088.1 GCA_945907425.1 Owenweeksia hongkongensis DSM 17368 | reverse complement strand
TCTAGTTGGGCCTGCAATTCCGCTGCGCGGGAAAAAACACCGCCTTTTTCTGCTCCGCCCGGCTCGCGAGTATCGATCACGATTTCCAAAGGTACCACCCCATGAAATTCTCGCTCCAAAAAGGCCAACTGCTGCATAACCGGGTCACCCTTTTTAAAATCTGCCGTCAAATTCCCATTGGTCTGAATCTTGAAAATCCCAATGATTCCCAACACTGTGAGTGTCAATGTCACCGCATAAACCTCCTTGCGTCGATTGCTCACCAAATCAACCAAAATTCGAATCATGCCCACAATCCAATTTTGCTGCAAATGAGCGTAATGTTTCTCTTTTGGGGGACTCATCCAAGAATACAAAATGGGTATGACCGTGAGCGAAAGTAAAAAAGCAATCAAAATATTGATGGCAGCCACCACTCCAAATTCGACCAGGCTGTGAGACGATGTGGTAATAAATGTAGCGAATCCCAAAGCAGTGGTCGCATTGGTCATAAAAGTGACCACGCCAATTTTTTTTATGACTTGATGCAGCGCCTCCGTAACATCCTGGGTTTCTTTGTATTCAGCGTGAAATTTATTGATTAAGAAAATACAATTGGGAACCACAATGACTATCATCAGAGGTGCCACCATGCTCAATAGCAAGGTTATTTCATAGCCCAATAACGCCGATGTCCCAAAGGATGATAAGATACAAGCCAAAACAACCCCTAGCGCAATAGCGGCGGCACGGAAACTCCGCAAAAAAGCCAACATAATCAATAGGGTGAACGAACCGGTCAGTAGTAAAAACAAAGCGATTTCATTTGTAATAATCCGTGTGTTGGCCATCCTTAAATAGGGCAAGCCGGAGATGTTTATATCTTCCCCTGTGTTGGTTTCAAACACTTCCACCTCTTCTCGTATAGCATCGATGGCATCCAGGATTTTTTTGTCGTAAAGAACTTCGAGTTTTAAGGATACCAGCATCAATTGCGTGTAGCCGTCCTCAGAGATGAGCAGCCCTTTGTAAAATGGCAATTCTTTCAGTTGGCGTTTTACAGCAAAAGCATCCCCGGGTGAAACCACTTCTTCCGGCATCAAGGGAACCACTTGAAGGGCAGTTGCCGTATCGGGCAACACCAAATTTACTGCATTGTTCACCGCCAATACCGTTTGAATTTCTTCACGGTCTTGCAAACGAAGGCTCAATTCTCGCCATTCATTCAATAATCCTGGCCGATAAAAATCTACATCTTTTACGCCTAGAACCACTGTACTCCCCGTCAACGAAAAGTCTTTTTTAAACTGCTCGTAAGCCAAAAAGGTGCTATCGTCCTCGGGCAGCATGCGCAAAAACTGATAACTCACTTTGGATTGGGTAGTCAGGCCGGCCATAACCAGAACAAACACTACCCAGAAAATCACCACTCCACGGCGGTATTTAAAAATAAATTCAGATATTTTATCCCACATAAAGGCAAAGATAAGAGGTTGTTTTGGTTGTAGGAAGCGAAAATCAGGTCAATGGCATCAAAATAGGTCGGCTGGGCGCTGCATCATTCACTAGTGGAGCAACCTGAAGGTACAGTGAATACAGGCCATCCACGGCTTCGTTGGGGAAAAAAGCCAACTCGGTAAGGGTCGCTCCAGGTCGCGTTCCAGGGAGAATCGATCCCGCAGGAATTCCCCAAAAAATGCGGTGGGCGATTAAGTTTCCTCCGTCTTCTTCTCTGTCCACACTCATTTGATCCACTACCAAATGGTCTATTCCTTGTTGCACAATCCACTCCATGGTTTCTGCCGACAAGTACACGGGGTTGGTGTGGGAATGCTTTCTCGTTTTTTTTGAATCAAGATTAGGCAACGTTCGTAGGCACAACGCACGCACGCACGAGGCGGTTGGATGGACCGCTCGCCATGCTTTTTGTATTTCCTCCAGGGCCAGTACAGAATCTCCGTTCTCTTGTTTTTGGGGTTCCAGCGATAACAAAAGAGCGGGCATAGACAAGGGAATGTGTACCTCTGTGATGCTAAAAAACTCCTCGGTAATGTGCCCTTGGCATTCGGTATGGGTGCCGTTCCCGTGGGGATGAAACGTAATTTCAAAAAAATTAACCCGGCCGCCCTCTGAGACGGATCCTACCCATTGATCCCATCGAACCGGGGTGCGAAGAACCGATGGAACATACCAGGCTCGTTGTCCCTCTGGACCCGTTGTGTGCGGCAAACTACAATCGAACATATCTACGAATGTAAGGTCAATTCTCGGGTAGATCTACAAACAGTTCCACGGCTATTTGATCCGCCCATAGCCACCCTTCGTCTGTCAGCGTCCACCCTTTTTGGTGAGGCAATGGCTTGGCTTGGCCCCGCTTTTCTCTGCTTTCCAAACACTCTTCCATGCGTGTTTTTTGTACTTCGGCCAGCGGTAAAAGTTCCTCTGGAACCTCGTCCCATACCAACCCATCCGCCGTGCGCAATCGAATCATCAGCCATTCGTTGAAGGCTTCTTCCGGCAACAACGCGTCGAACACATAGGCCCCCTCTCCCTCTTGGGTATTCCATGCTTTGGCATATACACTGTTGTTGGGCACATTGGCTCTGCGCAAGAATTTTCCATCGTAGGCATGCGCCCCGGGGCCGATTCCCACATATTCCTTCCCTTTCCAGTAATTGCTGTTGTGCACCGCTTCGTGCCCCGGTTGTGCGAAATTGGAAATTTCGTACGGGCGAAACCTTGCGGCGCGCGCGGCGCGCCGCAGGGCCGTCGCCTGCGCCGCAACGGCTTCGTCCGGAGGCAAAACAATGGCCCCTGTTTTAACCCCTTTGTACAAGGCTGTTTTGGGCTCGACCGTTAAGGCATAGGCGCTGAAATGTGGAATGGACAAATCCAATGCCTTTTGGAGTGTGTCTTCCCAATGTCCAAAGGGCAAACCGTACATCACATCGATGCTCACATTGGAAAAGCCGCTGTCCTGAGCCTCGCGCAGGGCCCGCAGAGCTTGGGATCCCGTGTGCGCTCTATTCAATGCCTTCAAGTCATCGTCGTTAAATGTCTGTACACCCATGCTGAAACGATTGATCCCCAACGATTTCCAAAATGCCAAGGACTCGCGGTTCACATCTTCCGGATTCACTTCTAATGTTACCTCGGCACCGGATCTCCAAGTAGCTTTTTGATGAAACGAGGCAAACAATCCCTCCAACTCGTGGAAGGTCAAAAGGGAGGGCGTTCCTCCTCCCAAATAAAATGAGTCAAACACGAGCGGGGTGTTGGTTTGGCTCAGCCAATACGCCATTTCTGTGCGCATCGCAGGCAAGACTTCTTCCCTTGTTTTTTGCACGGTGGAAAAATGAAAATCGCAGTACGTGCAGGCCTGCCGACAATACGGAACATGGATATAGAATCCGCTCATAACAACGGCAGCGTCAATCGGAAGGTGGTTCCGGTGCCCGGGGTCGATTTGTACACCACCAATAGGCCTTTGTGGTTTTCCACAACGATCCGCTTAGCTAATGCCAAGCCCAGGCCCCATCCTCTGGCTTTGGTAGTGTATCCCGGGCGGAATACCATTTTCTGAAGAGCAGCACCCATTCCTTTGCCGGTGTCCGTCACGTCCAGAAGAACTTCTTTTCCTCGCCGCTCCATCACCAATGTCAATGTTCCTTTGCCCTCCATGGCATCCACCGCATTGCGCACCAAATTTTCCAATACCCATCCCAAAAGAACAGCGCTTCCCTGCACATACAAAGCTTCGCCTTCAGGTCGCCAGATCAATTTCACTTGTGTCGGCAATCGTTTCGATAAATACGACAATTGATGCGTCACTAAGGCAGAAAGATTCATCCGTTCCATCCCCCCTTCGGACCCCATTTTACTGAATCGATCGGCAATCATTTGCAATCTTTCGACATCTTTTTCCATTTCCAAGACGATGTCTTCCGCTACTTTTTGATCGCGCAACAAGGCAACCCACCCCATCAATGCGGTCAGTGGCGTGCCCAATTGATGCGCTGTTTCTCGCGCCATGCCCGTCCAAACTCGGTCTTGTTCTGCCCGTCGAGCCTGCGAAAAAGCAACATAAGCCAGGACCATGAAGAGCCCGATGATCGCTAATAAGAAGCGGGGATACAAATGCAATCGCTGCAACACACGGCTTTCCGATCGATACACATATTGAGACTCTGTAGAGCTGAGTTTCACCTCCACAGGTGCGGCAAAGGCCTTCATCTGTCGGAGTGTGCTTTCCAAATCTTCCGTTGTGGCCGCCTCGTTTTCCGATAAATTCCGAAACGCCATAATGGTACCTCCCTTGTCTACCAGCATCACGGGAATGCTCGTATTCCCCTCCAATACTCGACTGACAAAGGATAAATCCCCTTGATAATTCGGATTGGCAACGGCTTCTAAAGCATCGGCCCACAATTGAACTCGGGCTTCTTCTTCCGCCCTCCATTGGGAGGTAAACTGTTCTGTATAGACCAACGTCATGACACCAATCAGGCCCGCCACGAGCAAAATGGCTCCTTTCCAGGTGCGCTTGTACCGATACAGGTCCCATCGAAAGGCCTTTTTCATAGCCATGAACGGCAAGAGGTTGTCATTTGTTGACCAAGGTACAAAAGGGTAATTCCTTTCCGACCCTTTTTGTGTGGCCGATGAACCACGTCCCTCGGAGTCCGTACGAATGCGTAACTTCGTTCCTATGATGAAGAAAATCCTATGGATGTGTTTGGCCTTCGTATCGTTGGCCTCCTGTAGAAAAGATCCGACTTTGGAAGATCGGTTGGAAGGAGCGTGGAAAGTCAATGACATCACAGCCTCTGGGTTTATACAATTCATGGGGCAAAATATTCCCTTGGTTGCCAATGACAAAACGATTGATTCTTCCTCTGTGTTCACTCTTGTGCAAGGAACCAAGGACAATCCAACGAACACCATCACGTACAATATCAGTTCCGTTTTGACCGGAAGTGCTGGTCAAACCTTTGATTTTCCGTTTACCCAAAACGGGACAGGTTCGTGGACCGCAAAAGCGGGCAACAATGTAGCGCCTGACTCTTTGTTTATGACCGCAAGCACCGGCGCTATTACAAAATACGAGGTGTTGGCCCTATTGGAAAAGAGCGTCCTCTTGCGCACCAAACAAATCATAGCGCTCGATACAATCCAAGTCAATACCACGATTGAGTTTG
>CAMDTE010000087.1 GCA_945907425.1 Owenweeksia hongkongensis DSM 17368 | reverse complement strand
TTCCCCGCGGCATGCACAATCAGTACATCTTTTGTCATCGCATAAGCGATGGCCCGGTCAACGTAGGCTTGGTTTTCGCCCACGCCTTTCCCAAAACTCATGTTGATCACTTTGGCTCCGTTATCTACAGCGTAATACAAGGCATTGGCTACATCTTTGTCACGTTCCTCGCCATTGGGCACGACCCGAAGAACCATGATTTTGGCATTGTCCGCAATGCCGTCCATTCCTATTCCGTTGCCACGAACCGCTGCAATAATGCCCGCAACGTGCGTTCCATGTTCTGCGCCTGGGCCGATAACGCGGTTGTCGCCATAACTCCGTTGACTGTAATCCAAATAGGTATCCCCTACCATTTTCCGAGAATCAAAGGCAGGATTCAGATTGTACTTTAGGTATCTATCCGCATCATCGTAGTCGGCCTGTACGCGAGCGACAATATCAACATAGGGGACAGAGTCCCTTAGTAGCACGAGGAAACCCTCCCGTATGATCGATTGGGTTTTGTTGGTAGGAGAATAGCTCTCTAAAGCCTCTGCCGTAATCGATTTTTGTCCGAGAGCCTTTTCTATGGCAAATAGTTCCAATAACCAGCCCCAATTGATCTCCTTACGAGCCGTCCACATTTTTGTTTGCTTTTTTAAACGCTTTTCAAATACTTTCAATTCTTTATCGGAAACAGAACGGGTGCCATCGATGACTTCTTGACGCATCTTGCCAAGGGCTCGGATATACTCCATGGTATCATAATTCACCTCGCCTCCAGGGCCGCTAATAAAACTCCAACCGTGCACATCGTCCACATATCCGTTGGCATCATCGTCCATTCCGTTGTGGGGCACTTCGTTGGGATTGACCCATACATTGTCTTTCAAATCTTCGTGCTCGGTATCCGTACCGCCATCAATCACTGCCACAACAATGGTTTGTCTCGGTTGATCACCAATCAAATCGTCGTAGGTCTTTTGGCTGCTGATGCCCAAAAGCCCTTGATCTAGTACGTCACAATGCCACCATCGATGGTCCAATGGCAAGGTCGTATCGGAAGAAACAGAAGACAACCGAGCGAGCTCCTGGGCCATGACAGCCCCGGCACTCAGGAAGAACAAAACGAAAACAAAACGAGTCAAATAGTTCATAAGATTAGCATATAAAAACACAAACAGCGACGCCAACGGCCATCAATGCAGCGAGCAAGACGGCTCCGGCCGCCATGTCTTTGGCGCGACCGATCAACGGGTGCGGATCGGGGTGCAAAGCATCAGCCAAAGCCTCGAGAGCGGAATTGAGCATTTCGAGGGATAATACCAGACCAAACGCAAGAAAAAGCAAACCCCACTCTTGCGAGGTTGCCTTTGTATACCAGGCACCTAGACAAACCACGATTACCGCTACGCCGTGAATCCGCATGTGATTTTGCTGACGAAGCGCGAACAATATCCCACGGTATGCGTGTCCAAAGGAGAGCCATTCTTTTTTTATCATACTGCAAAGATGTACTAACTTGGCCATTCATTCCGACCCATTCCGTCGTTAGTCACCAAAGAAAAATTGAGGAGTCATGATTGAGATTGAACAACTTCTCCGCGCCAACAAGGCCTGGGCCAAAGATCGTTTAGAAAAGGACCCTCATTTTTTTTCTCGGTTGGAAAATCTTCAATCGCCGAAGTTTTTGTGGATAGGGTGTTCTGATTCGCGCGTTCCAGCGAACGAAATCACGGGGACACAACCCGGTGAGATTTTTGTCCATCGGAATGTGGCCAACATGGTCATTCATACGGATATGAATATGCTGACGGTACTAGAATATGCTGTACATCATCTACAAGTGGAGCATATTATCGTTTGCGGTCATTACGGTTGCGGAGGGGTCGAGGCATCGCTCACCCAAAAATCCTATGGGATCATCAACAAATGGTTGCGTAATATCAAGGATGTACATCGTTTGTATGCCCAGGAAATCGATTCGACCCTAGATACTAAAGAAAGAAATCGTCGGATGGTAGAGCTCAATGTGAAAGAGCAAGTGTTGAATTTGGCGAAAACCAGTATTGTCCAAAAAGCGTGGGCAGAGAGAAAAGGCCCCCATTTGCACGGGTGGGTGTATGGCCTGGACAATGGGCTCATCAAGGCCATCAATGATGTACCTCCCGGGTTTCCGTTGGATCCGTTGTATGTCTACGAGGACTTTCAATAGAATCTTCAGTAGAAAGTACTATATTTGCACCGTAAATGAGCAGTGGGAGAGGGGACAGCAGTCCCCTCTTTTATTCTCAAATATTTCGTAAACATGCTGGATTTCAGCCAAATACAAAAGATTGTAAACGATGCGGCGGCTTCGCAAGAAGCTTTTTTGGTGGATTTTACGTATTCCTCCGATGGCCGCATGCAAGTCTATGTTGATTTTGTAGAAGGTAATATCACACTGGAGGCACTGAAACGGATCAGTCGATTTATCGAGGGAACGCTAGGTGAAGAAAGTTGTCAGTACGGAATCGATGTCTCTTCTCCAGGGATGTTTAGTCCGTTCAAGGTTCCGTTTCAGTTCAAAAAGAATATCGGTAGAAGTGTGCGCGTGAGCTGCCGCGAAGGCCGAGTGGAAACAGGACTTTTGGTCGAGTATGTGGAAGAAGAAAAATTGGCTGTTGAAAGAACCGTTCGCGTTCCAAAAACAGTAGGAAAAGGAAAAATGGATGTTGTGGAACGGGTGGAGATCCCGTGGAGTGACGTCCTGGAAACAGTAGTAGAATTTCAATTTTAGTAAATTACAAGGACCATGGAGCACTTGGCCATTATTGAATCCTTCGGGGAATTCAAAGAAGAAAAGAACATCGACCGCGTTACGCTGATGTCATTTATTGAAGATGCTTTCCGCACTCAATTGAAAAAAAAGTACGGGTCGGATGAGAACTTTGATGTTATTGTCAATCCAGACAAAGGCGATTTGGAGATTTGGCGAAACCGCATTATTGTGGAAGACGATGCCGTTGAAGACGACAATACGCAAATATCCTTATCAGCCGCATTAAAGATTGAGCCGGATTTTGAAGTAGGTGAAGAGGTATCCGAAGAGCTCAAGTTGATAGATTTGGGTCGTCGGTTTGTATTGGCTTTCCGCCAAACATTGAGCTTGCGCGTTCAAGAGCACGACTCAGAGGAGCTGTTCAAGCGGTACAAGGACATGGAAGGAGAGATTATTTCAGGGGAAGTACACCATGTGCGTCACCGCGAAATCATCATTTACGATGACAATCAAAACGAGCTCATTCTTCCGAAAGTGGAAATGATTCCGGAAAAGGATTTTTACCGCAAAGGAGATACGGTTCGCGCTGTCGTGAAAAAAGTGGAAATCCGTGGCACAAAGCCGATTATTACGTTGAGCAGAACGGACGAATCCTTTCTTTCTAAATTGTTTGAAACAGAAATCCCGGAAGTCTTTGACGGCGTGATCATGGTGCGCAAAGTGGTTCGGATTCCGGGCGAAAAGGCCAAAGTAGCGGTGGAATCGTACGACGACCGCATAGATCCCGTTGGGGCTTGCGTCGGAATGAAAGGATCGCGTATTCACGGCATTGTTCGTGAGTTACGATCAGAAAATATTGACGTCATCAACTTTACAGTGAATCAGCAGTTGTTCATTCAACGCGCCTTGTCCCCAGCGAAGATTACCAATATGGTGATTCATGAGGATAAGGGTCGAGTAGAAGTGTATTTAAAGCCAGATCAAGTGAGTTTGGCCATTGGTCGTAACGGATTCAATATCAAGCTTGCGAGCCGCTTAACGGGTTACGAGATCGATGTGTATCGTGACGATGTAGTGCAAGAAGAGGACGTTGCTTTGACGGATTTCTCGGATGAAATCGAAGATTGGGTAATTGAGGCTTTCCGCTCCGTTGGATGCGACACAGCCAAGGCAGTATTGAATATGAGTATTGAAGATTTAGTGAAACGCACGGACTTGGAAGAGGAAACAATCCAGGAAGTGCGTGCCATTTTGAAAGCAGAATTTGAAGATTAATTCCATAGCATGAGTAGCATACGCATCAGTAAAGTCCTCAGCGAGTTGAATATCGGCCTAGATACGGCCGTGGATTTCTTGTCGGCTAAAGGTCACGAGGTCGAAAAAAACAGGAATACCAAAATCTCCGATGAGCAGTATGCCCTCCTGCTCGATAGTTTTGCATCGGATAAATCCCACAAGGACCAAGCGGAGTCTATTATTTCTCAAAAAAGGGAAGAAAAAGCGACGCATTTGGCGGAGAAATTGGCCGCTACCGTACCCGTTGTTGCGCCGACTCCCGCTGTGATGAAACCAGCCTCTGTGCCGGTTTCCGCGCCCGTGGTGGAAACGAAAGTACCGGAACCCTTGGTGGCGCCTGTGGCGGAAACCTTGAAACCCGTGGCCGCACCCAAGACAGAAGTAATTCGAGCACGCGTAGAATTGGCCGGACCAAAAATTGCAGGAAAAATCGATTTAACCCCAAAACCAAAATCGGTACCTGCTCCCAAAACAACCCCGGCCCCCGTTAAACCTCCTCTAGCAGAGAAGCCGACGGAGGATCAGCCGAAAGTGGAAACACCCGTTTCTGCCCCAACCCAAAAGGAGGACAAGGCTGCTGTGACAGATTCTGCCGCTGTAGAACACCATACCACGCAATACAAAAAATTGGATGGCCCAAAATTGACCGGGCAAACCATCGACCTTTCTCAGTTTAATAAACCCAAAGCGACAAAACCAAGCCCTGGCGGAGAAAAAGGGAAACGAGTCCGTATTAAAACAGGCGCCGCCAACCCAACCGGGGGTGGAGTAGCAGGAACAGGGCGGACGACTACAGGGGCAGCTTCTGTAGGCGGACCGAATGAACGCAGGGGAGGTCAAAACAACAACAACCGTAGACAAGGCCCCAACACCAAGGCGGTCCCTAAAGTTCCCTTGACCGACGAGCAGATTCAAAAACAAATCCGGGAGACCTTAGAGAAATTGACCGGAGGACGCAAATCCAAAGGATCTAAAATTCGCCGAGACAAAAGAGAGGACAGAAGAACGATGGCTAGCGCGCAAGAAGAAATGCGCTCAGCAGAAGATTCTATCCTCAAGGTGACTGAGTTTGTGACCGTCATGGAAGTGGCGAACATGATGAAAGTGAGTGTTACGGAAGTCATTTCTACCTGTTTGTCTTTGGGAATCATGGTGACCATGAACCAACGATTGGACAAGGAAACCCTGACCATTGTGGCGGATGAATT
>CAMDTE010000086.1 GCA_945907425.1 Owenweeksia hongkongensis DSM 17368 | reverse complement strand
GCATCGGCATACGGTCCAAATCCGTTGTAAGCATCCGGATCCGATGAAAAAGAAACAATGGTTGTGGTTCGACCATGAAAATTACCATGACACACCACAATTTTCGCTTGATTCGCAGGAATACCCTTTTTGTCGTACCCCCAACGACGGGCCAATTTCAAGGCAGTTTCCACCGCTTCAGCCCCTGAATTCATGGGCAGCACTTTGTCATAATCAAAGAGGGAAGTCATCTTTTGTTCAAAGGGTCCCAACTGATCATTGTAGAAAGCGCGCGAGGTAAGCGCCAAAGTGTGTGCTTGATCCACCAAGGCTTGAGTGATCTTTGGATGTGCATGCCCTTGATTGACGGCGGAATACGCACTCAAAAAATCAAAATACACACGACCCTCTACGTCCCACACGCGAACCCCTTTCCCTTTGGTTAAGACCACCGGAAGGGGATGGTAATTGTGTGCACCGTAGGCGTCTTCCATGGCCATAAAGGCCGCTGATTTGCTTTCCATAGTCCAAAGATAGTCGGAGTATCTTTGCCCCATGCAAATTTCCTCTGTATTGATTGAACGCGCCGGTGCGCGAGGTGTTTCCATTGGTAAATCACCGGAAGGACAAGTTATCCTGGTCACCGGTGGTGCCCCTGGCGACGTATGTACTGTGCAGATTGTGCGGAAAAAGAAAGGACATTTGGAAGGGCGTGTTACTCGCATAGAAATCGCTTCTCCATTGCGTGTAGCCCCAGTGTGTCAGCATTTTGGCCTGTGTGGAGGTTGCAAATGGCAGCACGTTTCGTACGCTGGACAGTTAGAATTTAAGGAGGCGGAGGTTAGACAATCGCTCGAACGAATCGGAAAAGTTACCGGCGCACACTACGCACCCATTGTGCCCGCTCCCGAACCTTACGGCTACCGGAACAAAATGGAATATACTTTCACGGCACAGCGTTTCCTAACATTTGAAGAATTGAACAGTGACGAAACCTTTACAGACAGAAGAGGTGTTGGATTTCACGTCCCCGGCCTATGGGACAAAGTCATTGACCTAAAAGAATGTGCTCTTCAAAACGATACAGGGAACGCCATTCGCCTTTTTCTAAGGGAGTATGGAATGCACCATTCCATCGACTTTTACCACCTCAGAGAGCAAATCGGTTTCTTGCGAACAGTAACACTCAGGAACAACCGCAAAGGAGAATGGATGGTCATTTTGTTGGTGGGAAGGGATGAGCCAGACGCCGTAAAAGCCTTAGTTCAATCTACCGTAGCGGCCTTTCCTTCGATCGTTAGTTTTTATGTCGGCGTCAACGGGAAAGGAAATGACTCTTTGTACGATGTCGATTTGGAACTGCACCACGGTTTGCCTCACCTAGAGGAAAGAATGGAAGTGACCCTGTCCGGTGGAACTCCTTTGCTTTTTCGTATTGGCCCCAAGTCATTTTATCAAACCAATCCTGTGCAAGCAGAAAAACTATACCACACAGCCTTAGAAATGGCCGACATTTCTTCTTCTGATCGCGTATACGATTTGTACACAGGAACGGGAACCATCGCCCTTTTTATGGCTCAAAAAGCACATTATGTTGCTGGAATTGAGAGCGTTCCAGAAGCGATAGAAGCAGCAAGAGAAAACGCCATCGCCAACAACATTCAAAATGTTGCGTTTGAAGTAGGCGACATGCGCAACGCTTTCAGCGAAGCCTTTGTGCAACGTCATGGTGCGCCTCAATTGATCGTCACAGACCCACCCCGAGACGGCATGCATCCCAAAGTGGTCGAACAACTTCTTTCTCTACAAGCACCGAGGATAGTGTATGTTAGTTGCAATAGCGCTACGCAAGCCCGCGATTTAGAATTATTGCAATCCAAATACACGGTGGACAATGTGCAAGCCGTGGATATGTTTCCTCAAACCCACCACATTGAAAGTGTGGCTCGACTGACTTTGCGAAACGAATTTGCTACCTTTGAAAGGTTATGACACTGCAAAAGACTCTAGTTATTGATGCCGTTGCGCTGGAACGAAAGATTACGCGCATGGCATGGGAACTCTACGAACGACACTTTTCTGAGTCCCACCTAGTGTTGGTTGGAATCAGCAACAGTGGATACACTTTGGCGGGTCGCATTGCGGAAAAAATTCAACAAATCTCTCCCTTGTCTGTGCAGTTGTTGGAGCTTTCTGTCAACAAAAGAGCTCCCCAAAAGGGACCTACTACTTTGCATGCCTCGTTGGAAGTACTAGACAATCAAGCAGTCGTAGTCGTAGACGATGTTCTCAATGCGGGAACAACCCTCATTTATGCGGTGCAGTATTTATTGAATGCCCCCGTTCGTCGGATGACAACAGCTGTATTGGTGGACAGAAACCACAAATCATTCCCGATCAAGGCCGATGTGAAAGGACTGTCTTTGAGCACTTCTTTACACGATCAGGTGGATGTGTCTTGGGAAGAAAACGCAGTCTATTTGCGTTAATACTCTCTTATTTTTTGTGCGATTCTAAGGGCTATTGCTTCCGGCGTATCCCCCTCCCGACAAACCTCCGTAACGTGCGCTTTTTGATAAAAAGCATTTCTTTCCAACAAATGGGGACCAATAAAATCAGATAGCCTTTCTTCTGGCACATCGGAAAGTAGCGGACGATGCGCTTTTTCTTGTTGCACATGACGAACCAAAGAGGAAACAGACCATTGCAAATACACTACGCGGGTATTCTGTAGAAGGAGGGACAAATTGACACCATAACAAGGAGTTCCACCGCCCGTAGACAAAACGATGGAGTCCCTGGTCACTATTTTTAATAAGGTTTCTGCTTCCATTTTTCGGAATCTCACCTCACCGTAGCGTTCTACCAACTCAGCGATGGATCCTCCCCACAGCTTCTCCACCTCTCTGTCTAAATCTACCCATTCCAGAGAAAGGAGTTGCGCAAGATGCTGTCCGACACTGGATTTTCCAGAGCCCATATACCCTATCAGGGCAATAGACGGAAACGACTTTTTCATGCATTAAAGTTAGTCCGTTTTCTATTGGATAAATTAATGGAAAGTTCTATATTTGCAGCCGCTTTCGACAGAAAGGAATGACTTGGTAGCTCAGCCGGTAGAGCAATACACTTTTAATGTATGGGTCCTGGGTTCGAATCCCAGCCAAGTCACAAAAAGCCCTGGTGGTGAAATTGGTAGACATGCCACCTTGAGGGGGTGGTGACCTACGGTCGTGCTGGTTCGAGTCCAGTTCAGGGCACTAGTTATCGAGATAAATGAGCCTTCGGGCTCATTTTTTTTACCCATTTTACCCATCGGTCCAGGGGAAAAGTATCTTTGCATTCTAGACTTCTTCTCATGCCGCAAACCTATCCGGATAGGCACGAACAGCTAACACCGGAACAATACAGAATCCTTCGCGAGAAAGGCACGGAACGGCCAGGGTCGAGTCCATGGAATTCCTCTTTTGAAGACGGCATTTACCATTGCATAGGCTGCGGCAACGCATTGTTCCACAGCCATTCCAAATTTGATGCACATTGCGGATGGCCCAGTTTTGATCAAATCATCACGACGGGGTCCGTTCTGGAAAAACCAGACAACAGCCACGGGATGCTGCGAACAGAAGTTCTTTGCGGTCAGTGCGAGGGCCACTTGGGGCATGTGTTTGAGGATGGCCCCACGGAAACGCACCGTAGGTTTTGCATCAACGGGGCAATTCTCACTTTTGAGGCGCTTCCCTAAAAAGGGATTCGAAAAAGGGGAGTTAAAATGGGGGCATAAAAAAAGCCGCACAAAGTGCGGCTTTTTTTGTGGGTGAACAGGGATTCGAACCCCGGACCCTCTGCTTGTAAGGCAGACGCTCTGAACCAGCTGAGCTATTCACCCTTTACCTCCCCAATGGGGAGTGCAAATATACATCCAACTTTGGTCTTTGCAAACGAGACGGTAAAAAAAGGGAGCGGGCGCTCCCTTTCTTTCCGTTCCTTGATTATTTGGCAGTAACCTCGTATCCTTTTGATTGCAAAAACTCAATCTTCTCATTGATAACCGCTTGTTCACGATTCTTCAACTCATTGTTGATACTGCGATTCAAACCACTCAACTCTTCGTTTGAAAATTTTGTCAAGAACTGATTAGCAAAAACAGTTTTCAATGACTTGTTTCCGTTCTGGTTGTTGCGGAAATGAGCAACTAATTCTTTTGGTTTCATACTTTTTCTATTTAAATAGTGAATAAATAATTTGGAGGACAAATATAGAAATAATAGGGAGATATTTTTACCCTAAACGCTTAATAATTCAACAGTCTATTCATTGCCTCATTTATTCTTGATTTGGCCAAATATCCTTCCTCCAGAACAGCAGAAAAGGGCACCGGAAGGTCCGCGCTTCCCACACGCAATACAGGTGCGTCCAAAGAGGAAAAACAATGCTCCGTAATATGTGCAGATATATCCGCCCCAATACCTCCAAACAAAACGTCCTCGTGCAATACCAGTACGCGGCCTGTTTTACGAACCGTTTTCTCTATGGACTCCCAATCCAGGGGCTGAAGGGTTCTTAAGTCAATTATTTCAACAGAATGCTGCGGATGGGCCTCTGCCCACTGGATCGCCCAATGCACTCCCATCCCGTAGGTAATGATAGAGGCCGACCTACCTTCCTTTACACAAGCTGCCTTCCCCAGCGGCAAGGTGAAATACCCTTCCGGGATGAGTCCAGAAAGACTTCTGTACAGTGCTTTGTGTTCAAAAAATAAAACGGGGTTGGGGTCTGCGATCGCAGCGCACAAAAGCCCCTTCGCATCGGCAGGAAAGGCCGGATACACCACCTTTAGTCCTGGCGTATGAGTAAACCAAGCTTCTGTGGATTGCGAATGGAACGGCCCAGCGGCAACACCCGCTCCTGTAGGCATCCTCACCACCACGTCCACTTCTTGGCCCCAACGCCAATGCATTTTTGCCATATTGTTGACAATTTGCGTAAATCCTTCCGTCACAAAATCGGAAAATTGCATCTCAACCATGGCTTTCATTCCTCGAACACTCAATCCGATGCCTGCGCCCAAAATGGCCGCTTCACACAACGGCGTATTGCGCACACGTTCTTTGCCAAATTCTTCTACAAATCCTTCCGTTGCTTTGAAAACACCTCCGTAATCACCTATGTCCTGACCCATCAAAACCAGCGAAGGAAATTGGCGCATAGATAGTCGCAATCCGTCAGAAATCGCATCAATGAATCGACCATTCCCTTGTTTTTCAGAGGCTGCTACTGGGGCTGGACTGGGAGAAAAAAGATCTCGTTTTTCCGCCAGCTCATCCCATACGGGGTCGGGTTCCGCCAGGGCCAAATCCAAGGCGGTTTGTATTGCTTTCTTGTCTTCCTTTTTAAAGGACTCGATTTCGCTTTCTGAAAGCCATCCTTTTTTGATTAAAAACCGTTCAAAGTTCTCTACCGGATCTCTATCTGTCCACG
>CAMDTE010000085.1 GCA_945907425.1 Owenweeksia hongkongensis DSM 17368 | reverse complement strand
TTGAACCAAGTAGAATCGATTATTTCCTCTGATATCGTGAGCGGTATCACGTTGACCGGTAGCGAAATGGCGGGATCTTCGGTAGCCTCATTGGCCGGGAAACACATCAAGAAAACAGTGATGGAACTCGGAGGATCGGACGCTTTCATTGTTTTGGATGATGCGGATGTAGAAAAAGCAGCTTCGGTGGCAACAGCCTCTCGTATGATCAATGCGGGTCAAGCCTGCATTTGTGCGAAACGTTTCATTGTTACAGAAAAAATAGGGGATGCCTTTGCCCAGTTGTTCGCGCAAAAAATTGCGGCGCTGCACCAAGGGGATCCTCTAAAAGAAAATACGCATCTTGGCCCTTTAGCAAAACTAGAATTTGCGAACACATTGAGTTCTCAATTGGAAAAATCATTGCAGCAAGGGGCAAAAATCATCGTAGGAGGGGAGCGGGAAAACTGTAATTTCCAACCCACTCTGATTGATTTTGTAGATTCAAACAATATAGCTTTTCAAGAAGAAACCTTTGGCCCTTTGGCGACTATTATCCGAGCGAAAAACGAACAAGAAGCCATAGCCATAGCCAACAATCACCGCTATGGTTTAGCTTCCTCCATTTGGTCTAACGACAGAGAGAAAGCGTTTGCCTTGGCAAGAAAAGTAGAAGCGGGGAATGTCTTTATCAATTCGCTGGTGCGTTCAGATTCTAGAGTTCCTTTTGGCGGAATAAAAAAATCGGGCTACGGTCGGGAATTGTCTGAAATAGGGATCAGGGAATTCATGAACATGAAATCGGTAATCATAGAGTAAAAGGCTTGATTCACCCCAAAGATTTGTGCGACCCATCGCACTTAGGCATTCGCTGAGAGAGTCCACAGACGCAATCGTGGAAGCCTAGGCCCCGAAAAATACGTTTTTTGCATTGTTCAATGCGTAGAGCGCGGGTTTCGGATTGCTTCGCTGAGGAAAAATGCAGCAAATAGCCATTTTTTCTGCCTGGAGTTAACGCGTCAAAGGCGTTTTGAAAGGAGGGATCTGCCGCAAAAGCGAGGGTCAACTCCTCTGCCACCGGGTACTCCGATGTTTTTTTAAAATATGCTTTTTCCCCCGTCGTTTCTAAGGCCGTTGCTTCCAAAATAAGGAACTTAAGCAAAGGGTGCATCGAAAGAATTTCCGCTTTACTGCGAACTTTAATGACCCGCGAGGATTGTGTGTTTTCTCCACTTTTTTCTAATAAACCGTGTGTATTATCAAGCAATGCCCCTTTGAAAAAAGAGAGACAAGCATAGTCTTTGAACGCGCCCAGTATCGCGATATTTTTCCCTTTGTCTGTGTAACAAGGCCAGCCCCATTTGATTTCTTCCGTGAGCCCACAGTCTAATAGGAGGATTCGAAGAATAGAAAGTTCTTCTTCCCATCGATCCAATGCCTGGAGAAAACTGCTGACCGCTGGATTCATTTACTGAAAATGAAAAATCAAGTTATCAAACGAAGTTAGGAATAATAGAGGGCGCAAAAATGAATCTACTGCTCTTTGGATGAGGCCAGCCATCGAAAGGATCGCTGCAACAACAAAGGCGTGTTCAATGTGGTGAAAAGCCCCATGATCACCAAGATGCTGAATATCTCCACGCCGATAAGCCCTTCATTGTAAGCAATGTTGGCAATGACCAATTCCATAATGCCGCGCGCGTTCAGTCCAATACCCAGCGTAAGTGCTTTTTTGTGGTGTAGACCTGCGACACGCCCT
The DNA here is from genome assembly GCA_945907425.1 of Owenweeksia hongkongensis DSM 17368. GTDB lineage: Bacteria > Bacteroidota > Bacteroidia > Flavobacteriales > Schleiferiaceae > CAMDTE01. The sequence continues at coordinate 3,797 of CAMDTE010000085.1, read as the reverse complement.
CCCAAATAACCGCCCAGCACTTTGCTGGCAAAGGAGACGGTTACGATGCTCAGCAACAATCCCCATTCGTGAATGGCGCCCATTTGGAACTCCAAACCGATGCTTGCAAAGAAGATGGGAGCTAAAAATCCCATGGCCATGCCGTTTGTCGATTTTTCAAACGACGCCATGTGTTTTTCCCCCAAAAGATCTTTGGATAACAACATAGAGGCAAAAAAGGCACCCACAATAAAGTGCAAGCCAACGGCTTCTGTCAAGGAAGCAAAGACAAGAATGAACACAAAAAGGATGGCCAGCAAAGACTCTTTCCCGCGCATAAAGGCCAATAGTTTGTCCAATTGGAATTCAATGAAATTTGGCCGATCCGCAAATTTATTGATCATTCGATAGACCAAAATAAGAGCAGCCATCAGCAAAAGCAATTTCCCCAGGGTCAATACAAATTCCAAGCCAATGAGTTGGAGTGAAACCCCCTCCATGTGTTGGAGATCCAACAAAACGCCAAGTATAGCAAGCGCTAATACATCATCAAAAATGGCGACCGCTATGATTCGCTGCCCCACTTCACTTTTTAACTGCCCCAAGTCCATCAGGATGCGCACGCTGACCGGAAGAGCGGTAATCGCGACGCAAAGACCTATAAAAATGGTGGTCATCGTTTCCAGATGAAAAAGCTTGCCGACCAAAAGTCCCGATAAAAAGGGAATGATGAAGGCAAAGAGGCTGATGAACAAATTTTTCCCCTTAGACGCTTTGACGACGCTCTGTATGTTGATCTCCAGACCGGCAATGATAACCAGTAGAAATACGCCGAGTTCAGAAATGACTTTGAGATCCTCTGAACGAACGATAAAGTTCAATACCGAGGGTCCCAAGACCACTCCAGCCAGTATTTCGCCAATCATCGCGGGTTGCTTCAGCCGCTCCATGATTTCTCCAAATAACCGAGCCAAAACCAACAAAAGCAAAAGGTTGGCAAAAAAGGGTAGGTGAAGTGCCGGAAGATTTTCCGGAAGATTATGCATAGCACAAAGGTAAACGGATTTACACGTACAACAGAGGTATTCTCTCGGCAGAAAGGTGGATTTATTTCTCTGGTTTTAGCTTATTCTGAATCAAAAGGGGGACATGCAACAGGCTTCCTGGGTATCTTTGTGTATGGCAAAAAATCAAGTGATTCGGAAATCGGATATTTTAGAATACCACGAAGGAGGCCGTCCTGGAAAAATCGAAGTCATTCCGAGTAAACCATCCCATTCCCAACGCGATCTGAGCATCGCCTATTCACCGGGTGTTGCCGAGCCTTGTTTGGAAATAGCAGCCAATCCAGCCAACGCCTACCGCTATACAGCCAAAGGCAATCTGGTGGCCGTGATTACCAACGGAACAGCCGTTTTGGGATTGGGCGATATCGGCCCGTTGGCTTCTAAGCCTGTCATGGAAGGTAAGGGAGTCTTGTTCAAAATCTTTGCGGATATAGACACGTTTGATTTGGAATTAGACACCAAAGACCCTGATAAATTTATTGAGACGGTGAAAATTTTGTCTCCCACTTTTGGAGGAATCAATTTGGAGGATTTGTCTGCTCCTGATTGTTTTTACATTGAAAAGCGATTGCGTGAAGAATTGGACATTCCGATTATGCACGACGATCAACACGGCACCGCTATCATTACCGGTGCAGCATTGTTGAATTCTTTAGAAATTGTCCAAAAGAAAATAGCCAAAATCCAAGTTGTTTTTAATGGGGCGGGCGCGGCAGCAGTGAGTTGTGCAAACCTGTTCATTTCTCTTGGGGTGAAGCCAGAAAATTTACTTCTGTGCGATTCCAAGGGGGTTATTCATAGCCAGCGGACGGATTTGACCAGTGAAAAACAATCCTTTGCTCGAGTCACCTCTGTGCGAACTTTGGAAGAAGCCATGGAAAAGGCGGATGTTTTTGTGGGCCTTTCCAAGGGGAATATTTTATCGGTGGGGATGATTCAAAACATGGCCAAAAACCCCATTGTTTTTGCTTTGGCCAATCCGGACCCAGAGATAGAGTACGAATTGGCAGTGAACACTAGAAAGGATATCATCATGGCGACGGGCCGTTCGGACAATCCCAATCAAGTAAACAATGTATTGGGATTCCCGTATATTTTCAGAGGGGCCCTAGACGTTCGCGCCACAAAAATCAACGAGGCCATGAAATTGGCCGCGGTATACGCTATAGCGGGATTGGCCAAAGAAATAGTGCCGGAAGTGGTCAATTTGGCCTACGGGGAGCGAAATTTGACCTTTGGCCCCACCTACATTATTCCCAAGCCTTTTGACCCGCGGTTGATTTATACGGTGGCTCCCGCCGTTGCTAAAGCGGCGATGGAAAGCGGAGTAGCGCTTCAACCGATAGAGAATTGGGAGGCCTACGAAGAGTCGTTGCGAAAAAGGGTGGGAAGAGACGATAAGTTTATTCGGTTGATGGTAGAAAAAGCCAAATCAGACCCAAAGAGAGTGGTGTTCAATGAGGCCGATTCGTACCGGGTGTTAAAAGCGGCACAAATTGTATACGAAGAAGGCATGGCGAACCCTATTTTGTTGGGAGATCCAAAGCGCATAGAGGAAATAAATGCCGAATACAATTTGGGGATTGAACACATGCAAGTCATCGACCCACGACTACCGGAGGCACCCCATGCCGTATTGTATGCAGAAGCCTATTATAAAGAAAGGCAACGCAGAGGAGTAAGTAGAGATGAGGCAAGACGTCTTTTGCGGAATAGGGATTTTTACGGACCCATGATGGTTCGGCACGGCCACGCGGATGCCTACATAACAGGCTCCACTGTAAAGTATCCTCGGGCAGTAAAGCCTGTACTGGAAATTCTAGGTCCAACCGAACCGGGAGCCAGGGTAGCGGGTATGTATGTCATGCTCACTAAGAGAGGGCCCATGTTTTTTGCGGACACAACGCTGAACGAAGATCCCTCAGCGGAGACCATTGCAGAAATCGTAAGTGTGGTTTCCAAGGCAGTCAAGCAAATGAACATCGTTCCAAAAGTTGCCTTGTTGAGTTTCTCAAATTTTGGAAGCCACAACGGACCATTACCAAGCAAAATGCGCAAAGCGCTGCAACTTATTCGCCAGCGCCAACCCGATTTGATCGTAGACGGCGAGATGCAAGCCAACTTTGCCGTCGATAACGTTTTGTTGAAGGAGGTTTTTTCTTTCAGCACGCTGGTGGACAATGCTCCCAATGTGCTCATATTCCCAGGTTTAGCGTCTGGAAATATTTCGTACAAATTACTGCAAAGTTTGACGGGAATGGAAGCCATTGGACCGTTGCTGACGGGCTTGGAGTATCCTTCCCACGTCTTGCAAATGGGCAGCTCTGTCCGTGAAATTGTGAATACCACGGCCATGGCCGTGGTGGATGCTCAATCGCGGAAACGGAGGACCAAAGAATGAACTTCTGAACGCTGAAATGTAACCTACCTTACCTCTATGAAAAATGCTCTCTTCGTTTTCTTTGTTGTTCTAGGGTTTTCCGCCATGGGGCAATCGTCCATTTTTAGAAAAGAAAAGGAATGGATACATGAAATAGGATACGAGACGCAATGGGTTGACTCCGAATATTTATTGGCCATCAATCAAGGCATACATTACACTCCACGCTTCGTGCTTCCTTTTTCCAACGCCGGGGCTATCTCACTAGAAAGCCCTGTCTCTTTGGGATTTTACCAAGGATCTTCTACCGGAGTCTCCACCCAATGGGGATTGACGACGAGTTTGCATATGGGATTAGGATCAACACAAGC
>CAMDTE010000084.1 GCA_945907425.1 Owenweeksia hongkongensis DSM 17368 | reverse complement strand
AAAACGCGCGTCATCACCATTGCCTATTTTGCTTTGGTGAAAATGGAAGAGTTCAACCCATCGGCGTCTAGTTTTGCGCACCGCGTTTTTTGGCAAAACATCAACGATGTTCCGGAACTTGCCTTTGACCACGATTCTATTTTTACCCAGGCGTTAGAATTTCTTCGAAAGGAGATGAGATACCGACGTTCCGGATTTGAATTGCTCCCTGAAAAATTCACTCTGAGCCAATTGCAAACCTTACACGAAGCAGTCTATGCAGAGGTATTTGACAAACGAAACTTCCGCAAAAAGGTTCTCAAAGACCGGTTGGTATTGCCACTAGAAGAAAAACACAAAGCAGGGATACACAAGCCTGCTCGATTGTATGAAATGAATCCCGAACCGGCAGAATAATTTCCCATGAAAGAAAACAAAATGAATTTTTGGCAAATCTGGAACATGAGTTTCGGCTTTTTAGGTATCCAGTTTGGCTTTGCGCTGCAAGGCGGATTCATGTCGAGTATTTTTCAAAACCTTGGGGCCGACAAAGACGCCCTGCCTGGCTTATGGATTGCGGCACCTCTTACCGGATTGTTGGTGCAACCCATTATTGGCTACTTGAGCGACCGCACATGGAGTCCGCGCTTTGGCCGTCGACGCCCGTATTTTTTGATAGGCGCCGTGTTGAGTTCTTTGGCCCTGTTCTTTGTTCCCACCTCTTCTGCCTTGTGGATGGCGGCTGGATTTTTATGGATCATGGATGCATCGATCAACATTTCCATGGAGCCGTTCCGCGCGTTGGTGGCAGACAAACTACCGGAGAGTCAGCGTTCCTATGGATTTGTTGTGCAAACACTGATCATTGGCATTGGCACGTGGGTGGCCAGTAATTTGCCTTGGTTTGTAGGCTATTTAGGAATTTCCAATACAGCACCTGAAGGACAGATTCCCCCTGCTGTACAATGGGCCTTTGGGATAGGCGCTTTTGTTTTCATGGCGTCTATTTTGTGGTCGGTATTCACGACAACGGAAGAACCGCCTGCTGATCTGGAAAAATTCTACGCTCGCACCAAATCAACCGCAGGCATTGGGAATATGTTCAAAGAAATCGCCGAAAGCTTCTCGTTCATGCCCTCGGTGATGTGGAAATTGGGCGTGGTGCAATTCTTCAGTTGGTTTGCCTTTTTTACCATGTGGAACTTTGCCACCCCTGCGTTGGCTGAATATGTGTACCATGCAGCGATGCCGGTATCCGGAGCGGCCCATTATTTAGAAGCGAAAGAGTTGTACAATACGGCGGCGGCAACCATCGGAAGTTCCATGGGAATGTACGGGCTGAGCTCCATGGCGTTTGCCTTGCTTCTTTCCTTCTATACCGCACGAAATCCCATTAATCGACGGTTGGTTCACCTCCTCTCCTTAGCGGCTGGCGGTGCCGGATTTTTGCTCATGTCCACGGCAACAGAAGCGAACGACGGAATTTTGAACGTAGCCTTTGCTTTGATTGGCATATCATGGGGAAGCATTTTGTCTATGCCCTATGCTATTTTGTCCAGTTCTGTTGATCCAGAGAAAATGGGCATCTCCATGGGTATTTTCAACATTTTTATTGTCATCCCCCAAATTGTGGCCGCACTGGGAGGGATAAACTGGGCCTACAAAACCTTCCTAGGAGAGTCCATCATCAACACCATGATTTTAGCAGGAGTGAGTTTGCTGATCGGAGCGGTTTCCACCTTCCTGCTGCCCGCACGCCAAGATTCCGCAGCGTCATAGGAGAGTGCTTACCGCTGAAATTCAATCCACCGGACTTCCCAGGGATCGAGCGTAAACTCAGATTCAAGTACGACGGGGGCCAATCCGTGTAGAATATCCAACCCTGCCCGTTGACCGTGGAGTAACTCATCGAATCGGTTGGCTTTTCCTTTTTCCGGTATGTCGGAAGCATTGACCAACAACAAAACAATTTTGTCTTGTGTGTACCGCGCGATGGAATAAAAGCCTTGGCTAGGGGCAAAATGCATCATTTTTCCGGTTTGAAGCACCGCACTGCCTCTGCGGTAGTGAGCCAACGTTTGCACAAATTGGAAGGCTTCGTTTTCTTGCGCCGTACGACCGGTTGACTCAAAAGCATTCCGTACATCACCGGGCCACCCGCCTGGAAAATCCTGGCGCATCGTGCCGTGATTCTCCGTTGATTTCATGAGAATCTCCGTTCCGTAGTACAAACAGGGAATGCCCCGAAGGGTGTAAAGGAGGGACAGTCCCAACTTGTATTTTCGTAGGTCTTCACCGCACAGGCCAAAGTACCGCCCCTCATCGTGGTTGTCCACAAACGTGATCAGTGTCGTGGGATCGTAATACAAATAGTCTGCAGCCAAAGATTGGTACAACTTCCCCACTCCCTCGTTCCAACTGTTGTTTTTTGAAACCACTTCCTTGATGGAAAAATAGGTCTGAAAATCGGTCACATTGTTCAGATGGCTATCGAAGGTGCGAAACGGATAGCGCTGAACAAAATACGCCTGGCTTTGATGATTGTGAACCCACGTTTCCCCAAAGAGAAACATCCGGGGGTAATGCTGCCGAACGACTTTATTGAGTCGCGCCATAAAGACTTGATCGGGATAGGTGTAGGTATCTATCCGCAACGCATCGGTACCGACTTCCTCAATCCACCACAAGGTGTTTTGCAGCAAGTAAGCGGCGGCGTGTGGATCTTTTAGGTTCCAATCCGGCATAGCGGTATCAAACCACCCCTTGGTAAAAACTTCTTGATCTTTTCTTGAGGCATACGGATCAAACAAAGTGGATTCTCTAAAGTTGGACTGCGGGAACCGGGAATAGCTGTTGAACCAAGAGGTATCGGGCTGATTCAAAAACAAATAGTGTTTGTCTCCCGCATGATTGTACACCACATCCATGACTACTTTCATCTGCCGCTGGTGCAACAATTGACATAGATTTTGGTATTCTGCCATCGTTCCATAGCGCGGATCTATGGCGTAATGGTCCGTTATGGCGTATCCATGGTAACTGGCGCGGATTTGGTTGTTCTCCAATATAGGATTCAACCAAACGGCCGTGGTTCCCAGGGAATGTATGTACTCTATTTGCCGTGTGATGCCGGCCAAATCGCCGCCGTGGCGATCGTAATCTTCTTTTCTACGGAGGGAGGTTTCGCGAAAATCCTTTCTGATGTCATTGTTTGGGTTTCCGTTGGCAAAGCGATCCGGGGTAATGAGATACAGGACATCCGCCGAGCTAAGCCCCATGTTTTGCCTCTGGGACGCATCCCTTGGTTTGAGCGCATAGGGAACAATGCTTTTCCCGCGCGATCCGGAGACAATCAAGGAAATGTTTTGCGCAGGGGCTTCTGAGTCAATGAGCAGGGTGACATAGGCATACGAGGGATTTTGTGCCTGAACGGCTTTTAACACCCGAACGCCTTTCCCTTCCACACGGTATTGCGCGCCTTGGATGCCTTCCCCTTTGATGAGTAATTCCAACGTATCGGAGGCCATCCCTACCCACCAATGAGGGGGGTCGATGCGATTTACCTCTGGGATTTTAGCAAAGAGTACTGCCGAGGTACTCAGCCAACACAAGAGGGTAAATAGAGTTGCTCGAAGAGTGAAATGTTTCATGGTTTGAAAGTACGTTCTTTTAAAAAAACAGAAGGAAAAAAAAGGGGGCCGCGTAGCGGCCCCCTTCCTCTTTCCTAACCCCAAAGGAATTACTTAGTCACGAATAGTTTTTCAACAGACATTGTTCCGTTGGCTACCACTTCTACGAAGTAAGTACCCGCTTGAATGCCGCTGAAGTTCCACTGAATGCTGTGTGCACCAGCTTCCAAAGTGCCATTGATCAATTCCGCTACCTCTTGACCGAACAAGTTCACTACGCGTACGGTAACATCACCCGCTTTGCGCGAAGTAAAATTCACCGCTGCGTAATCTGTTGCAGGGTTTGGAGAAACAACGAAAGTAGATACGATGTTCTCACCCAAACCGATGTTGGGAGAAGAACCGTCGCATTGAAAACAAGCGTCAAAGCAATACAAGAAAGTCACACTGTTTGAAGGAATAACCAGGGTACGGTTGATGTTACCGGAACCATCGTCTACACCGCAACCATTGGAGGCAATGGTAGAACCAGTGACTCCTTCGTTCGTGCCCCAGTCGTTGTTGACAAATTTGTACAATTGGGTTTGTCCTACGGCAGAGGCAGGATAATCCACCGTGATAGACCAAATATTACTGCCTAAGCTGGTCATAGCAGAAACTGCGTTGGAAGGAGACCAGTCCGTCATGGCAGCGCCACCTACTGTTCCGCCTTGTGTAGCATAGTTGCCACCCACACGCATACCGTTTGCGCCCAAAGTGGCTCCACCCGCCAAATAGTCGGTGATGTCTACTTTGTAGGTTACGGAAACCTGAGCGAAAGCTGTAGCGCTAACAAGCAACGCTGCAGCGAGAGTTAGAGTTTTTTTCATTTTTTTGAGTTTTTAATGGATTAAGGGTTAAGTAATTACGGTTAATACCCAGGATTTTGGGTTAAATTTTGATTGGAAATCACATCGGATCCAGGCAAGGGGTATAGACTCAAATGAGCGTCTATGCTGGTCCCTTCTTTCACGCCGCCTTTCCAAGGCCAATTGTAGGTTCCTCCGGTAAACTTGCCAAAACGAATCAGATCCTGACGGCGATGCCCTTCGTAATGCAACTCACGCGCGCGCTCGTCCAAAACAGAGGCCAGAGAGATGTCGGTTACGTTATGGTTGGCATTTTTATACGCCCGCTCACGCAGCGTGTTGAAATACGTCAAGCCGGTACCCACATTGGTTCCTGTGCGAAGGGCACATTCCGCATACATTAAATACACATCGGCCAACCGAAACATAGGAAAATCAATATCAACAAAGGTTACAGGCTCAGAACCCACGGTCCCGTCTCGTGTCACATTTCTCCATTTGGTCACAATGTAGCCTTGGTTTGGATCGGAAACGTCGTTGATGGTATCCGATTGAGTGCTGGTCCACAAGGTGTTCCGTGTATCGTTGGTGTCGGTCATCAAGTCGGAAAAAGACTTGGTGGTACGCAACCCTTGCCATCCAGAAGTAGTGCCATAGGCAATACCTGTGACTTGTGCGTGCATAGAAGCATGGGTTAAGAAAGTAGTCCCTCCATAGTTTCGTGTATGCATTCCGTCAAAATTGACCGCAAAAATGAACTCATTGGACAAATGATTGTCTGCCAAAAACAAGTGTGTGTACTCTGGCTCCAATGTGTAGCCGGCTGAAATAATTTTAGTGCACTCGGTCATGCATTCCGCATAACGAGCAACGCCCGTATAAACTTCTGAATTCAAGTATACTTTGGCGCGAAGTGCCCACAAAGCTCCCTTGTCGATTCGGCCATATTCCGCAGTGCGCGCCTCAGGCAAAAGGGATTCAATGGCATTCAATTCATTGGAAACATAGGTATACAAATCGGCGCGCAGGATTTGCTCGGGGAAAAACACGCCGGGTCGATCGGATTAATCGACAAAAGGAACGTTGCCAAACAAATCCATGGCGTGGTCGTAACTCAAGGCTCGTA
>CAMDTE010000083.1 GCA_945907425.1 Owenweeksia hongkongensis DSM 17368 | reverse complement strand
GAATTCATGAAAACTTTGATTCTTGGCCTTCTCAAGGAAGGAAAAACACCTCCGGATCGTCGAGCCGTCTTGACTCCTTCGCAATGCCAAGTGCTATTGAATTCTCATACCTTGGCGAGCATTTTAGTAGAGCCCAGTACTGTTCGGGTGTTTTCGGATGCAGAATACGCAGAGGCTGGTTGCATCATCACACAGGATCTTTCTGCCTGCGATGCTTTGATGGGGGTGAAAGAAGTGAATACGGAGGATTTGCGCCCTTTTCAGAAGGCCTTTTTCTTTTCACACACTTACAAATTTCAGCCACACAATCGCTCCTTGCTTCAGGCTTGTATCGAGAAAAACATAGAACTGATCGATTGGGAACTGATCAAGGATGAAAACGGTCAGCGGCTCATCGGTTTCGGAAGATATGCCGGATTGGTGGGGGCATACGAAGCGCTTCGGGGATATGGTCAAATGAAGCAACTGTGGGAATTGCCGATGCCAGAAACCTGCCACGATTTGAATGCATTGATTCAGCCCCTGCTTACCCTTCGCTACCCCCCTGATTTTAAATTAGTCATTACCGGTTCTGGCCGAGTAGGAAAAGGTGCTGTAGAGGTTTTGTTGGCTGCTGGTCTCCGAGAAGTCAGCCCAGCCGATTACCTTGTTGAATCGTTTGAAGAACCCGTATTTACGGTCTTGGACTCCATTCATTATGTAGCGAGAAAAGACGGAATGCCCTTTCAACGGCGCGATTTTCATGCTCACCCAGAAGAATACAAAAGTACGTTTGCTCCTTATCTCCACCTTTCGACCCTCTATTTACCCTGTCATTACTACGCCGATAACGCTCCGGCCTTTTTCACGGCGGAAGAAGTACAAAAACCCAATTGCCGATTGGAATTCGTAGGGGATATTTCTTGTGATATTTCAGGCCCCATCCCCTCCACTATTCGCTCTTCTGTGCTGGCCGATCCCTTTTATGGTTGGGACCCCCAGGCAGGACGGGAAGTCCCTCTTGGCACACCCGGTAGCGTGGGCGTAATGGCCGTGGATAATTTACCCTGCGCCCTTCCTCGGGATGCGTCGCATGGTTTTGGGGAACAATTTATAGCGGGCATCCTTCCGCAGTTGTTGAATCAAGATGCCTATGGCATTTTGGAGCGAGCTACAGAATGCAAAGAGGGTCGGTTGATGCCTTTGTACCACTATCTGTATGGATTTGCCACTGCTTTGGATTTTTCACATCCTTCCGTGGTCGATTTGCCTCGTTCCATTGAGAATGCGCTGACGGCGACCCGTGAAAATGTACTGCGTTGCGCTTCCAATCCGGACCAGCCCACGTTTGAAAATACGATTGTGGCTTTGGAGGATTCCGGTTCCGCGCTAGATGAGCTTTCCGAACGGTTTTTTAATTTCAGCAGCGCTTGTACTAATTCAGAAATCCAGGCCGCAGCCAAACATCTTTCGCCCCTTTTGACTGCCTTGAACAATGATATTTTATTGAACAAGCCCTTGTTTCAAAGAGTGCAAACCGTTTATGCAAACCGTCCGTCCTCTTTGTCTCCAGAAGATGTTCAATTGCTAGATAAAACGTACCGACGTTTTGTCCGTAACGGAGCTCTGCTCACTAGCGTTCAAGAAGAAACACTTCGTGCCATCGATCGACAACTGGGGCTGCTCTCCTTGGCTTTTGGCGAGCATGTCTTAGCAGACTCAGAGGCTTTTGCTATGCATTTGGAGGGCCATGAAAAAATAAGGGGATTGCCCGTCACTACGGCTCAGGTGGCTGCGGAAATAGCCCGAGAAAAAGGACACTCTTCTGGGTGGACATTCACCTTGGATGCACCGAGTTATATCGGTTTTATGACGTACGCAGAACACAGAGAGTCTAGAAAAATTCTCTGGGAGGCCTTTGCAACCCGAGGTGCTAAAAACGACGGGTACGACAACAAAGAAACGGTGGTGCAAATTGCCCGCCTTCGGCAAGAACGTGCGGAGCTTTTGGGGTATGCTAGTCATTCTCATTTTATATTGGAAGAACGGATGGCGAAATCGCCAGAAACGGTGAGGGCTTTCTTAGACGACTTACTGGTGAAAGCTCGCCCTGCGGCAGACAGGGAGATTCAAGAATTAAAGGAATTTGCAGAAAAGCACTTAGGCATTGCTGATCTTCAGCGTTGGGACGTTGCTTTTGTTTCAGAAAAAATGAAAAAAGCCCGTTTTTCTTTGGACGACGAAGCATTGAAACCCTATTTCTCCCTTCCCCGTGTTTTAGAGGGTGCTTTTGCTGTGGCCCAGGGTTTATACGGGATATCCATTCGACCAGCCAACGAGTCTTTTACATACCATCCGGAAGTGGACTCCTACGAAGTATGGGATGAAAACGGGCAATTCTTGGCTCACTTATTAACCGATTGGCACCCCAGAAATGGCAAACGGCAAGGTGCATGGATGACCTCTTACCGCAGTCAAAAAACAAACAAAAGCGGGCAGAATGTGCGGCCCGTCATCAGTATCGTTTGCAATTTTACTCGGCCTATTGCCCCTGGACAACCCGCTTTATTGACATTTCAGGAGGTTCTCACTCTTTTTCATGAATTTGGACATGCCCTCCATGGAATCTTAGCGCAAGGATCCTATGCAAGTCTAACGGGAACGAATGTTTTGTGGGATTTTGTAGAATTACCGAGCCAAATCATGGAGAATTGGTGTACCGCTCCGGAGGCTTTGTCACTCTTCGCTTACCATTACGAGACCCTAGAGCCATTGCCTAAGGAGTGGGTGAAAAAATTGCAGGAAAGCGCAGCGTATCTAACAGGGATAGCCACCTTGCGGCAAGTGGGTTTTGGCTTGTTGGACATGGCGTACCACGACGAAACCTATAAAGTTTCAAAAGCGGCTGATTTGGCCGATTGGGAATCTCAGATTTTAACGCCCGTAGAATGGTTACCTCGTTGCGAGAAAGCCATAACAAGTACAGCATTTTCGCACCTATTCAGCGGCGGATACTCAGCCGGATACTATAGTTACAAATGGGCAGAAGTGCTGGATGCAGATGCCTATTCTTTGTTTGAAGAACAGGGCGTAATGAATAAAAAGGTAGGCTCTGCTTTTCGACGCTTGTTGGAAGCCGGCGGAACGCAAGATCCCATGGATCTTTTTGTTGCTTTCAGAGGAAGAACTCCACAGCCAGAAGCCCTATTGAAAAGAGCGGGATGGGTATGAAAAACGTACGAGCCAAAAAACACCTGGGACAGCATTTTCTGAAAGAAGAATCGATTGCTGAACGCATGGCCATGGTCATTGAAGCGCCCTGCTCACGAGTGTTAGAAATTGGACCGGGCATGGGTGTGTTGACTAAATATCTTTTGGCACGGCCCTATGAAACATGGGCTATTGAGTTGGACTCGGAAAGCATTCCCTATTTGGTAGCTCATTATCCCTCTTTGGCTCCTCGTTTGATTCAGGGCGATTTTTTGCGGTGGTCTCCCCCGGAAAGTTGGCAAGGAGAATCGTTTTCTTTGATTGGAAATTTTCCTTACAACATTTCAACGCAGATATTATTTCGATTACTGGAAATGCGTCAACAAATTCCGGAATTGGTCGGAATGTTTCAAAAAGAGGTGGGGGAACGTATCGCCTCTGCGCACGGTTCCAAGATATACGGAATCACCAGCGTGTTGACCCAAGCCTACTACGACGCCACCTATTTGTTTACAGTCAGCGAAGGGTGCTTTAATCCACCCCCGAAAGTGAAAAGTGGTGTTATACGATTGCGGAGAAAAGAGACTGAACCCGATGTTCCCTACAAAGTTTTGGCTATGGTGGTCAAAACAGCCTTCAACCAACGGCGCAAAACGTTACGCAACGCACTGAAACCCTTATCTTTGCTTAGCGAAGAGGTGCTTGTTGGATTTGCAGACAAACGCGCTGAGCAACTGAGCGTTCACGACTTTATCACATTGGCTAAACGCATTCATCATGGCCACTGAATTTACCCAAGCAACCCTAGACGAATTGACCCGCCGCCTGCACGCAGGGGAAACGGCAACGATTGCGCTAGAAATGGGAGAAATGCACCCGGCGGATGCGGGAGAAATTCTCAGTGAAATAGAGGAGGAGGACCGTTTGCGCATCTTGAGCCAAATGTCTTCCGATAAACTTTCGGAAATCCTCATGTATTTGGATGAGGATGTTCGGGCGGGTGTTTTGGATATGTTTTCGGGAAAGGAAATCGCAGAGGACCTCGTGGACAATCTGGATACCGACGATGCGGCCGATTTGTTGAGTGAGTTGCCAGAAGCCAAGAAAAGAGAAGTCCTGTCTCATTTGGAGGACGTAGAATTGGCCAAAGATTTGGCTGATTTGCTGACGCATCAGGAAGGCACGGCTGGCGCGTTGATGGCCACCGAACTCGTTACGGTCAATCCTTCATGGAATGTATTGCGCTGTGTAAAAGAAATGCGGCGACAGGCAGAGAAACAAGAACACGTACATGCCATCTATGTGGTGGACGATCACGAAGTACTGCTCGGATCTCTTTCCTTGAAAAAACTACTCACTACATCTACGCGCACCATCATTGAAGAGGTGTACGACAAGAAACTTCGGTCCGTAACAAGCACGACCGAAGACACAGAAGTGGTGCGTATCATGAAAAAGTACGATTTATTCGTTTTGCCCGTAGTAGATGATTTGGGCCGATTGCTGGGCCGCATTACGATTGATGATGTGGTCGATGTCATCCAAGAGGAAGCAGACAGCAATTACCAATTGTTGTCTGGTTTGTCCGATGAAGTCGCTTCTGATGACGATCTATTGGCCTCCACGAAGGCCCGCTTGCCCTGGCTTTTAGTGGGACTGGTTGGCGGGTTGCTCAGCTCTACCGTAGTATCCAACAATGTAGGCCCACTGACCCATATGCCGGCTATGGCATTTTTTATGCCTCTGATTGCCGCTATGGGAGGCAATGTGGGTGTGCAATCGTCTTCCATTGTTGTTCAAGCTTTGGCCAACGAAACATTGGACGATGGGCTTTGGCAGCGGATAATTAAAGAATTGGGCGTTGGGCTCTTCAATGGCTTGATCTGCGGTTTGGCTATTTTTCTTTTCGGCTGGATTGCAGGATATGCATTGCTATTTAGCCTCACGGTGAGCTTAAGTCTGTTGGTAGTCATTGTTTTTGCCTCTCTCTTTGGAACGGCAGTTCCATGGCTTCTCAACAAACGCGGCGTTGATCCCGCTTTAGCGACGGGCCCCTTTATCACCACAACCAACGACGTACTCGGCTTAACCATCTATTTTGCTATTGCACGTCTCATCTTAGGGTTTTAATGGAGGGTCTGAGCAGAATCGTTGTTGCTCTTGATACTTCTCATGCCCTTTTAGAGGAAGGACTAACGGATCGAGGATACATCGTCCAAAGGCACTATCAAACACCGCTCAATGACTTGCCCTTGCACAACGCAATAGGAATTGTCGTTCGGTCCAGACTTCCCATCAATGCCGCTTTTCTTTCCAACTGTCCGCGATTGGAGTGGATCATGCGTCTGGGCGCGGGCATGGAAAATATAGACACGCTAGCGGCCGACCGTCGAGG
>CAMDTE010000082.1 GCA_945907425.1 Owenweeksia hongkongensis DSM 17368 | reverse complement strand
GTGACTGAGTTTGTGACCGTCATGGAAGTGGCGAACATGATGAAAGTGAGTGTTACGGAAGTCATTTCTACCTGTTTGTCTTTGGGAATCATGGTGACCATGAACCAACGATTGGACAAGGAAACCCTGACCATTGTGGCGGATGAATTTGGCTTCTCTGTGGAATTCGTTGACGAAGAAATGACGGACGCCTTGATGGAAGAGTCAGATCGCGCAGAAGATTTAGTTCCCCGTGCCCCTATTGTCACGGTCATGGGTCACGTTGACCACGGTAAAACCTCCTTGCTTGACTACATCCGAAAGGCGAATGTGATTGCCGGAGAAGCGGGCGGAATTACGCAGCACATAGGTGCTTACAATGTTCAATTGCCCACGGGTCAGCAAATTACTTTTTTAGACACTCCGGGGCACGAGGCATTTACAGCGATGCGTGCACGCGGTGCCCAAGTGACGGATATTGCCATCATTGTGATTGCAGCGGATGACGCCATCATGCCCCAGACCAAAGAAGCCATAAGTCATGCACAAGCGGCTGGCGTTCCCATGGTATTTGCTATCAACAAAATAGATCGCCCAGGAGCAAACCCTGAAAAAATCAAAGAACAGCTTGCCGGAATGAATTTATTGGTCGAGGATTGGGGAGGAAAAATCCAATCTTCCGATGTGGCGGCGAAAACAGGACAAAATGTTCAAGATCTTTTGGACAAAGTATTGTTGGAAGCAGAATTATTGGAATTGAAGGCCAATCCTAATCGATTGTCGAAAGGAACGGTGATAGAAGCTTCCCTGGACAAGGGTCGTGGATATGTCACCACCTTATTGGTGCAAAATGGATCCTTGCGGGTGGGCGATTACATTTTGGTCGGCCACTATTCAGGAAAAGTGCGCGCCATGATGGACGAGCGTGGTCATAAAATCGAAGTTGCGGGCCCATCCGTCCCCGTTTCTATTTTAGGCTTGGACGGGGCGCCTCAAGCAGGCGACACTTTCAATGTGATGGAAGACGAGCGCGAAGCAAAGAACATTGCTCAGCGCCGGGCACAATTGTCTCGCGAACAGAGTGTTCGTTCCCAGAAAAATCTTACCCTGGAAGAAATTGGTCGTCGCTTAGCGGTCGGCGATTTCCAAGAATTGAACATTATTTTGAAAGGGGACGTGGACGGCTCTATTGAAGCATTGAGCGACTCACTACAACGTTTGAGCACACCAGAGATACAGGTAAACGTTATCCACAAAGCGGTAGGTCAAATTACAGAATCCGATGTGTTGTTGGCCTCGGCCTCCAAAGCCATCATCGTGGGATTCCAAGTTCGTCCTTCTTCCACTGCTCGAAAATTGGCAGAGAAGGAAGAAATCGAAATCCGTTTGTATTCCATCATTTACGATGCAATCAACGACATCAAGGACGCCATGTCGGGTCTATTGTCACCAGAGATAAAAGAAGAAGTGGCATGTACCGTGGAAGTGCGTGAAACGTTTAAAATCTCCAAAGTGGGTACCATTGCCGGATGTATGGTGATGGACGGTTCCATCACTAGAAATACACGTGTACGCATCATTCGCAACGGCGTAGTAGTATACACAGGCGAATTGGGTTCTTTGAAGCGATTCAAAGACGATGTTCGCGAAGTGAATAAAGGATTTGATTGCGGTTTGAACATTAAGAATTTCAACGACATCAAAGTAGGCGATGTCATTGAAGGGTTCAAGGAAGTGGAAGTTCAACGTACGCTAGAGTAAAAACAAGCGTCTCCGTGACTTTCGGGTTCGGGGAGTCTCTTGCGAGATTTCTCGCGCTTAACTATCCGTATTTTACGAGCAAATCCACTACTTTTTTCTTCCAACCTGTATAGGGAGGCCCCAACCACATAGTAGGGTGTAGATTCCATCGCCGTTTTATGACGGAACGCGCATTGGTAAATTCGCGAAATCCCCACACCCCATGACTTTTCCCAATGCCGCTGTGATTGACGCCGCCAAAAGGAAGTTCGGGATGCATATAGTGGATGATGAAGTCATTGATCACGGTTGCGCCTGCACGAGTATTGCGCATTACTCTCTCTTGAAAAGAGGACGAATGGCTCAAAATGTACAAGGCCAGGGGCCGTTCTTTGCCTTGAATGTAGGCCAAAGCATCCTCCAACGTATCGTAGGGTACCAAGGGCAAAAGAGGACCAAATATTTCTTCACAGGATAGAGCGCACGCAGGGGAAGGGTCGATATAAACCGTCGGAGGAAAAAACAAATCTTCTGCCAGAGGTACAGCCGGTTGCCATACTTGATCGCTCTGGCGCGAAGCCTCCTCGTGCCATTGCATCAATCGGTCAAAATGCCTTCGATGAATGATGCGGGGATAATCCGGGTTGGAAGACAGGTCCTCTCCGTACAAAGCTTTCAACCCATCGGCAAAGGCGTGTACTAGCGGACCCAGTAGTTTTCGAGGAACCAAAACATAATCCGGAGCAATACACACTTGACCAGCATTCATGCTTTTGGCCCACGCCAGTAATTTTCCCGCTTCTTGCAAAGGGAAATGCTCATCCAACACCACCGGTGATTTCCCGCCCAACTCGAGCGTTACACTGGTTAAATGCTGACTAGCAGCGGCCATCACTTTTTTACCAATGGAGGGTCCGCCGGTAAAAAAGATGTGATTCCACGGATGGGTTAAAAGGGACTGAGCTACCGACGCATCGCCCAATACCGTTTGCACCAAACCTTCTGGAAAGGCCTTGGAAAGAATGGCTTCCACAACGGAGGCACTGGCAGGGGCCATCTCAGAAGGTTTGACTACCGCGCTGTTTCCGCCCGCCAAGGCATAAACCAAAGGACTCAAACAGAGACTGACGGGGTAATTCCATGGCGCCAAAATCAACACAGCTCCTTTGGATTCATGCACAATGGAAGCCGACGAGGGCCACAAAGTCATGGGTACAGATACATGTTCCTTCTGCGCCCAAACAGGCAATTTTTGAATGACATAGTCAATCAATGCGGTGGTGGCGAACAATTCGCGCACATCTGTTTCTGTGGCGGCACGGCCAAGATCCGATTGCAATGCCTGTTGCAAGGGAATCCTGTGCGCAAGCAGCACTTTTTTAAGCGTTCGCAAGTGGTGAATCCGTTCTTTCACGCGCAGCGATCCCGCCAAGGGAGCCCAACGTACGGCTTCTTGAAAATAACTACCGGTTGAGCTCATCAGCGGCAATTTGACCGTCCAATAGACGAATGATGCGGTGCGCATGACTGGCTATATCGCTTTCGTGCGTGACCACCACCAAGGTGTTTCCTAGGGCGTGGATATCATCAAACAAACGCATGATTTCTGTAGAAGTAGTGGAATCCAAATTGCCGGTAGGTTCATCCGCCAAAATCATGGAGGGATGATTGACCATGGCGCGCGCTATAGCGACCCGCTGTCTTTGTCCTCCGGACAATTGATTGGGCCTATGCCCCATTCGGTCGCCCAATCCCACCATTTTCAACACTTCCGAAGCGCGTTCCAATCGGTCTGATTTATTCCAGCCGGCATACACCAAGGGCAAGGCCACATTTTGCAAGGCCGTTTGTCTGGGCAACAAATTAAAGGTTTGAAAGACAAAACCAATTTGTTTATTCCGCACCTCCGCCAATGCATTGTCGTCCATTCGGCTTACGTCCTTTCCTGCGAGTTCATAACTACCCAAAGTAGGGGTGTCCAAACAACCCAGGAGATTCATCAAGGTGGATTTTCCACTGCCCGAGGGGCCCATTAGAGCGACGTATTCGCCCTTCTTCACGTCCAAGTCGATGTTTTTCAACACCTTCACGAGCTGATTTCCCATGGGAAAGTCACGGGTAATACCGCGAAGGCGTAATACACTGTTGTTCATGGGATCCAATTTACGTGTTTGGTTCGAGTTCGCTCAATTCCAGCCAGCGCATTTCCGCTTTTTCAATCTTTTGAGCTACTTGAATGGCTTCGGCGGTGAGCGATTGGAAGTCCAATATTTTGTCTTTGGGTGGGTTTTCAAAAAGGTCGGCAAGCTCTTTTTGACGCTTGGAAAAGTGGTGCATGTCGGTTTCTATTGCAGCCAATTCCCGCTCTTCTTTGTACGAGCGTTTGGATTTTTTAGAAGGTGCAGAGGGGGCACTGTCCAGTGCATTTCCAGCGGCCGCTGGCCGCTGGAGGGGGCGCGCCGCGTTGGCGGCGCGCCATTCCTGCGTCGTCCCATTAAAATCTTTGATCACTCCGTCCCCTTCAAAAACAAACAGGTGGTTGGTTAGCTTGTCGAGAAAGGCGCGATCATGCGACACAATCAGTAAGCATCCTTCGAATCCTTCCAAAAACTCTTCCAGCGCTTGAAGGGTTTGAACATCCAGGTCGTTGGTTGGCTCATCCAAAATAAGCACATTGGGATTGTCCATCAAGACCGTCATCAGATACAACCGCCGCTTTTCGCCACCCGATAATTTGTGTACAAAACTGTATTGCTGGTCGCCTTCAAAGTGAAAGCGTTCCAAAAGTTGACTAGCGGTCAACGATCGGCCCTTTGCCAAAGGGATGACTTCCGCAATGTCTTTGACAATGTCGATGACTCTTTTCTCCGCTTCAAACGGAGGGTTCTCTTGGCGATAATGGCCCAGCCGAACGGTTTCTCCCAGAATGATTTTTCCTGCATCCAGGGACATTTCTCCCATGATGAGTTTTAGGAAAGTACTTTTCCCCACTCCATTTTTTCCTACCAATCCAATGCGATCCCCTCTTTTGAAGATGTAGCTGAATCGATCCACTATTTTTTTATTACCAAATGCCTTCGAAGCATGGTGCCATTCAATGATCTTGCTGCCCAATCGTTCTCCCTTGATCTCTAATTGCACAGCGCCTTGTTGTACCCGGGCTTTGGCTGCCTCGCTGACCTTGTCGAAAGACTGGATGCGCGCCTTGCTTTTCCCGGTTCTCGCTTGAGGGGTTTGACGTATCCATTCCAGTTCCCGCCGGTATAAATTTTTGGCTCGATCAGAGGCGGTTCGCTGGGTTTGCAACCGCGCTTCCTTCTTCTCCAAATAATAGGAGTAGTTGCCGTCGTAGAGATAGAGGGTTTCATCGTCCAGTTCGAGAATACGATCACAAACAACTTCCAAGAAATAGCGATCGTGCGTGACCATGAGAACGGCATACGGAGCTTTGGACAGTTCCGATTCGAGCCATTCAATCATGTCTAAATCCAAGTGATTGGTGGGTTCATCCAAAATGACCAAATCCGGTTCTTGGACAAGCAATCGAGCCAAAGCCAAGCGTTTGCGTTGTCCTCCGCTAAACGTATCGATCGGCACATCGGCCAAAGGCAAGTCCAATCGGGTGAGGACTGCGCGCACATGCGCTTCGGCATCCCAGGCGTTCAATCGCTCCATTTCTGCCAAAGCATGACCCAACGCATCGCTGTCGGTGGGTTTCCAAGAGGCATGTTCGTACGCCAAAACGGCCTGTAACGCCTCCACGGGACTATCCAAAAGCCAATCCAAGGCGGTAACACCTGCTGGAAATTGAGGATCTTGGGTCAAGTAGCCGATGCGCAATCCCCTGCGCATAGAAATATTGCCTGTATCTGGAGACTCTTCCCCTACGATGATGCGCAACAAACTGGTTTTTCCTGTACCGTTGCGCGCAACAAGGGCCATCTTTTCCCCGGCCTGTATTCCAAAGCCAATGTTTTTGAAAAG
>CAMDTE010000081.1 GCA_945907425.1 Owenweeksia hongkongensis DSM 17368 | reverse complement strand
ATGGATATGTACACCCTCGTGATGCGGGTAGCGGAAGCCTATGGCCTGGATTCTTCGCTGATCCACCCCGTTTCGAGCGAGACGCTGAACCAACCCGCCAAAAGACCTTCCGACACACAATTTATCATAGAAAAGGCCCGTTCCGTCTTGAATTACGAGCCCCACTCTTTTTCGTATATACTGCAAACGTTTCAGGACGTACACTAGAGCGATTTTCCTATATTCGCACTTTAGTCATCTAAAGGACCAATAAAAATATGTCTTCAAAAGCAGAATCTTGGGGCTCTCGTATGGGCCTCATCTTAGCCATGGCCGGCAATGCGGTAGGATTAGGAAATTTCCTGCGTTTTCCTGTTCAGGCAATACAAAACGGTGGCGGTGCCTTTATGATCCCTTACTTGGTGTGTTTCCTCTTGATGGGAATTCCCTTGTTGTGGGTTGAATGGGCTACGGGTCGATTCGGTGGTAGGTTTGGAAATCATAGCACGCCCTTTATTTTACACGAGCTGGACCCAAAACGGTCGGTATGGAAATACATCGGCGTATTCGGTATTTTCACCAACATCGCGGTAGCCGCTTATTATTGTTATCTGGAGAGTTGGACCTTGAGTTATGTTTGGCACTCCATCCAGGGAACATTCCTTGGGCAATCAGCAGAGCAGGTGGCAGGTTTTTTCGGTGCCTATGTAGGTTTGGATAGCCCAATAGAGCCTATTGGGTTTTGGCTTGTTTGTTTGGTGTTGAATACCTGGATTCTTTCCCGAGGATTGAGCGGCGGCGTAGAAAAAGTAGCCAAAATTGGCATGCCGCTTTTGTTGATTTTTGGTGCGTTCTTAGCTTTCAAAGGGGTTACCCTAAAAAGCGGTGAGGAGGGAGCTATTTTTGATGGACTGGTGGGATTAAATTTCCTATGGACGCCTGATTTATCCACCATCTGGTCAGCGAAAATCTGGTTAGCGGCAGCGGGTCAAATATTCTTCACGTTGAGTGTGGGGATGGGATCCATTCAATGTTACGCTTCGTATGTAAAAAAGAAAGATGATATCGCTCTGAATGCCATGTCTGCAGGTTGGATGAATGAGTTTGTTGAGGTTGTGTTGGGTAGTTCCATCCTCATACCGATTGCCATCGGTTATTTGGGCGTAGACCAAGTGGTGGAATTGACGAAGAACGGAGGCCTCGGCCTTGGTTTTAAAACATTGCCCTACCTATTTACACAATGGGGCCCTCTGTTGGCAGCCATGGCGGGGGTTGCGTGGTTTGGTTTATTGTTTTTTGCGGGAATAACTTCTTCCTTGGCCATGGGCACACCGGTTATGGCCTTCTTACAAGATGAATTTGGCTGGAAACGCGGCCCCTCTGCCTGGATGTTTGGTTTGGTGATCCTCGTCTTAGGACTGCCTACGGTCCTTTATTTCAATGAAGGTGTTTTTGATGAATACGATTACTGGGCAGGTACCGTCAGTCTAGTGGTCTTTGCGTTGGTGGAAGTTATCCTGTTTGCCTGGGTCTTCGGAATGGAAAAGGGATGGAACGAAATCAATGATGGGGCGGACATTCGAATCCCTCGGGTGTACCGATTCATCATCAAATACGTGACTCCGGTCATTTTGGGGGCCGTCTTTTTTGGATCACTACCGGAAATCTACTCGAAACTCACATCCCCAGTCAATGGATATGTAGCGGCCGCACGATTCTTGTTGTTAGGTTTGTTTCTGGGTATTTCCTTATTGGTATACAAGGCGTATAAAAAACGCCTATTGTTCACAAAACAAAAAGCATAATTGACTATGAACAATGCAGCATTCATCACGGCCGCTTTAACAATGGGTATTGTGACTCTTTTCACAGTTTACTTTTTTGTGTTGGTTCTTAAAACGCCAGACAAACCAGAGCAGGATTCTTATACGGACAACGATCCAGAATCGGATACATCACACTAAGTCCCTGTGAATCAAGTGCCACCCAAGCTGCAGCGGCAGGGGATGGCCCTCATCGTGATGTTATTCTGGGCAACGGCTTGGTTCCTTCGACAGCGAGAGATGCTACCGGAATCAGGACAGCCGTATTGGCCCCCGGTGGATTCTTCTGTGGTATTCCAAAGGCGCGACTACGCTC
Organism: Owenweeksia hongkongensis DSM 17368; assembly: GCA_945907425.1. Classification (GTDB taxonomy): domain Bacteria; phylum Bacteroidota; class Bacteroidia; order Flavobacteriales; family Schleiferiaceae; genus CAMDTE01. The sequence goes on along the minus strand of CAMDTE010000081.1, from coordinate 3,587 downwards.
CCCTGGAAGATGAATTCCCAGAGGCGGGACCCTCTTCTTTTGTATTTCGTGTTCGAGAGAATCGGATTGTCGCTATCGAAAAGCCGTCAGGGAATGTGCCTATCAATTCGGTGGATAGCAGTGCATTACTGCGCTATGGAATGCGACCTTTCGCGATTCAGCAGTTTTTGCGTCTTCGTCATCGATGGGGTGGCTGGTACCAGAAAAGTTCAGTTCCTGAGGTGGTTCTGTCGGTGGGATGGGATTGGGTTTACGATGGTCAGCCTGTTCCTTTGGTATTGAATCACACCCCCATAGAAGGGCTGGCAAGACACCCGGCTATCGGTTGGGAGCGGGCAAAAGCCATTGAAAGATACCGAAGTCGGTTGCGCCCTTTTCGCCGTTGGGAGGAATTGTATTCGTTGCCGGGGTGGGATTCAGCTTCCGTGGAACAGGTGAGGCCTTACATCGTAGTGAATCAAAAAGATTCCGTACATTTGCCATCCATTTGAAAGGAGGTGTAACGCTATGTTGGTAGTTCAGATTAAAGAAGGAGAAGGAATCGATCGCGCCCTGAAGCGCTACAAACGTAAGTTTGACAAAACAGGTACGATGCGTCAACTTCGCAGCCGTCAGGCTTTTACCAAAAATTCAGTGAACCGTCGTTTTGAGATGATCAAAGCGGCCTACGTGCAGACATTGCGTCGCAACGAGCAGGAGTAATCCTGTTGTTCCTTTCTTTTGTACGTCCCGTTTTCAAGGTATCTTGGACGGGACGTTTTTCTTATGGAGTCTTTTTACATCACGGCATTTACGGATCATTTATCGCTTGAACGACGGTTGTCTTTGGCGACGGCGAAGTCCTATGCCTATGATCTTTATTTTTTCCTGAATTATATTCAAGAGATATATGGCGAAGAAGCGATAGAAGAAGCAACGCCCGCCATGGTGCGCTCGTGGTTGGCCGATGGTGCGGAGTCTGGATTGGAGTCGCGTACGCTCAATCGACGGGTATCCGCCTTGCGCACTTTCTTTTCTTTCTTAATGCAAATCAAGGCAGTAGAAATGAGTCCGATGGTTTTGATCAGTGGATTCAAACTGAAGAAGCGAATAGTCCGGTCATTGAGTAAGGGAGAGGCTGAAGCGCTTTTGAACCCTGCGCTGTATGAGGATGGATTTGTAGGCGTCCGGAATCGCTTGGTGATTTTGACCTTTTACACCTTGGGCATTCGACGTGCGGAATTGCTTTCCTTGACGATCAAATCAATAGATTTATCCCAGGGAATCGTTCGAATTGTGGGAAAGAGAAACAAGGAAAGGCATTTGCCTCTGCTTCCAGAGTGGTCACAAGAGGCAATGAAATACATGCAACTCTGTGATTCGATGAATCGTTCCTTGCAAGAGGCATTTTTTATTGAAGAAAACGGTAAAAAAATGTCGCGCCATCGTGTGTATTCCATTGTTCATTCGTACCTTCAAGAGGTGAGTAGTTCAGAAAAGGCGAGTCCTCACGTCCTTCGCCACACCTTTGCCACTCACCTCATGGATATGGGTGCAGATTTGTCTTCGATTCGCTCTCTTTTGGGGCATGCGAGTCTAGCGGCCACGCAAGTGTACACCCACGCATCTATTGAGCAACTCAAAAAAATTGTCCAACGGACCCACCCTCGTGGCCGCGGGGAGTGACCATAAAACCAAAAGTATGAATATTGAAGTTCATGCCATTCATTTCAAACCGAACAGTGGTTTGGTAGAAATGGTAAAAGAAAAAGTGAGCAAGTTGTCAGAGGTACATCATTTGACCCTACGAGGGGATGTGTATTTGCTCATCGATAACAATCATGCAAAGGAGAATAAAATTGTCGAGATCCATTTGAAATTCCCAGGAAATGCAATCGTCATAAAAAAGGAAGCCGTTGAATTCGATACGGCATTGAATTTGGCCGTAAAAGCGGCGGCACGTTGGCTGGAAAAAGCCAAGGAAAAGCAAGTGCATCGATAAAATAGATGCACCCTTTTGTCAGATAAAAAAACTTACCTACATTTGCAGTCCGTTAGAAAAAGCGGGCCGTCGTGAAAGCGACACGTTCTATTTTGGAATCGAGCTGCGGATGTAGGCTTTTTTATTTTTCCCGCCAGCATAGCTCAGTTGGTAGAGCCACTGATTTGTAATCAGTAGGTCGGGGGTTCGAGTCCCTCTGCTGGCTCATAGCCAATGGTAGCTCCATTCCAAAAACTTTTGTGAAATCGGAAATTTTTCGGGGAGATACCGAAGCGGCTAAACGGGGCAGACTGTAAATCTGTTGGCTACGCCTACATAGGTTCGAATCCTATTCTCCCCACACTCGATTCAGTGGCGGAAGTAGCTCAGTTGGTAGAGCATCAGCCTTCCAAGCTGAGGGCCGCGGGTTCGAATCCCGTCTTCCGCTCAAGAATCGCGTCTGCCGATGTAGCTCAGGGGTAGAGCGTTTCCTTGGTAAGGAAAAGGTCAGGGGTTCAATTCCCCTCATTGGCTCGAGTATTTTTAATTATTTAGTATCAGGTTCAATTCATTATAAACAAACAAACAACATGGCAAAAGAGAATTTTGTGCGGAACAAGCCGCATTTGAATGTCGGCACCATCGGTCACGTTGACCATGGCAAGACCACCTTGACGGCCGCCATCACTTCCGTGTTGGCAAGTAAAGGCCTGTCAGAAAAGCGTTCATTTGATTCAATCGATGCGGCTCCAGAAGAAAAGGAGCGCGGTATCACGATCAACACGGCGCACGTTGAATACGAAACAGCTAACCGTCACTACGCACACGTTGACTGTCCAGGCCACGCTGACTATGTAAAAAACATGGTTACGGGTGCTGCCCAGATGGACGGCGCTATCCTTGTGGTAGCCGCAACGGATGGTCCTATGCCACAGACACGTGAGCACATCCTTTTGGCACGCCAAGTAGGTGTACCACGCTTGGTGGTGTTCATGAACAAAGTGGACATGGTAGACGACGATGAGCTGCTAGAGCTCGTTGAAATGGAAATCCGTGATTTGTTGACTTTCTACAAATTTGATGGCGACAATACTCCAGTTATTCAAGGTTCAGCTTTGGGTGGATTGAACGGCGAAGACAAATGGGTAGAGCAGATTATGGATTTGATGAATGCCGTTGACACGTGGATTGAAGAGCCTGTTCGTGACAACGCGAAGCCTTTCTTGATGCCCGTAGAAGACGTGTTCTCTATTACCGGTCGTGGTACTGTAGCAACAGGTCGTATTGAAACAGGGGTTGCCAACACGGGCGATTCTGTGGATATCATCGGTTTTGGTGATGAGAAATTGAGTTCTACTGTTACAGGTGTGGAAATGTTCCGCAAGATTTTGGATCGTGGTGAAGCGGGAGACAATGTTGGTTTGTTGCTTCGTGGTGTTGACAAAGCAGCCATCCGTCGCGGTATGGTTATTTGCAAACCAGGTTCTGTGAAGCCTCACACCAAATTCAAGGCCGAGGTCTACATCTTGAAAAAAGAAGAGGGTGGCCGTCACACGCCATTCCACAACCGTTACCGTCCACAGTTTTACTTGCGTACAACAGACGTAACGGGTGAGATCATGTTGCC
>CAMDTE010000080.1 GCA_945907425.1 Owenweeksia hongkongensis DSM 17368 | reverse complement strand
CGCAGCGAAGCACAGTCACGTGTCCTTGGTAACGGATGAGGCGACTGTTCTGGAAGGGTTGTTATTGGCCAACTACACCTATTTGGAATTGTTTGGTCAAAAGAGAAAGGAACAAACACCTGCGCTAGCCTCTGTAGATGTGATAGGGTTACCCAAAGCAACCATGATTCGCACAGAAAAAATCGTGGAGGCTGTTTGTATGGCGCGCGATCTGATCAATAAGCCGGTCAATTTTCTCAACGCAGAGGATTTGGCCAAAGCGGCTCAAGAGGAAGGAAAAAAGTGTGGATTTTCCGTGGAAGTGTTCTCCAAGAAAAAAATTGAAACCCTGAAAATGGGAGGATTGTTGGGTGTGAATTGGGGCAGTATAGACGTTCCTACGTTTAGCATTTTGGAATACAAACCCAAAACTGCAGTCAATAAGAAACCCTATGTATTGGTAGGAAAGGGGGTCGTCTACGACACCGGCGGGCTCAGTTTAAAGCCGACTAGCTCTATGGACACGATGAAAAGTGATATGAGCGGTGCCGCCGCAGTCATTGGCACCTTGCGCGGAGCAGCCCAACTAGGGCTTCCAGTCCATGTCATTGGTTTGATTCCGGCGACAGACAATCGTCCCGGAGGCAATGCAGTGACCCCGGGCGATGTTCTCACCATGAGCGACGGCACGACCGTCGAGGTAATGAATACAGATGCAGAAGGTCGATTGATTTTAGCCGACGCATTGCATTATGCCAAGCGATACCACCCTCAATTGGTCATTGATTTGGCTACGTTGACAGGGGCGGCTGCCCGCGCCATCGGCCCCAACGCAACAGTGGCTATGGGCAATGCGGACGAATCGTATTGGAATGATTTGTTGGCGGCCGGAGAGGCTGTTCACGAGCGATTGGTGCGGTTCCCTTTTTGGGACGAATACAATGACTTGTTGAAAAGTGATATCGCCGATTTAAAAAATATTGGCGGAGCGGATGCAGGAGCCATTACGGCAGGCAAATTTCTGGAACACTTTACGGATTACCCTTACATTCATTTGGACATCGCCGGCCCGGCTTTTGTGTCAACCCCTAGTCATTATTGGACAGCCGGAGGTACAGGAATTGGTATTCGGTTACTCCTAGAATTTTTACGCACCCGTACGTCATGAGCTCGTTACCCAAAATAGGCATTACCTGCGGCGATTTGAACGGCATCGGTATGGAGGTGGTATTGAAAACACTGGCGGATCCCGCCATTTTTGATATGTGCCGCCCCGTTCTCTTCACCTCGTCTCGATCCATTTCTTACCATAGAAAAGCGTGTGAACTAGGAGAGATTCCGTATTCCATTGTTTCCTCTGCCGCCGAGACTTGCCCTGACAAACGAGTCGCCGTGATAGAGCCCTGGCAAGAGCAACCCCTGTTTGAATTCGGCAAGGCGGATTCAGCTATTGGAACTTTGGCTTTGATGAGTTTGGATGCCGGTATTGCCGCCTTGAAAGAGGGGCAAATCGATGCATTGGTTACAGCCCCACTCAATAAAAACACCATTCCGGTGGAAGGTTTTACCGGTCATACGGGATACATTGCCCAAGCCTTTGACGCGAAACCCCTCATGCTGTTGTCTGGATCTACTTTGCGTGTAGCCTTGGCAACGGAGCACGTAGCCTTAAAAGACGTGTCTGCCCATCTTACCGCTGAAAAATTGCAGGCAAAGATTGAACTATTGACGGCTGCATTGGTGCAAGATTACGCCATCCAAAACCCTCGGATTGCTGTACTAGCAATGAATCCACATGCCAGTGACAATGGTGCTTTTGGGCGAGAGGAGCAGGAGTGGATTCTTCCCGCTGTGGAAGCATTGCAAGCCAATGGAAAAATCGTCTATGGACCCTATGCGGCGGATGGATTTTTTGGTGCGGGAACGTACAAATCATTTGATGCCGTGATGGCGCTGTACCACGACCAGGGCTTAATCCCCTTTAAAATGGCCCACTTTGAGGACGGAGTCAACGTGACGTGTGGGTTGCCCGTTGTTCGCACTTCCCCTGATCACGGAGTAGCTTATGATGTGGCGGGCAAAAACTGCGCAGACCCTTCTAGCTTCCGCGCCGCCCTGTTTGAAGCCTTGGATATCATACGTCGCCGAGCGGCTCACGCGGAAGCGACGCTTCGCCCGCTAGAAATCAAAGTCAAACCGAAAAAAGACCGCGATTAGTTTAGCGAATGTTTCTTATCTTTGCAGGCTCAAATGCAAGCATTCCATGAAAAAGCGTGATTTCATTGTCGTTTTTTCTAGCCTAAAAGCGGGAAAACATGTATTTGAGTATAGCCTTGATGCTACGTTCTTTGCACAATTTGCCAATCCGGAAACGGAGGGTTTTCAAAAAGCAGAAATCATCCTGGAGTTTGTGAAAACAAACCTGACCATGGAAATGAATTTTACTTTTTCTGGCCTTCTTTCCACAAACGACGACGATAGCGGCGAACACTTTGAACTTCCCACACACAATGCTTTTCGTGTGGTTGTAAAGTTCGGTGAAGCATTCGACGATACCGATCCAGAGATTCTGGTTCTTCCTCAGGGGGAATATGAACTCGACGTTTCGCAGTACCTCTACGAATTGGCAGTATTGAGCATACCGTTGCGCAAGTCAAAAAACGAAATTAAAAATTGAGCCATGGCACATCCCAAACGGAGACAATCCAGCACACGCCGCGACAAACGTCGCACACACGACAAAGCCGTTATGCCCCAAATTGCCATTTGCGGTGTAACGGGAGAGGCGCATTTGTATCATCGCGCTTATTGGCACGAGGGTAAATTGTATTATAAGGGCAAGGTCGTTATCGACAAGTCAACCCCAGCGGAAGCATAAACAAGCGGATCGATCGTTTCGGTCCTTAAAAACCCGGGCCATTGTGTCCGGGTTTATTTTTTATTGTGCATTTTTGTCCTTACTTAATTCACGTATTCAACACGATCATTATGGATATCAAAGAGCTGCAAAATTTCATTCGATTTGTTTCTAAATCAGGCGCCACAGAGGTGAGCTTGGAAACAGATGATTTCAAAATCACGGTAAAAACAACCCCGGGAATGGTTGAATCAGTAGCGTTTTCGCCAGCGCCCATGATGATGCCCGCTGCTGCGTATTCGGCACCCGCTCAAGCCCCCGCTCCAGCCCCCGCTCCAGCTGGCGCTCCGGCCGTGGCTGCGGAAGACACTACTAAGTTTCTCACGATCAAATCACCGATGATTGGCACATTTTATCGTCGCCCTAGCCCAGACAAAGAAATTTTTGTGAGTGTAGGGGATGAAATCAATCCAGGGAAAGCCATCTGTGTGATTGAGGCCATGAAATTATTCAATGAAATTGAAAGTGAAGTAAAAGGTCGAATTGTAAAAATCTTAGTGGAGGACGCCTCGCCAGTGGAATACGACCAACCGTTGTTTTTGGTTGACCCCGCCTAATTGCTGATGGGTATGTTTAAGAAAATCCTCATTGCGAACCGCGGTGAGATTGCGATGCGTATTATTCGTACGTGCCGTGAAATGGGCATCAAAACGGTCGCCGTGTATTCTACGGCAGACCGAGAAAGTTTGCATGTGCGTTTTGCCGATGAAGCTGTCTGCATAGGTCCCGCTGCCTCTAAAGACAGCTATCTGAAAATGAGCAATATCATTTCAGCCGCTGAAATCACCAATGCCGATGCCATCCATCCAGGGTATGGGTTTTTGAGCGAGAACAGCAAATTCTCTAAAATTTGCGGGGACCACGGCATCAAATTTATTGGAGCCTCCCCAGAGCAAATCGACCGCATGGGAGATAAGGCGACGGCAAAGTTGACGATGAAAGAAGCAGGGGTGCCTTGCGTTCCGGGTTCAGATGGATTGTTGGAAAGTTTGGAACACGCACTGAAGACGGCAAAAGAAATTGGTTTCCCTGTCATGATGAAGGCCACCGCAGGAGGTGGAGGCAAAGGAATGCGTGCCATTTGGTCTGCCGATGAGCTGCCCAAAGCATGGGATTCTGCCCGCCAAGAAGCGGCAGCAGCCTTCGGCAACGATGGCATGTACATGGAGAAATTGATCGAAGAGCCTCGCCACATAGAAATTCAAGTGGTAGGAGATCAGTACGGTAAGGCGTGCCATTTGAGTGAACGCGATTGTTCTATTCAGCGCAGGCACCAAAAATTAATAGAAGAAACACCGAGTCCCTTTATGACCCCGGAGCTAAGATTAGCCATGGGAGATGCAGCCGTGAAGGCAGCTGAGTACATTGGATACGAAGGAGCGGGCACAGTAGAATTTTTAGTAGACAAGCACCGCAATTTCTACTTTATGGAAATGAACACCCGTATACAGGTAGAGCATCCTATTACGGAGCAAGTGATTGATTACGATTTGATACGGGAACAAATCAAAGTAGCCGCCGGTGTAGCCATCAGTGGTCGAAATTACGAACCCGAATTACATGCCATAGAGTGCCGAATCAACGCAGAGGACCCATACAACGGGTTTCGTCCTGCGCCAGGGAAAATCCTTGTCTTCCATGCACCGGGAGGGCACGGCGTTCGGCTGGATACGCACGTGTATGCCGGTTATTCCATACCATCGCATTACGACTCCATGATTGCCAAGTTGATAACCACTGCACGCACTCGACAAGAAGCGATTGATAAGATGAAACGGGCCTTGGATGAATTTGTCATCGAAGGGGTGAAAACCACCATTCCTTTTCATCGTCAATTGATGGATCATCCTGATTTTGTGGCAGGAAATTATACCACAAAATTCATGGAGTCGTTTGAATTGAAATGAGCCGAAAGGCCCCTCTTTTCATTCGGGTGTTTGGCGCAGTATACCATGTGTGGTACTTCGTTTGCATGCTGTTGAGTATTGTACTTTTAAGTCCTTGGCTGGTGTGGCATTCGCGCCGTGCAGCGGAATTTCATCGATTTTATCCATGGGCACGCTTATGGGCCGCCTTTATCTTCAATGGGATGGGCTTGTGGAGGAAAGTGAGGTACGAATCGCGCATTCCATGGAATAGACCCTATATCGTTGTCAGCAACCACGCCTCGGAATTGGACATTCTCTTGTGCTACCGCTTGGTGAAATCCCCCATGGTTTTCATTGGAAAAGCGGAGTTGGGTAAAATTCCTTTGTTCGGATTTTTTTACAAACGAACCTCTATCTTGGTAGACCGCTCTAGCTTGGCATCCAAAAGAGCAGTGATGGAAAAGGCTGCCCGTCAATTGGCGGGTGGAACCGGATTGTGCATTTACCCGGAGGGAGGAATTCCTAAAAATCCCAAAATGCGCTTGGCTTCGTTTAAAAATGGAGCCTTCAAATTGGCCATTGAAAGCGGCACGCCGATTTTGCCCATTGCTTTTCCAGACAATAGGAAGCGATTTCCAGATTTTTTGTCGGGCGGATCGCCGGGGCTCATTCGAGCCACCGTACTCACACCCATAGAAGTCTTGGGGATGACATTGCAGGATGTAGACGCCCTATCGGAACGCGTTTTTTCTCTTCTGCAATCGGAATTGCACCGCTACGATACCGGTGCGTACCTTTGAACCATGAGCAAATCAGTGATTGATATTGACAAGTTGGCCCATCTGTCCCGATTGTCTTTGACAGGAGAGCAAATGGCCAGCATGGAAAAAGACATGGAAAAAATATTGGGCTTCGTTGCCCAGATAGAATCGATGGATTTGACGGGAGTTGA
>CAMDTE010000079.1 GCA_945907425.1 Owenweeksia hongkongensis DSM 17368 | reverse complement strand
CTGACAAGTTTTACGGAGACCGCCTACCCGGAAGTTCGTGACGCATTGTCTGATTTGCAAAAACAAGGCGCCACCTCTTTGGTCCTCGACTTGCGTTCCAACCCCGGAGGACTCGTTTCTTCTGCAGTCGACATTGTCAACCTCTTTATACCCAAGGGAGTGACCGTGGTGAGAACCAAAGGCCAGCTACCCGAATCAGACCAAGAATACAAAACCCTTAGAGATCCTATAGCACCCACCCTGCGCATTGCCGTTGTCATTGATGGACAAAGTGCCTCTGCCAGTGAAATTGTCGCTGGCGCATTGCAAGATTTGGACCGTGGTGTGATTGTAGGAGAAAAATCCTTTGGAAAAGGTCTCGTGCAACAAACCAGGCCGTTGGCTTATGGGGCACAGTTAAAAATGACCGTAGCGAAGTACCATACGCCTAGCGGTCGCTGCATTCAAGCGTACGATTACCATCAAGGAGACGTTCGCGTCCGAAAGGCGGACTCTTCGCACGTTTTTTTGACAACGAAAGGCAGGAAGGTATACGAAGGAGGCGGTATTGATCCCGATGTGAAAGCGGGGGATCGCAGTCTATCTCCTGTGCTCTATAGTCTTTTGGTACAGGGAGGTTTATTCGATTTTGCTAGAATGTATGTAGCCCAACACCCCGCACCTTCCCCTCCGGAAAGTTTTCGTTTGCATCCGACCGATTACGCACGCTTTCTATCCTTTGTGGATACCAAAAACCTCAACTTATCCTCTGATGTCGATGAGGCATTGAACAAGGTGGAAAAAATGCTCCAGGAAGACGGGTACGCAGAGGAATTAGCTCCTTCTTTGGCTCAAACAAAAAAGGCGCTGCTTGCGGCTCGTCGGGCACAATTGATTGCCCACAAAGAACAAATTGCCTTCGCATTGGAAATTGAAATCATTGGTATGTATGGGTACGAAAGAAGCCAGGCCGCCTATGCCGCCTTTCAATCCCCATCGGTACTGAAAGCCTTGGAAGTTTTAGCCAACGACTGACTCTCTTTCCTCTTCTGCCGAGTCGCGCTGAATCCACGCGAGCCACCAATACAATAAGACCAATTGGGCACCGAAGGCTCGTTCTGTCAGACTTTCCGTTACAGCGATCAACCCCAACACAAGAAGCAAAGTCATGGGTATCCACCCCCGAGGGCGCTTTCCCCAAGCCCAACCAACGGCAGCAAAAACCAAGGAGACCCCTAGCGCGCCGTAGCCCAATAAATATTCCAAAAGCATATTGTGGGAGTTCAACGATCGTTTGCTCCCAAACCAAAAGCCGATTTTATCGTACTCCTGCTTCCTCAGCGAGTTTTTTGCATTCTGCCCAACTCCCAACACACTGTTTTCCTGTGCCACAATTCGAAGGGTCGATTGCCAAAGTACGGAACGCGTTTCTAGGGATCCTGTAGCCCATTGCGGTTGTGGGTGCAGCCAGCGTTCCATTTTAAACTTACCGTCTGTCTGTTGAATCAACCCGAAGAAAAGGATAGCGGCTAACATTCCACCCCCCAAGAGCAATCGGAGTCGATAGGGACGCCAAGAGGGTGTATTGACAATCAGCGAGACAACACCAACACCCAGGGCTAAGAACGCCATCTTGCTACCACCAAGCCACGCTAGGGTGAGTAAGAAAAATCCAATGACTGCTTTTCCTAGTAGGCGTATGCTCATAGACGGCAATACGGCCATACCAGCAAAGGCGTACAAGGCAATATAGACATGCTGATGCGCTACCCCGTGATAAGCACGAGAAAGAGTCCAATCTGCCGATGGTAAATAGCCCAGGAAACGAACCAAAATCAACCCTCCGGACACCAAAACGCCGTACAGAAGGGTTTTTAAAAAGGCTTTGGGGGGCACCAAAGAAAACGCAACAAACCCAAACAGGAAGGGCCAACGGATCCAAACAGCAGACCATCCCTCGTCTCGAAAAGCGCTCAATAACACCAGGGCCAAGGAAACCCACAAAGGAGCCATCCAGCGCCAGGGCAACAAAGCCCACGTTCTATTATGGGTTCGGTCCACTACTCCCCATGCAGACAAAAGCAATAAGAGGGCGCCTGCTATCGTGTCGGACCACGGTAGGGCACAAAAAAAGAAAAATAACAGAAGCGACGCCATTAGGACGGCTGAATAAACAATCGTTTGATTCTAGGCGATAGCCCCGTCAAAATCTCATAGGTTATGGTGTCTGCCTCGTGTGCCAGTGTATACAAGGAGTGGTGTGGGCCAAAGATTTCCACTTTGTCCCCAACAGAACAAGGAACATTCGTGACATCCACCATAAACATATCCATGCACACTACGCCTACCACAGGAACCAATACGCCATTCAGCCAAACAGAGCCACGACCATTGGAAAGGGAACGGGGGAATCCATCGGCATATCCTATCGGCAAGGTGGCAATCGTTCGATCAGAATCCGCGACATAGCATCGCCCGTAGCTGACGGAATCTCCCTTGACTACTGTTCTGATTTGCGAAATGTGGGTCGTTAATGTGGCCACAGGGCGTAAAAAGGGGAGTTCCTTTGGATTGGTGCTCAGGCCGTACAACCCCAATCCTAACCGAACCATGGAACCTTGGTGTTCTGGAAAACGCAAGGCAGCGGCTGAATTGAGAGCGTGTCTACCCGGAGTATATCCCAATCCCTTTTCCAGCACGTCGGCAGCCTCTGTAAAAGAATGCAATTGCTGTCGTGTGAATTCATCGTGTGACGGATCATCGGCAGCTGCGAGATGGGTCAATACCGTAGCTACAAAAATTCCTGGATGATGTTGCAATTCCAATGCTACTTGCGCCATGTCCATGGGATCAAAGCCTAAACGATGCATCCCTGTGTCAATTTTTATATGGACTCTCCCCGCCCCGCGCGCCTGCGGCGCGCTCTGGTACGCTTTGGCGTAGGAACGAAGCCCAGCAAAGTCGAAAATTTCTGGCTCCAGACTGTATTGTACCATGGTTGCATAGGCTTGTTCGCCCGGGTTCAAAACCATGATGGGCGTTTCCACCCCTTTTTTCCGCAATGCTACGCCCTCATCTGTATAGGCTACACCCAAATAATCGACTCGAATTCGCGCGAGGGTAGATGCTACCTCTACGGCGCCAATTCCATATCCCATGGCTTTTACCATCGCCATGATCCGTGTTTTCGGGCGAAGCTGATTTTTAAAAAATTTAAAATTTTCTACCAGCGCCTGTAAATCGATTTCTAAAACGGTGACATGCTGTTGCGCCTGCAAGAAAGGAACAAACCGCTCAAACTCATAGGATCGAGCCCCCTTCAATAAAATGGCCTGTTGCTTCCATTCCTGTTGTCCGACGGCAGTCAAAGCGGCATCGGTAGACGGAAAATGCGTCACCTGTACAGAGGCCGGAAGGAGTTTCCATTCAGGACCCTGACTCCAAGGCCCTACCAGCCACAACGTTTCTACTTGGGCTGAAAGACACAACTGGACAATTCTTTGGCGGTACTCGGCAGCCGAACGCACCGATTGTTCTCGGCCTCCCAGGATCACCATTCGGTGCAAATCCATAGGCTGTTGCTTGAGTGTCTCGAACGCGAGCCGAAGCGATTCGTCGTCTAACGTATAGGTATCGTTGATGAGGATTCCTTGACCCACCGCGGGCAAGCATTCCAGTCGCATCCCCAAGGATTCCAATTGGGGTATCAAAGCAGAAACCGACTCCGGAGACACTCCGTATTCTAACGCCAAAACCGCGGCATGAATGACGTCTTCTACCAGCGCATTGTCATTAAAAGGCACCATTGCATCCACCTTGCCGCGCGGACCTTTGATCCGAAGTCGGACGAGCTGATGCTTTTCTTCCGTTCTTTCCACTGAATACTGGGCGGGCCGACCTTGCAAACTCCAAGTTACAGCGGGCACCGATGGGAGAGCCAAGGGATTGGCCACTGCGGTGTGATCTGCACAATAAAAAATTCGATTGGCGGATTTTGCCATCGACCACTTCTCGCGGAGTTTGTGTAAATCATCAGAAAATTGAAGTCCATGGGCAGCACCCAAACTAGTAAACAAGACATCTGTGGGTTTTACTATCGCTTCCAATCGTTCCATCTCCGCCGGCTCAGAAATGCCAGCTTCCACTAGGGCAATCTCTATTTTTTGCGTTTTCCGCTGCGCTTCCATGCCGAGCAACGAGAGTGCCACCCCGATTTGGGAATTGTAGGAGCGGGGACTTCGGGTCACTTGTTTTTCTGATGAAATCAGCTGAAATGCCCATTCTTTGACAATCGTTTTTCCGTTGCTTCCGATGATAGCTACGACTGGAAAATCCCATCCCTTTCTAACGACACCGGCCCACCGTTGCAGCGCCTCCAACGTATTCGATACCCGGATCAAAATCATGTTTTCGGGTACATTTTCCACCGTCTTGTGCACAAGGGCAGCAAAACAACCGTTGTCATATGCCTGCTGTAAATAAGCATGCCCATCCCCAGAAGTAGTTTCTAACGCCACAAACAAGGCATCGTTTTCAATATACGATTGTCTGGAATCGACAGCTACATGGCGCACCCTGCCCATCGCGTGGTTTGTGAACTCTGACGTTGATCCAACGCCTTGTGCTACCTCAGCGAGGGTCCAGGCCATGTTTTTCATCCTTTGATTGGGCTTGCAATTGAACAAAAACATCCCGAGATACCGCTTCGTAATGATCCGATTCGCCCAAGAATACTTGTGGGCCTCCATTCATCAATCGGTGGGAATAATGGGCCAAACGGCCAGTTCGCGCGCAAATGGCATGCACTTTAGTGACATATTCTGCGGTGGCCATCAACAAAGGCATCGGGCCAAACGGATTTCCATTGGAATCCATATCCAACCCGGCGATGACGATCCGAACCCCTCTATTGGCCAACTGGTTGCACACATCTACAATTCCATCGTCAAAAAATTGGGCTTCATCTATTCCCACCACGTCTACTTGATCTGCCAACAACAGCAAATTAGCGGATGATTCTATGACCGTACAGGCAATGACATTTTGGTTGTGTGATACGATTTCTTCCTCGCTATACCGCACATCCACCGTTGGTTTGAAGATTTCTACGCGCTGTTTGGCGATGCGCGCTCGATTCAATCGGCGAATCAATTCTTCCGTTTTACCAGAGAACATAGATCCACAAATGACTTCAATCCAACCGGAGCCGGGATGGGGAGTGTTCTCAAGAAACATTTTGTACTTTTCAGAGCCTTTAGGCAAAACTAATCATTCGCTTTCAATCCCATTCGGCACATGCGCCCAAACCTACAAGAAACTCTCGCACAACTGCAAACTACTTTTCATTCCCAACCGGCTACTTCCCAGGAGCAGCAGGCTTTGTGGGAGCTGTTACAAATGGCTATTCAGGGCGAATCCCGGGCACATATTCTGCAATTGCAATCCGATGTAATGGCTCTTACCGCTGTGGTTGAACAGTGGCAACAACGCGTGGTGGCTCTGGAAGCCTCCGCTGAAGTGACTCCCTCCCCTGTGGATACATTCGATTCTTTCACCTCCTTTGATTCCTTTGATTCCAGCGCGTTCCCCATCCCATCGGAAGAAACCGATGATTTGGAAGCAGCGGCGTTGCCGGAGGCATCGGAAGTTGAAAGTGCACCGGAAGTTGAAAGTGCGCCGGAAGTTGAAAGTGCGCCGGAAGAGTTTGCGTTTGCCGGTGTTGAAGTGGAGGCCTTGTCGGAGGCGCCGGAGGAGTTTGCGTTTGCTGGTGTTGAAGTGGAGGCCTTGTCGGAGGCGCCGGAGGAGTTTGCGTTTGCTGGTGTTGAAGTAGAGGCCTTTTC
>CAMDTE010000078.1 GCA_945907425.1 Owenweeksia hongkongensis DSM 17368 | reverse complement strand
ACCACGCGAACCGAACGAAAATCAGGGTGAAATACTAATTGCTGCGCTTTCTTGGCAATGATTTGTTTTGTTGCGCGCAATGGGGCCTGTGGATCCACTTTTATCCACAACTGCTGTCTGTAGAGCAAATTGACTCTTCCTACGGAAGGCGCATCGGGACCCAAAACACCACCCCCTAATTCTGTCACCAATTGGTACGCAAACCACACAGCTGCTTCGCGGACCACTTCTGCCCTCCTGTGGGAGAAAAGAACATGGATGAGGCGGACATACGGCGGATGAAAATGAGTCTTTCTTTCGAAGAGTTGCTCTTCTGCCATTTCTTCGTAGGCATGCGAACTGACTTGTTGCAAAATTTGATGGTCCGGCTGCGCCGTCTGAATAAACGCCCGTCCCGGGCGATCTCGACGCCCCGCCCGGCCAGCAACTTGCGCCAACAATTGATAAGCACGTTCATGGGCCCGGAAATCAGGATACGCCAGCATGGCATCTGCATCTATGACACAAACCACATCCACTGTGGGAAGGTCCCATCCTTTGGATACTAATTGAGTACCCACTAAAATATCCAATTCTCCGCGCAACGCATCGTCCAAAAGTCTTTGCAGAGCCACCTTAGAGCGTGCCGTGTCTGCATCCAGTCGACCTATTCTAGCCTCCGGAAACAAAATACGCAACTCCTCTTCCACTCTTTCCGTCCCTAAACCCTTCAGTTCTAGCTGAGGGCTGCCGCAAGAGGTGCATTTTTGAATCAAAGCGTGGGATTCTCCGCAATAATGACAACGCATTGCCTGTTGGAACTTGTGGTACGTTAGCGCCACATCGCATCGACTGCACTCTTCTGTGTATCCACAGTGGGCACACAACAAAACGGGCGCAAAGCCACGTCTGTTTTGAAGGAACACCACTTGTCGCTGATTGCGCAACGCTTCCTCCACCGCTTGGAATACGGTTTCGGTCAAAGGTCCTTTCCCTTCTTGGTGCCGCAGAAACTTCTTTTTATCCACCAATTCAATCTGCGGAGGCAATGCATCCCCGAAGCGTTTGGGAAGAGATACCTTAACGTACTTCTGGGTAAGGGCGCGGTGCCATGTGTCCAAACTGGGCGTGCCAGAACCCAATACTACGGGTATGTTGAAGCGAACACCCAACCACACAGCTGTGTCACGCGCCTGGTAACGAGGGGCTGGTTCCTGTTGTTTGAAGGACGTATCGTGCTCTTCATCCACCACTATCAAACCTACGCGATGCATGGGCAAAAACACACCGGAACGCGAAGCCAAAACGACCACAGGAGCGGAAGAGTTGTGCAGCAATGCATTCCAAACAATCATCCGCTGTTTATCCGTCAATCGGCCATGATACACTAAAACGCAGTCTCCAAATACTTTTTTGTACCGGTAGAGCAATCCCTCGGTTAGGGTGACTTCCGGAAGAAGTACGAGCGCGTGTTTTCCTTTTTCAAGCGCTGATTTTGCTGCGTGTTGGTACATTTCTGTTTTGCCAGAACCCATCACGCCGTGCAACAGAACTGTTTTTCCTTGAGCCCATCCGGCCTGTGTTTCCAAAAAGGCTCGGTGTTGGTCTGGCGTTAAGTCAGGAACCCCCTCTCCATGGACGGAGGTTTCTGGTCGAAGAGCGGGAGCTTCTATGCTTCGCCATTCTAACCACCCTTTTTCAACCAACGCTTTGATGGGGCGTTTTCCCAGCACCTTAACGGGCACCCAGGGAGCTTGAGGCAGGGCATCTTTTCCGGGAACGAGAGCGCATTCAAAATACGCTAACAAGGCCGCTGATTGCGCTGGAGAAGCTTTCAATGCAGAGAAAGCCTCGGCCGTTTTTTGATCGTTGTGCAAAGAAAAAGGCCAACGCACTTCGTTCACTTGGGGCGGTTTGTACGTTGCCTCAGCATGTTCCTCCAAATAAAAATACCCCAATTCTATGAGTCGTTTCAGCTGAGCATGAGAAATACTAAGATTTTTCTCTGCCAACAAGGCCTTGTAGGGGACGGAGCCTGCGGTGCGCACCCATTCAACAACCGCTTGATCAGCGGGTGAACTAGGCATCTCTATCAGGCCGGAAAAATACAGAATGGACTCCGAATGTACTTTCAGAGCAGAGGGCAATGCGCTCTGCATCACCTCCCCTGGGCTGGTCATGTAATAATCAGCCATCCAAAACCACAACTCCCATTGCGATGGATGCACCGACGGCTCTTCGTCTAGGCATTCCAAAACGGACTTGCAAGCATACGGTGGAGGGTTGTTATGAGTATGGCAAACCACTGCTGCGTATCGTTTGCGAGCACCGAATTCAACCAATACACGGTAACCGGGCAAGGGATCTTCCACAAAAGGCCAAGCATACGTAAAGATCGTTTGCAACGGCAACGGAAGAATGACATCAACAAAAACTACAGGTGCCATGTCAGCGCAATGCTTCGATCAAATCCAATAAATAGGGGCTGATTTCCGAATGGTGTTTGGTCGCTTGTTCAAAAGGAATGTACACGACTTGTCCTGCTTTTACCCCTACCATGACCGAAGAAAGACCTTGTTTTAACGCCTGAATGGCTCCGTGTCCCATTCTGCTGGCCAAGATTCTATCCAATGCGGAGGGATGACCACCGCGCTGTATGTGCCCTAAGACGGTCACTTTGGTTTCCCATTGCGGAAATCGTTCTTGCACTTGTTTGGCCACCTCTACTGCTCCGCCCTGGTCATCCCCTTCAGCTACAATAATGATTCCGGATCGACGTTGACTGGCCCAATCCGAAGCCAATTTACTGGAAAGATCTTCTATGTATGTGACTGTTTCTGGAATCAAAACGGCTTCCGCCCCCACTGCGATACCGGTCCGCAAGGCAATAAATCCCGCATCACGGCCCATGACCTCTACAAAGAACAATCGATTGTGTGAAGTGGCTGTATCCCGAATGCGGTCCACCGCTTCTACGGCCGTATTGACGGCAGTATCGTATCCAATAGTAAAATCCGTTCCAAACAAATCATTATCGATGGTCCCCGGACATCCCACGACGGGTATATTCATTTCTTTGGACAAGGCTATCGCTCCCCGAAAAGAACCGTCCCCACCAATAACAACCACGGCATCTATGCCCCTCTCTCGCAAATGAGAAATGGCCTTTTGCCTTCCCTCAACCGTCATAAACTCCTCACTACGTGCTGTTTTTAGCCACGTACCTCCCCGATGTATGGTATTGTGAACATGGTCCTGCGTTATCTCGATCAGGTCATTTTCTATCATGCCTTGGTATCCTCGGTAGACGCCCGCAACCTTCCATCCTTCCCGAAAAGCCGAGCGAACCACTGCCCGAATGCAGGCATTCATGCCCGGTGCATCGCCCCCAGAAGTCAATACAGCCACGTGTTTCATAGTAACAAAAGTAAGGCGATTGGATGGCTTGGAAACATACCTTTGTCCGCAATGAAAAAGAAGAAAATACTCTTTGTTTGTTTGGGCAATATTTGCCGAAGCCCATTGGCTGAAGCTCTTTTTCTACAGGCATTGTCCGATGCGGGCGCAGAGGATCTTTTTGAAGTGGACTCCTGCGGCACCAATGGTCAACACGACGGAGAAGAGGCGGATCCGCGTACACGAAACAATGCGGCCTCCCACGGCATTTCCATTGACCACAGGTCGCGGAAAATCACTCCTATGGATTTGGACTATTTTGATCTTGTTTTGGTGATGGATGAGAACAATCGTCGGACCGTTGAGTTGTTATGCACCACAAGCCAACAGCGTTTAAAAATCAAAAAACTCCGCGCGTTTGATCCCTTGTTTCCTATGGACGATGTGGGCGATCCTTGGTTTGGCGGAGAGGCAGGGTTTGAATTGACTTACCACATACTCCAAGAAAACACAGCGCTTTGGGTGCAGCGTTTGCTGCCTTACCCTCGGTAATCCCTCTTTTTCGGCTTTTTATTCCACTTCGATTTTCACATAGTCACAATCCAAATCTCCATTTTTTAGAGCAATGCGCTCCGAAATAGGCAATCCCATGTGACGTAAAGCATAGGTATCGTAGCTGATGATCCAAGCGGTCCAACCCGAATACCCTTTCAATAAAGTTTCCGCCATGCCTTTGTACAAGGCCTGCGTATCTGCTTGAATCTTTACATTGTACGGGGGGTTAATGACCATCAGACCTCTGCCCGCCGGAGCGGTAGAACCAATGAACGTTTGCCTTTTCCATTGGATTCTATCTTCCAACACGGCTTTTTCGGAATTTTTACGGGCTTTATTGACCATGGTTGCCTCTCGGTCCCAACCAAACAAGGGCATTACGCCTTCTTTGGACTTTTTTAAGACACTTTCTTCAATGGTGGCATGCAAGTCCTGAGTGTAATCCGCCCAGTGCATAAAAGAAAATCGGTCGCGGTAAATTCCCGGCGGACGTCGATCTGCGATTAGAGCCGCCTCCAAAGGAAGCGTTCCCGAGCCACACATGGGATCTAAAAAAGCTTGATCCCCTCTGTACCCTGCCAGTTTCAACATTCCTGCGGCCAAAACTTCAGACAAGGGGGCCACTCCCACGTCTTGTCGATAACCTCTTCTGTGCAAAGATTGCCCCGAGCTATCCAATGAAATGTAGGCGCGATCCGGCGACAAGTGAACATCAATTACGATGTCTGGGTTTTCCTTTTCTACATTGGGTCGGTACCCGTGTTTGGATCGAAACCGATCTGCCACTGCATCTTTTACCACCAAGGCCGCAAAGCCACTGTGGGTGAATTGCGGGTGTTGACCACTGCAGCGCACAACAAATGTGGCCTGGGGTTGAAACCAATCCTCCCAAGCCACTTCCTTGGCTCCTTGGTACAAATCCTCTTTGGTTTTGACTCCAAAATGATGAACCGGACGCAATACTCTTAAAGCAGTAGAAAGAGCCAAATTGGCCTTGATCACAAATCCAAAATCGCCGGAAAATTTTACTCCGCGGTTCAAGGTCTGAATATCCCTAGCTCCTAAGACACGCAATTCATCCGCTAAAACGCCCTCCAATCCTTGCAATGTTTTTGCCACAAAGGTTTCATCCCTTGATGCATCCGGGGTCAAGGGAACGCTGGGTTCTACAGGTCCTCTATTGGGCCTGAATCCAGGCTTTGGCGGAGTGGGGCGCTGGTAGGATGAGGAGCGAACGGGTCGTCCATTTTCATCGTAAAACGGTCTTTTGCGGCCTTCTTCTTGGTTCATTTTCTAGGGCGTGCTGCCACGCGGGTAGTAAAGGTTGACTCACCCGTTCGGGTCCGTGCTTCTGGAAATACCAATTCCGTGATGACGGAATCGCCTTTCAATAAATAGAATCCGGTAGAGTCTGTAAAGGACATGTCCCCTTGTTGCAAGGTGGCAATGGCTACTAAAAAGGTGTCCACGTGGGGATTCGACAGGGTCATGCGTACAGTATAGACAGAGTCCATTCCAATTTCTGTCGTGTCCAAACGCGCACGCTGCACCTCGTATTCATTGTCCGACGAAGAGCAGGAAACCCAAGTGGCTGCTGTCAAGCCCATGAGAACGGAGAAAAACCAGCGTGGAGTATACATTGAGCACAAAGGTACGCAGAACGGCTATCTTTGCCACGCCATGGATCTCTCCTTTTTCCTACTCTACCTCTTCGGAGGATTTATAGCAGGGATAGTGAACACTCTCGCAGGGAACGGATCGGCCATTACACTCACTTTGCTGATGGCGAGCGGTATGGGTGGGTTAGCCGCCAACACCACCAATCGAATCGGTGTGATGGTGCAAACCATCACTTCCGTGTGGAGTCTCCCTGCCACTCATAGAAAGACCTATTTGCTGAAAAGCGGATTGTCTTTGACTCTTCCTGTC
>CAMDTE010000077.1 GCA_945907425.1 Owenweeksia hongkongensis DSM 17368 | reverse complement strand
ATAAAGAGGTTGACAATGTCGACTGCAGAAGAAACGAGTCCTCCGGGGTTGGAACGCAAGTCGAGGACCAAAGAGGTGGCGCCTTGTTTTTGCAAATCAGACAATGCGTCACGAACTTCCGGGTAGGCGGTCTCCGTAAAACTTGTCAGAACGATGTATCCAATGGTCGGTTGAATCAAGGCGTAATAAGGAACGGCCTTCATGTGGATTTCTGCCCGCGTCAATACCACCGTTTTCCCCACTCCGCTTTGTTGGTAAGTACACTTTATTTTGGACCCGGGAGACCCTTTCAAAATATTGGCCACGCCATCTAAATCCATGGATACCAATGAAACATCGTCCGCTGCGAGTAGCAAATCGCCGGGATGGAGCCCGGCTTTATCGGCGGGACCGCCTTCATGAACGGCCGATAGAACAACGTATTCACCCACAATACGCACTGTTGCTCCGATGCCACCGTATTGACCGGTTTGCATCATCCGGTAGTTTTCTATGTCTCGCTCGGGAATAAACGTAGTGTAGGGGTCCAGCGGATTCAACAAGCCTTTCAGGGCGTTCTCCATCAAGGTGCCCGGTTGTGTTTCTTCTACGTATCCCGTGGTAATTTCTCGGAAGACTGCGTTGAATATTTCAATTTGTTTGGTGATTTCAAAGTAATCCACTTTGATAGCACCCAGGAACAGTAGGGGAACGAGGGCCACAAGAGCCCATCGAAAAGATTTTTTAGGAAACCGCATAGGCCAAAGCTAGGCCTTTTTCAACCGCAAGGCGAACGGCTTTTCTTAGATTTTCCAAGGATTCGTCGCTCGTTCCGATGTATTGTAAGGCCACAAAACATTTTTTTTCAGCCAACGAATACAGATGACTTTTTTCCAATCGATACGCTTCGCGCAAGAGGCGTTTTTTCCGGTTCCGATCCACGGCTCGCGGAAACTTTTTTTTACTGGCGGCAAAAAGTACTTGAAGGGGAGCCTCCTGAGGTCCGGTATCGGCAGGATTTGACAAACAAATCACGCAACGCACCGGATAAGACACATGGGCTTGACCCGAGGCGAAGAGAAAGTCGATCCGCTTGCGGAGATACAAACGCTCCTCCTTGCCCAATGTGGCGCGCATAACGGTTTATTTACCCTTGTTGGCCTCCTTGATGTAGGTATCCAAGGCAGTGATCATCGAAGGAGATTCGGGAGTAGGTACGGGGATGTCTAACCGCAAAGAGGCCTCGGCAATAGCCTGTTGCGTGCTGCTGCCAAACCCGGCCAGGCGGGTCTCGTTTTGCATAAAATCGGGGAAATTTATATAAAGCGACTTGATTCCTTCGGGGCTGAAAAACACGAGAATATCGTATTTTATTTCAGCCAAATCGCTCAAATCGCTCGCTACCGTGCGGTACAAAATGGCGCGCGTATATTTTATTTTACTGGCCAAAAGAAGGGCCGGAATATCCGCATTCAAAACATCAGAAGTAGGAAAAAGGAAATGCTCGTCCTTTTGCTTCTTTAAAATGGGCACCAAATCGTTCAAAGACCCTTTGGCTGGGTAAATTTTCCGCTTTCTGTACTGAACGAATTTCTGCAAGTAAAAGGCAACTGCTTCTGAAACACAATAGTATTTCCATTCGGGATTGATCTCAACGCGCAATTCTTGGCACATCCTAAAATAGTGATCTACCCCATTTTTGCTCGTAAAAATAACTGCTTTGAAGTCCCTTGGATTGATTTTGTCACGACGAAACTCATTGGCGGGAATTCCTTCCACTTTGATAAAGGGACGAAAATCAATTTTGACTTTGTGCTTGGCAGCTAAAGCGGTGTACGGATTGTTGTCACCGACAGGCTCTGGTTGAGAAACGAGTATAGACTTGACTTTCATAGCAACAGGACAGCGCTTAGGGCCCATAAAAGCGGGGCCAATTCGAGCGTGCAAATGTACGCAAAAATATGCACAGAAGGCAAGGGTGATTTCTGCACCATGATGAGCGTACCCCGTAGAATTCCAATAAGATAGAGTAAAACGGCAATGGAAAAATAGGCTATAGAAACTTCTCGCTTTCCCTCCTCCAGAAGCCATCCCCACGCCATAGGGACCGATAAAGCGGCGGTCCAACGCAGCCAAATGTTTCGCTCAACCCAATAATGCGCAAAAGCCACAGAAGATTTTGTCAACGCTCCAACGAGGGTGTGCAAAGTATACTGACCCACAAAAAAAAGTAGCCAAATACTGATAGATACAAGAGTCGACCAGCGAAAATCAAGACCTGTGAATTGTTGAACCCAGGGGGAACTAAAAAGCCCGGCGGATAAAAGAGACAGGGACCACGCTGCACGGACAAAGGCATTAGAATAGTGTGGATTACTGCCTCCGGAAGGGCGCATGCCATCGGTAAGCCAGGCAACCACTCTGCCTTTTTGGTTTTGCGCATAGTTTCCCGCCAAAAGAGAAAAAAAGAGCACCGCCCAAAAAACCCACGCATTGGGCCATGGAGTACGTACAATCCCTTCGAAACCAAATTCCATGGGTGCAAAAGTACACGGAAAGAAGAGGATACGGGCTTTGCTCCCTACCTTTGTGCCTTAGAAAAGTAGAATTATGTCAGCACGTCAAGACCTTTACCAACATCCCGATTATTATTTAATGGATGAATTGCTTACCGAAGAACACAAATTGGTACGCGATGCAACGCGTGAATGGGTAAAGCGAGATGTTACACCTATTATTGAGGAGTATGCACAACGCGCAGCCTTTCCGCAGCAGTTGGTCAAAGGATTAGCAGAAATTGGCGCTTTTGGCCCGTACATTCCTTCGGAATACGGTGGCGCTGGACTGGATCAAATGTCCTATGGTCTGATGATGATGGAGATAGAGCGTGGTGATAGCGGCGTTCGTTCTACTTGTTCTGTACAATCCTCTTTGGTCATGTATCCCATTTTTGCCTACGGCAACGAGGAGCAGCGCCGTAAATATTTACCGAAGTTGGCCAGTGGCGAATGGTTGGGATCGTTTGGATTGACCGAGCCCAATTTTGGTTCCAATCCAAGCGGAATGATTACCCATTTCAAGGATATGGGCGATCATTACTTGCTCAACGGGGCTAAAATGTGGATTTCCAATGCGCCATTTTGTGACGTGGCGGTTGTTTGGGCGAAAGACGAAAAGGGCCGCATTCATGGCCTGATTGTAGAGCGTGGAATGAAGGGGTTCACTACACCAGAAACGCACAACAAGTGGTCTTTGCGCGCTTCATCTACTGGTGAATTGGTTTTTGACAACGTAAAAGTGCCCAAAGAGAATTTGCTCCCCAACAAATCGGGTTTAGGCGCTCCTCTGGGATGTTTGGATTCCGCCCGTTACGGAATTGCTTGGGGCGCCTTGGGCGCGGCCATGGATTGTTACGATACGGCTCTGCGTTACAGCAAGGAGCGCATTCAATTCGACCGTCCTATCGGTGGATTCCAGTTGCAACAGAAAAAATTGGCCGAAATGATCACGGAAATTACCAAAGCGCAACTGCTTACTTTCCGATTGGGCCAATTGAAAAACGAAGGTCGTGCCACATCGGCACAAATTTCCATGGCGAAGAGAAACAATGTCAACATGGCGCTTGAGATTGCGCGTGATGCTCGTCAAATGTTGGGCGGCATGGGAATAACCGGCGATTATCCTATTATGCGCCACATGATGAACTTGGAATCGGTGGTGACCTACGAAGGAACCCACGACATTCATTTATTGATTACCGGTATGGATGTTACGGGTTTGAATGCGTTCAAATAAAGAGACGGCTTTAGTACAAGAAGGTATCGTACGGAAAACGCACCGCATGAAGAGTGGTTACCATTCCGTAGACAGCGTCTTTTAACGAATCAAAATTCTCCTTTTCTGTAGCGGAAATAAACACGGCGTGCCCCTGTACCCTGTCCTCCCAAGCGCGTTTGATTTCGTCCAAAGTACTTCCTTCCGGGCCCTTTTTGAACGAATCGACTTTGTTGAAAACCATCAAAATAGGCTTGTCTCTTGTATCTAGCTCGCTTAAAATGAGATTCACAGCGGTAATGTGATCTTCGTAGGCAGGGTGCGCTAAATCCACCACATGCAATAAAATATCGGCCTCCCGCACTTCGTCCAAAGTGGACTTAAACGACTCAATCAATTGGGTGGGCAATTTTCGAATAAAACCTACCGTATCGGTCAGTAAAAAAGGGAGATTGCCAATAACCACTTTGCGAACGGTGGTGTCCAGCGTCGCAAAAAGCTTATTTTCCGCCAACACGTCACTTTTACTGAGGGCATTCATCAATGTGGATTTGCCGACATTGGTGTATCCTACCAACGCAACACGGATGAGTGCTCCACGGTTCCCCCGCTGGGTGGCCATTTGCTTGTCGATTTTCGACAGCTTTTCTTTCAAAAGTGCAATTCTTTGTTGGATGATACGGCGGTCCGTTTCGATTTGTGTTTCTCCCGGGCCCCGCATTCCAATACCTCCTTTTTGCCTTTCCAAGTGCGTCCACATCCGACTCAGTCGTGGCAATAAATATTCGTATTGCGCCAATTCCACTTGGGTTCTGGCGTAGGAAGTGAGGGCTCTCGCAGCAAAAATATCGAGAATCAAGTGGGTTCTATCCAGCACTTTGATTTCCAGTAAGCGCTCCACATTTTTGAGTTGTGAAGGGGTGAGTTCATCGTCAAAAATGGCCAAATCAATGTCATTCTCTTGGATGTAAGCCAAAATGTCGTTCATTTTCCCCGTTCCCAAGAACAATTTCGGGTCCGGTTTATCCAGCTTTTGAGTAAAACACGCCACGGTGGTAGCGCCTGCCGTTTCTGCGAGAAATTCTAATTCCACCAAATATTCCGCCACCTTGTCCTCGGGTTGTACCCGAGTGATGGCGCCAATCAAAATGCAACGTTCAATGCGCTCTTCGCGCTGGGGGCGTTCAATCATTCAAGCGATTGACTTAAAATAGGCGATCAAAAGGGACGCGAGAGGCAATAAGCAATAAGCCTATGCTCATGTACACTACCAGGGTTTTGAAGGATTGCGCGCCGGAGCTTCGCTTGAATTTTGCACTGCCGATGGTGATTAGCACAATACCTACAAGGTTTACAAAAATGTGCTCTACAGAAAACCACCGTAATTCAGCTGTTTTCATGACTTCTGCGGGGTCGGACAGAAGCTGAGAAAACCACGGCCCTACAAAATAGAGACCGAGACCTAAAAGCAATTGGATGTGCGCCGTGATGACGGTCAATCGAACGGCCCACTGGTCGTTTTTTTGAACCGAGCGATGCGTCAGCAATCCGTGCACGGCCAGAGCAATAGTAGAGAGGGCGGCCAGTAAAAAAAGATAGGCGAGGAGCCGATGGGTATGAAGAAGTCCCGTTTCCATGGAGAAATTGTTTTAGGTTGTTGACAAAGATAAGCGAGCAACCGTACCAAAGGGTAGTCCTTTTCCTGTGGCATCGTAGGCTACCAATTCCACCAAATCGGCTTCTCGTTGGAAGTGTTGAAACAAAAGTGTTTTGGCCACTACCGCGCTCAAACCCATAGAGTACAAATTAAGGGCGACGAATCCACCCGGATGTAAAATGCGGGCACAATCCTTCAATAAATCGTTGATCTGCTCCTCCAAAATCCATTTTTCTCCTGCTGGCCCACGACCATAAGCGGGAGGGTCCAGTACGATGCCGTGGTATAGATTTCCCCGTTTGGCTTCTCTGCGCACAAAGGCGGCGGCATCTTCCACGACCCAGCGAATTCCGGTGAGGTCTGAGGCTTCCATGTTTTGTCGCCCCCAATCGATCACCTTTCTCACCGAATCAACATGGGTAACTTCCGCTCCTGCGGCACAGGCAGCCAAAGAAACACCACCGGTATAGGCAAACAA
>CAMDTE010000076.1 GCA_945907425.1 Owenweeksia hongkongensis DSM 17368 | reverse complement strand
TAGCCAATTTGGGCCGCATCGATCCCCATACTCTCCATAGCGGTAATGGATGCATTGGGCCAATGCCCTAATCCCGCGCCCAAGGGGTGGCTGAAACCGTAGTTGTACGCACCCAACACTCCAATGGCGCGGTGCCCACTCTCCAGAAGTACAAAATCGTACAAGTTTTGGTATTCCTGCTCAAATACGACCCGATAGGCAATGTCTAAGGACCGAGGAAGTTCTACCACACGCTGGGAAATGTACAAGATACTGGCAGCGCTGAGCACCACAACAATCGCCCCTCGCCACACATCTCGCCAACGTTGTTGGGAAATAAAATAAATGGAAATCATCACCAAACCAGTGGCTGATCGAACAAAAAAGATGTCAAACAGCGTCATGCCCACTGTCAACAAAAGACCCAGAGCGGATTTTTGATTGATGTCTTTTCTAAGCATGAAATAGGCAAAATAGTAATGAAAGGCTATGGATGCATAGGAGGGTTCGGCGAACAACCCCCCTACTCCTCGCCCGTAACCCTCTGCCCCGGACATAAATCGGTCCAATACCAAACGAATCCACGGCACCAAAAATTCCGGAAATACATTCAGCGTTTGTGCCACAACGACCACCATATTGACAGCAAACACGATATCAAAGGCTTTGCGCAGTCCGTCAAATTCCTTTTTGCCTATGGAAAGCAGCAAAAAGAAAATCAGCGATGCATTGATCAGGGCAAAAAAGGACCGAGCAGGAATTAACCACCCTGAACCCCCACTAAATACCCACAAGGCACTCAAGCTCAAGTAGAAAATAAAAATTTTGTACCCCGTGGGGAGTTTATAGTCGGCGCGAAGGGAATAAAGAAATGCCCACGGGAAAACCTCTGACTTGAACAACCATTGAAGCGGTGTTATGTTGGGCAGATACAGCAAATAGCCCATGATTCTTCGGATAGCGTCCATCATAGCTTTCTAGCAATCCATTTCCATCGTTGAAGAAAACGGTCCACGTTCCACACGACCAATGACCAAAGATGAAGTCCCCAGGGAAAGGGGTCAATTTTTGAAATAATCCTTTCACTCACCGCATGTTCCCATCGGATGGTTTGCTCTTTTCTTTTGCGAGAGGATTCATTCAATTCCCCCGCATAACCGCTCCACCCGTTTGAAGGATGCAAAAAGGTCGATAATAAAGCGGTAACCTCCGGCGAATTGTTCAGTTCCTTCTTTTTTACTAGAAGTTCCACTTTTTGGAGGGCATCGTGCAGTGTTTGGACCGATGAGGCATCGGAGCAGAAGTATAGCCAGGAAGACACGTACCGGTAATCTTTGGTCAATCGGCGAACATCGGCATACATTCCGCCACTACGGAGGGGAATCGTTTGTAAACATTTAAAAACGGATAACCATCCGGCGGTCCAGCGCTTGGTGAACACCGTGTCGTTGACCAATAAGACGGGAAAGGAGTAAGATTCAGGCTCTACCAAGAGGCGATCCAAAGCCGTTTGGTAGCCAGAAAATTCAAAATATTCATTGTTGGATTCTGCCGTGTCAACACACCAAAGGGATGCGTTCAATGACTGGGCCCAGACCTGTGCCGCTTGCACTGTGGTATTCGGCATTTGGTGACCCACCGCAACCAATTTCATTTCCGCCAGAGATAAACTCCCAGAGAAACGGCTTCCCCAGCGCATAAAAAAGCTACAGGCCAATGGCTCTCCCACGGCCCTGCACTCGGCTGAAAAGCTCCTATCCACAAGGAAACTTGAACTAGCAATCCGGCGCCATTGGCCCAGATGACCGGCCTGTAGTGTGTGTCAAAATATCCCTGGTGTATGATCATGTGGCGCAAACCAAACAACACGGCCAAAGCCACAAAACCCCACCATAGGGACGTGGAAACAATAAAATCAGCTCCCAACCACAAAGGCAAAAGAAAAGGCGCTAACCCCATCAAACCCACCAATGCCAAAGAAGCCCAGAAAACCCACGGATTGCGCGCCTGCACTCCCGCTTTGGACAACCCTACTTCCTGGGCAATCACCACCAACGCAGACCCGCTGGCCAATAAGGTGTACAGAGCTCCGTGTTGCGACAAAAGGGCGATGGACTCCGGATGCACGGCGGAGGAAAATCCGAGGACAAACAGCCCCAAGCCGTAAGATGCATGCATCAGGACAAAAGCAAAGAAGGGAACACTTTGTCTGCGAAAAAACGGCAGGGCATTGGGTCTAGTAACGCGGGCAGAGACCGATGCTATTCCCGGAATGCGCCATCCCACGGAAGATTCTGGAGTCATGCCTTTAGGGCGAATGAAAACAAAGCTCAAACCTACCCCCAGAGAAAGGGCCAAAGGAAGCCATCCTGGACCAAACGAGGCTCCCACAAAGGAAAAACTGGCCCAAACGAATAGCACTTGAAGAAAGGAGGCGAGCATCTGCCTCCAGGCCAGCCGGCCAAACAACCCCCGGCACTTGAGCATCCAATCCACTCCAAAAGGCCACAAGATCAGCGCAGGAGCCAATTGCAACCCCAAGGGCCAAGGCAAAACAATGCCTACCAGAGCCACGGAGGTCGCCAAAATCCAGGCCATCCCAAAACGCAAGGAATTCACTCCCTTTTCGTATTCCTGGGCGTTGGGAGCCATCAACCACTCGCGCGGGGCTACCGTTGTTGTTCCAAAATCAGCCGCAAAGGTTAAGAAAGCGAGCCACTGCAAAGCCAAAGGCAAGGCCCCGTACTGATCGGGAGACTGGCGCGCTACGTAGGCGTGCAAGCCCAAAGCCATCACCACGCTGACAGCCTTTGAAAAATAAAGCCAGAGGCCTTTCATCGGCTTATTTTTCTATCGATGAAAGTGACTTATAGGCCATCAGAAACGCACCCAACACCGTTCCGACGAACATCCATTGCCAGATCTCATAGCCTGTTTTTTGCAAGGGAAACCGCGGAGGGTCAATCACTTGAATCAAAGGTGTTTGTTTGCGCAAGGAGATTTCTGCCAATTTCAAGTTTTTTACAATTTCACCGTACAAAGACACCGTCACTTGTAAATCCACCAGGGCTCGGTTTTGATTCACCCGAAGGGTTTGACGCAATGGATTCACATTCACATCGCCTGCCACAGCAGAACGAAGCATGTGTGTGCTCAAAAGCAATTCTACGGAATCTGCCTCCCGTTTGAGCACGTCTAAATTGCCTCGCGCCTTTGCCGTAAGGGACTCTACATAGAATTCAGAGGTATTGGCCACCAACGTTTCCACAAAGGCTTTGGCGAACTGCTTATCGGCATGAACCGCCCGGACTCGCAAAATGCTTTGTTTTTTATCTGGTTTCTCTGCCGATAAAATTTTGTTTTCCACGTGGTCTTTCAATAATAACAAGACCGAATCTTGCAAAGGAGTAAAAGTGGATCTTTCCGCAGAAAAGACCACCTCACGGGTTTTGCGTTTGTGTGCCCATTTAGTACTGGGGAACAATCGGTTGGCCAACAGCACCTTTTCCCCCTCTATGTTCACCTCCGTCAACAGGGTACGCTCCAACAAATAGCGTGTTTTAAACAAGTGAATCAAGGATTCTCCCTGAAAAATACCGCCCGCTTGGGAACCGGCTACATCGATTCCAAATTGCGCCAAAATATTTTCAAACCCTGTGGATTTCTCGTCCTCAATGGCGAGCATCAATTCAGCGGTATACTTGCGTGGAATGACCCCGTACCCTACAGCGCCCAAGCCCGCACCCAACACCGCAGCCAAAAGAATTCTGCCCCCTTGCCCACGCAAAGCACGGGTAGCCTTTTTTCGCCATGCCGAGGCCTCCTCGGCAGACAATTCACTGTTTAAAAAACGCCAAAGAAGGGATTTCATCGTCCTGTTATTGTAAGAAATTAAGTATCCCGAACGTCACCGTTGCCAGCGTTCCTAAGGCGGCGGCCATACCGGTCCATTCAGCGGTTGTCAATCTACGGTGCGATCCTTCCTCTTTTGAGGGAACAAATACCTCGCATCCGGGCAATGCTTGGGGGTAAATGTTCGTCAACCCCCACAAAAGAGAGGTCGTTTTCCTTGCTTTTCCATTAGGGTACAACACGTATACCTTTTTGTGGGCAGCATTTTCCGCAAAGCCCCCTGCGCTGTGAATAAAATGCTTCGCAGAGCGAGGAACGTCAGAAATCAGCGCCGTGGGCTGGTTTACTGCACCGGAAACGCTCACGATCGCACTTTTCTTTGGAATCCATAGAACATCTCCGGAAACCAGCGTTACATTTTTAATAGCCCATTTGTCGTTCAAATCCAGTGCTACGGAATCACAAGTCATGCGCTGAATGGAGGCGTTCGCTGAATCTTTTGCGTAGTTTTTTGCATTCACTTGTATGGACATTTCCGGCCGAGGTCTGATCAGCAAAGTAAAACGAGGTTCAGCCTCCGAGGAGAACCCTCCAGCGCGTGCAAGCAAGGCGCTAAGGGACTCATTGGCAGAAGTCATGGCGTAACTTCCCGGAATCATCGCTTCTCCCAGAAGCTCCACCTGTCCTATTTTGCGTTTGGACCTGTCTTCTCTTACCGTAATTACATCGCCAGCGAGCAAAGGCACATCGGCCTCTGCCATAGCGAGCAAAGGATCAATCGCGTAGGACTTGATGGTACGCTTTCCCGTCAAGTCCCCTTGGGAAGTGCGGTCAAGCGAATAGATTTCCACAGAAATCAACAGGGCCTCCGGCTGCCATCCTCCCGATAGCAACAAGGCATCGTACAATGTCATTCCGCTAGCGAAATCCATCGTTCCCGGGTTTTTCACGAGTCCGTTCACGCTAATACTGTCTGCTAAATGGAAATCCAGCACAGACCCCACAACGATAGAATCCGACGGCTGCAAGGATTGCGTCAAGGCGGCTACATTCTCTGTAGAAAACCCTCGGTAAGAAGAGGTACCAGCAAACGAGCGACTGTACACCACTCCCCTGCCCAGGGCATCTTCACGCAACCCATCCACACGAGACAAGGCTCCGGCCAAGGTCAATGTTGAATCCCAAGCCACTAAGCCCGGTCTCATCACAGCCCCGGTAACAAATACCCGATTGGCATAGCGTTTCAACAAAGAACCCACCATCACTACATCCCCTGCCATGGGATGGTAAACGCCCCAGTGTTCAAAAGGCACATCTTTGACTTTCAATTCCTTAGCTCCTGTTTGGTAAATCAATACTCTCCCTCCATAGGCTGGCTCAGACAAGCCTCCGGCGTACTGTAATAATTTTTCCAGCGATTCTCCAATCATCGCTTCGTACAAGCCTGGTTTTTTCACCAATCCCGTCAAATTGATCCGAGCGCCGTACGTGGGAATGCGCACTACATCGCCTTCTTGCAAGGTAACATCTCCGGAGGCTCTGCCTGTGGATAGCAATTCGTACACATCCAAGGTAGCCACTACTGTTCCGCGTCGAACAACCTCTATGCTCCGGTACGATCCCATGGAACCCGGACCGCCCGATTGATACAATGCATGCATAACGGTTGCCACCGCAGGCAAGAAATAACTGCCCGGTCTGCGCGCTCCCACGACCACCACTCTGATCGTACGCACCTCTGCAAGTACCACATTGATTTTGCTCTGTCCGCTCGTCAAGGAAGTATAGCCATTGACAGACAAGCGACGTTTGATTCGAGCCGTGGTCTCTTCTACCGTTGCGCCCCCAATGGAAATCACTCCTCCGTAGGGCAAGTTGATGGTTCCTTCCGGACTTACCACCACTTCCGACACCGCCTCTTGCGAACCGTAAACCGCCACCGTCAATTTATCTCCGGGCCCCACGATGTAGTTGGCCGGTGTTGCCAATCGCAGATTGGGCGCAAAATTCTCTCTTCCTGGGTCGTCATTGGCAAACAGTTCCGATCCGTAGATCAACGTATCTCTGAACACGTTCTTTTTGAGGTACCGATGGCTCAACACCTCCGCAGAGTCCGA
>CAMDTE010000075.1 GCA_945907425.1 Owenweeksia hongkongensis DSM 17368 | reverse complement strand
CGAGAATACAACCCCTGTAGGGCCATCAATTCTACATGGGTGCCTCGTTCCACACATTCTCCTTTGTCAATGACCAAAATGAGATCCGCATTTTGGACGGTGGACAATCGATGCGCCACCACCACAGCAGTACTCCCAGAAAGGAGCTTATCCAACGCTTGCTGCACTGCTTTTTCGTTTTCTGCATCCAGGGCGGCGGTGGCTTCGTCTAGCAATAAAATAGGAGGATGGGCCAACAGGGCTCGCGCAATAGCCAAGCGCTGTTTTTGTCCACCGGAAAAACGAGTCCCCGCTTCTCCTACCTGGGTTTCATACCCCAGAGGCAACGCCAAAATAAATTCATGTGCTTGGGAGGCTCGGGCTGCTGTTTCAATTTCTTCCAGCGTGGCGTCTGGCTTTCCTAAAGCGATGTTAGCGCGCACCGTATCGTGAAACAAAAAGGGGTCTTGGGACACCAATCCAAACTGCGCACGCACATCCTCTTTGGTAAAGGACCGAATATCTTGCTCATCCATTTTAATAGACCCTTCTGTTGGGTCCAAAAAACGGGGCAGTAAAGACAAAAGGGTTGACTTTCCTCCGCCGGAGGGGCCCACCAAAGCGACCGTTTGCCCTTTTTGAATCACTGCCGAGAATCCACAAACGGCGGGAACTTCATCGGGTTTGTAACGCACAACCACTCCGTCCCATTCCAACGATGTGGAAAAGTGAGGCGCAGGCAGTGGCTGTTGGGGATCGGGCAAGGAATCGGGCCAATCGAGCACTTCCAAAATCCGTTCCGCCGCTGCATTTCCTCTTTGAATAGAGTAAAAGGCATTTGTCAGCGCTTTAAATGCCGGGATTAATTGATAAAAAAATACCACATACCCCATCAAAGCAGAGCCAGACAATGTCTTTTCTTCCAATACTAATCTACCACCAAACCAAATCACCGTGAGTAGTAGAGTAGCTCCCAAGAATTCTGACAAGGGAGAGCTCAAATCCTTTTTGCGCAGCACCTTGGTCAGCGTTTGCCGAGTGGCGTCACTGGCTTTGGAAAAGGCCTGGATTAACGTTTTTTCCGCACGAAAAGCCTGTACAATTTTGAGGCCCGTAAGGGTTTCGTCCAGCAAGGACAGCGCGTGACCTAATTGCGACTGCGCCTTGGTGCTGCTGCGTTTTAGGCTTTTGCCAATGGTATTGATCAACACAAAGGACAAAGGCAAAATCAATAGTAAAAAAAGAGTCAAGGGAGGGCTCATGATCATCAAAACCACCAGCGATCCTAAAATCATGAGCGGTTCTCTCACCACCAACTCCAACGAATGGAGCATGGACCATTCCACTTCGGTAACGTCTGTGCTCGCCCTAGACAAAATATCTCCTTTGCGTTTGTGGGTAAAAGTCCCCGGGGGCATAGAAATGATTTTGGATTGCAGTTCTGTTCGTATCCGGTGCACCACACCCGTTCTCAAGGGAGCCATGGCCCATAAGCCCAGATAATGAAAAAATGTTTTGAAGAAAAAAGCAATGGATCCCGCTAAACACACCCAAAGCAAAGCCCCGCTGGCACCAACCTCTGCAACGGCCTGACTAACCCAGGCACTCAATCCTCCTTTCAGCCCCTCAATGGAAAGCCAATCGGTGGGGTAGGAAAGGGGTTCTGTAGGCGTTTGCATGAAAAGCAAATCCAACACCGGAATGAGAATACCAGCACTCAGCAAACTGAAAAAAGTAACAAAAACCTGAAAAATAGCCGCGGCAATGGCATTCCCCGCATAGGGTTTTGCAAAGGATACGATGCGTAGATAGGCATTCATGGGCATAAAGGTAGCAGATTCCGTACCTTTGTCCCTGTGGAATCCACCCGTCAAAAAAAAATGGCCCGTCTCATTGAGCGGGAAATTGCAGAAATCCTCCGTGTTTTGGGCAGTCGTGACATGCCCGGTACTTTGCTCAGCGTTACTAAGGTTCGTGTCTCTCCCGATGTAGCCATAGCGAGAGTTTACATCAGTATATTCCCCACGGCAAAAACATCAGAAGCCATGGCCCTGGTGGAGGAAAACAAATCCTTTATTCGGCGTGATTTTGGCCATTTGGCGCGGCATCAAATGCGGATCATTCCGGAGCTCCATTACTACGCCGATGATTCTATCGAGTACGAAGAAAACATTGATCGTCTCCTTCGCGAAGGCGGCGAGAATCCTATCCAATGAACACCCCTTTTTTTGTCGCGTGGCGGTATTTGCGTGGGCAAAGAAGCACGCGATTGGCGCAATGGGTGACCAGAGCTGCGGCCTTAGGGCTTGCTGTAGGTACAGCGGCGATGGTCGTTGTGCTTTCGGCTTTCGATGGATTGGAAAATACCATTGTTGATTCGTACACGCCGGCTTACCCCTCTGTCCTTTTGGAACGCTTAGACGGACAACCGCTGACCCTGACCGAAGCTCAGGAAGCGGTCAACACAGCGCCGAGCGGCTTCCGAGGCTTTCCTGTCATTGAGCGGCACGTTCTTTTGCGAAACGGCCGATTTGAAGGGGTTGCCTTGATCAAAGGAGTGGATTGGGAATATCTACACTTTTCTCGTTGGTTTGATTCCATTCGAGCAGAAATTCCACACCTTCCCTGGCCTACGCAAGCAACAGATCCAATCCCACTGCTGGTGGGCGCCGGGGTTGCCGCCCAGTTGGGGTTAACACAGCAAAGGGAAGCTACCTTGATAGAATGCTGGATTCCTAAAAAAGGCGCTCACTCTCTGGACGAATGGTCCTTGTCTTCTTTGGACCCCTCCGCCGCATTGGAGCGCGCCAACGGACTGCCTGTGGCCGTGTTCAGTATTCACCCAGAAGTTGACATAGACAAAGTGGTTATTCCCATAGGGCATGCCGCTGTGTATTTTGAATCCGAGGAAAACAGGCATTGCGTTGAATTTTTTAGCACCACGGATGTCCACACGGTACCTTCCGACACGCTCAAGCAATGGAGGTTTCAAGCCGAACAAAAGGGGTGGCGTCTGCTCACCCTGGAGGAACAACAAGCCAGTCTTTTTCGGGTGCTCCGGATGGAAAAACT
The DNA here is from genome assembly GCA_945907425.1 of Owenweeksia hongkongensis DSM 17368. Taxonomy (GTDB): domain Bacteria; phylum Bacteroidota; class Bacteroidia; order Flavobacteriales; family Schleiferiaceae; genus CAMDTE01. Next base: position 2,953 of record CAMDTE010000075.1, on the reverse strand, counting down.
TGCGACCTACGGGATTCTAAGCTTTGTGGTTTTGCTCGCCTCCTTTGGTCTGTACGGTGCCATTGTGCTTTTGATTATTGAAAAACGAGTAGACAACACTACGCTGCAGTCTTTGGGCACTTCTGCCAAGCAACTCCAGCGAGTGTATGGCTACAGTGGAGCATTCATTACCTTGGCCGGTATAGGAATTGGACTTCTTTTGGGGGCCTCCTTGACATGGGGTCAAGCCACTTTTGGTTGGGTTAAACTAGGCAGTGGGTATCTCTTAGATGCCTATCCTATGGATTTGCGTTGGACTTCTTTGGCTTTGGCCACCGTCACCGTGTTGGTGTGCGGAATTGCGATGAGTTTTACCGCTGCGCGGTTCAGCCGTCAAGACCTTCGTAAACAATAGTCGGAGCAGGCGATGCCGTATAGGTGTGAGCCGTAACATCCACACCGGCGTACGCTTTTTCAATTTCTGCCAATATACCCAAAACCCCTTCTGCCGTGTCGCAGGTAACCAACCGCAGACGGTATTCTTTGAAGTGAGGGAAATTTTTGAAATAGTTGGTGTAATGGCGACGGGTTTCTCTGATGGCCATGGTTTCTCCTTTCCATTCCATCGCCAAAGTGAAATGCTTTCTAGCCGCATCTACGCGTTGGACAACCGTGGGTGGCGCCAAAAGAGTTCCTGTGGCTAAAAAATGTTTTATCTCTTGAAAAATCCAAGGGTATCCAATACTAGCGCGGCCTATCATGACACCATCTACTCCGAATCGTTGGCGCATTTCCTGTGCCTTTTCTGGCGTATCCACATCTCCGTTGCCAAAAATAGGAATGTGCATGCGCGGATTGTTTTTTACCTCCCCGATCAAAGTCCAGTCGGCCTCTCCGCGGTACATCTGATGCCGGGTTCTACCGTGAATACTGAGCGCCGCTATGCCGATATCCTGTAAGCGCTCGGCCACTTCTACGATGTTCCGGGTAGCATCATCCCAGCCGAGGCGGGTTTTTACTGTAACGGGCAAAGCCACAGCCTCCACAATTTCCTTGGTCATTTGGACCATTTTTGGGATGTCTTGCAACAAAGCCGATCCCGCGCCTTTGCACGCTACATTTTTAACAGGGCAACCGTAATTGATGTCGATGAGGTCTGGCTTCGCTCTTTCGGCTATTTCTGCCGCCTCCCGCATATGCAAAATGTCACTTCCGAACAGCTGAATGCCGATGGGGCGTTCGTATTCAAAAATATCCAACTTGATCAAACTCTTGGCCGCGTCGCGAATGAGTCCCTCGGAACTGATGAATTCCGTGTACATCATATCTGCTCCGTTTTCCTTGCACAGTTTGCGAAAAGGAGGATCGCTGACATCCTCCATGGGAGCCAACAAGAGCGGAAATTCGCCTAAGTCGATGTGTGCTATCTTCGCCATTCAAGGGCCCTTTGCGGGCTGCACAAAGGTACAGTAATGAATCAAAACACATCTCCCGCCCAGCCCCCTCGTTACGGAACAGAATTGGGCTGGGTACTTTTTGTCTCTCTCTTGGCCGGCATCACCCTGGCCGCCCTCTCCATTCCTTCCGCTCAAAAGCTGTTTGGATCCTCCGTGGGAACGCCTTTGGTTGGTCAATTATTCACCACCCTGGGGCTTTTTGTTGTTCCTGGCCTCTGGCTGCGGACACGTTTGGAGCGACAACAGCTTGCATTGCCAGCCCTTGCTGCCCCTAAGCTCTCTTACCTACACATCACCGCCTTCTTGCTTCTTTTGCCGACAACCATTCCTTTAACGGAAGCGCTTTCTACATCGCTCCATCAATGGATTGTGGACAATGGGTTTTGGCCAGAGAGGATGGCCGCAGAAAAACAACAAGCGGCACTGATTGACAAAATGCTTTTTTCCCAACAGCCAGCGTTTCGCTGGTTGGCCTTCTTTGTGTTTGTCCCTTTTGCGGCCACGGCGGAAGAATTCTTTTTTCGGGGAACCCTTCAGCGCCTCGCGTCGGCCGGATACGGCGCTACCAGAGGTCTCCTTGTGTCTACTTTGGCCTTTGCCTTAGCGCATCAAAGCATTACCCAACTTCCCTTCTTGCTATGCGCTGGTTTTTCTTTGGCCTGGATATACCAACGCACGGGGCGACTTTGGATGGTCATTGTGGCTCATCTGTTGCACAATATGACTACCTATTTTATCACGACATCCGCCGGGCCGGGCTCTTATGGTCACTCCACCTTTCCGATGTTGTCATGGAGCGTTCTAGTGGCCCTCTTTGCCTTTGGGGCTGGGCTCACTGCTTGGGCAAGTAGCGATTTGATGAAGAGGTCTTGATTCTGTTAGTTCCAAAAAAAGAGTTCGAGTTGAAAATGGAAAACTATTAACTTGGGGATTTCAAGTTGCCAAGACAAAAATTAGTGGTCCACTTCTAGTGAATTAATTGTTTCTTTAGTTGCAATTATTGATAATTTCAGCAATTTTTATGGTGGGGTGGAGTGTATTTAATACGAAGGATGCCAGATTGGTTGTTGCTATACTCAAAGAAGCATCAAGAACAACAAGCTCTATTTAAAGCAAAGACGGGAATCACCTATAGGAGCAATGTCAGGAATTTATTACAAACTACAATTACCAGTGGGGGTCACTCTACTCACCCATACGAAGTGCCAAGCAAAGTATACTAAAAAGTTGCATAAACAGCCTAAAAAAAGGATATTATCTATAAAGGGATAAATTAAATATTAAGATAAATTTGTTCAAGTGGACTTGATGACTTTAAAGATTTTTAGAATTTTATGCTCCAATTCACTCGTAATGGACCACTAATTTTTGTATTAGCAACTTGGAATCTCCAAATTATAATATTACATGAAAAATAAATTCGCACACTTCATTCTTCTCGCATTCATCTTGTCACTTGTGACAACTGGATGCGACGGTAGCTTTTCTACCTCAAATGAACCTGAAACAAGCATCGA
>CAMDTE010000074.1 GCA_945907425.1 Owenweeksia hongkongensis DSM 17368 | reverse complement strand
GTACCCTGCTGACCCTTGCCGTTCGTTTGAAAATCGGTCGTTATGGCAGTCCAATGGCCGGCCGTTTCCAGGCCTATGCGCCGACGGGCTTCCGCATTAGTAGAGTCTAATGTATTAAAAACAAGATAGTTGACTTCCATAAGACAGGGCTCTTAGCCCTCATCTCAAAGATAAGGCCTGCTATGGCATCTTCTTTGCATCTGGGAAAGGACTACTTTTGTCGTTCAGCTATCACTACATGCCTCAAAACTCCTTACCGCCCCTCATTCGATCTATTTTAGAGGGTCTTTCTGATTTAAAAGCAGAAAATGCAACCGTTCTTGACTTGCGTAGTCTAGATAATTCCGTCTGTGATTATTTTGTGATTGCCAATGCGCAATCCAATACTCAAATCAAAGCCATGAGTCAAAGTGCTCAGAAACGGGTTCGAGAAGAATGCCAGGACAAACCTTGGCATGTAGAGGGAGAAGAAAACGGAGAATGGATTTTGTTAGACTATGTATCTACGGTCGTTCATTTGTTTTCCGGGGAAAATCGATCCTTCTATGATTTGGAAAGTTTGTGGGGTGACGGAATTGAAATAAATATCGACCTCACTGTTCCTCTCACGCCTAAAGCCGCTCCAAAAAAGAGAGCCGCCAAAATCAAAAAATGAGCAAAAAAACGAACCCCAAACCTTCCACACCCACTCGATTAGGAGGAGGTTACAACTGGATTTATCTCGTCATTTTTATTGGACTCATAGGTCTGCAATTCGCGGCCAATCAGTCTTCCGCTACTTCGCCTTCTAGTTTCAACGATTTCTCGAAAATGGCTTTGCGCGGTGATGTTGACCATGTGAAAGTCGTCAACAAGGAAATCGTCCTTGTTTTTATCAAGGAGGAAGCATTGAAAAAGAACGAAGCCTACGAAAAAATTTCCAAAAAAGCATACGGCGACGGGCTCAATCCCGGCCCGCATTTTGAATTTGAAATGCCGGCAGAGACCTTCGAAATCAAGATTCAACGCCTGTACGAAATCCATGCCGATTGGTACAAATCCAATGGTGAATTAGCTATTGAATACAAGGAGGAGAAAAATTACGCACTAGAAGTTCTTGGCTGGATATTGCCTCTTCTTCTTTTTGCCGGACTTTGGTTCTTCTTGATGCGTCGCATGGGCGGTGGTGGTGGCCCAGGTGGTCAAATTTTCAACATAGGAAAAAGCCGAGCGCAAGAATTTGACAACAACACCGAGGCCAAAATAACTTTCAAAGATGTCGCTGGAATGGAAGGCGCAAAAGAAGAGGTGTTGGAAGTCGTGGACTTTTTGCGAAACCCTAAAAAATATACGGATCTAGGGGGGAAAATACCCAAAGGCGTGCTGTTGAGCGGCCCTCCCGGAACGGGTAAAACATTGCTGGCAAAAGCCGTAGCGGGAGAAGCAATGGTTCCCTTTTTCTCTTTGAGCGGCTCTGATTTTGTAGAAATGTTTGTCGGTGTGGGCGCTAGTCGCGTTCGTGACCTGTTCAAACAAGCCAAGGACAAATCCCCCTCCATTATTTTCATCGACGAGATAGATGCTATTGGCCGAGCGCGTGGAAGAAATGCGTTCAGTGGAGGCAACGACGAAAGGGAAAATACACTGAATCAGTTGCTGACAGAAATGGACGGATTTGGAACAAACGAACAGGTCATTGTCATGGGAGCAACCAATAGGGCCGATATTTTGGACCGTGCCCTGATGCGTGCCGGTCGATTTGATCGGATAATTTATGTGGATTTGCCTGAATTGAAGGAGCGAAAAGAAATTTTCCAAGTGCACTTAGGGAATTTGAAACTAGACCCTGGCTTGGATGTTGATTTTTTAGCTAGACAAACGCCTGGTTTTTCCGGAGCAGACATTGCCAATGTATGCAATGAAGCCGCGTTGATTGCCGCACGGAAAGAAAAAAAGCAAGTAGAAAAGCAGGATTTTCTGGATGCCGTAGACCGAATTGTAGGGGGGTTGGAAAAGAGAAATATGATCATCACGCCCGAAGAAAAGAAATCTATTGCCTACCATGAATCCGGCCATGCAACAGTCAGTTGGTTATTGGAACATGCTTCGCCCTTGGTAAAAGTGACCATTGTTCCCCGCGGAAAGGCGCTAGGAGCTGCATGGTATTTACCTGAGGAGCGACATCTCACCACGACGGAACAATTGCTTGATGAAATGTGCGCCACACTGGGTGGGCGGGCTGCAGAAGAAGTGGTTTTTGGAAAAATTTCTACCGGTGCCTTGAGTGACCTGGAGAAGGTCACTAAACAAGCGCGTGCTATGGTGACCATTTATGGCTTGAATGACAAGCTAGGAAACATCACGTACTATGATTCCTCGGGGCAAAATGAGTATCAATTTGACAAGCCGTATTCCGAAAAAACGGCCGAAGTAATCGACGCAGAAATTCACACATTGATTGAATCGCAATACCACCGAGCGGTGCAGTTGTTGCGGGATAATTTGGACAAATTGCATTTGTTGGCAGCTGATTTGATTGCTCATGAGGTGATTTTCAAGGAAAACTTGATCGCTATTTTTGGTGACCGCCCGTGGAAATCAAAGCAAGACGTGATCGACCAAATCGAAGCGGAATCAGAGACAGAGGTGCTTTCCGAAAATTCCTCCGATTCGACCGCTGAATAAGCTGCATTTTTTCGGTACTTTGCAGTGCCGTTTTGTTGGCGTATAGTGTGATGGCAGGATTCATTGGTAAAATGTTGGCAGTGCTCAGTGGACGCCCCGATTTGGAGCCGTCTGAGCCTACGATTACCGCCAAAAGTCGGTATGCCCCTAAGGAGAAGGATCCTTTGGATTTGAAGTTTGTGAAGCGATTCACAGAAAGCGGGGGTTATTTTTTATTTTGCGATTCTGCTGAAGAAGTGCAGGCAAACATCAGAAATATCTTTGCTGAAACACACCCGCGATCTTTTTGGTGTCCAGAAACGGCCCTTTCTCCCTTGGTTTCTACTGCAGGCATACCCCTTGCGGAATCCAACACCGACGCAGATGCTATGATCACAACTTGCGAAGCTCTGGTAGCATTTACAGGCGGAATCATGATTACCGACGCGCAAACCAAGGGATTGAAAGCATCCCATTTCCCAGCAGTGCATGTCGTCTTGGCCCACACCTCTCAATTGGTAGAAAGTTTGAGCGATGGAATGCGTCGAATCAATAATGCTACCCGAGAACAACGTCCTCAACAAATCATTACACTCAAAGGTAAAAACGACGAATCGGTACGTCAAGCATCCGCGGACCCTAACAAACACCGCGAATTGTATTTGCTATTATTTGAAAAGACCCTTATCTAATGGCTCTTTCGGAATGGCAAACGCGCACGCTATGGGGCGGCGTTTACGCTGTGGCCTTGATCTTTTTTGCCTGGTACAGCGCTCTTTCTTTTTTGCTCTTTAGTTTGGTGGGTGCCTTTTACATCCAACGAGAAGTTCGCGCCTTGGCATTGCCTGGACCGATGCGGTGGGGCATTGTGTTGTACGCCATCGTAGGAATGTACATGGGTCATCAATTGGGCCTGGATTCGATCACGAAAGAATGGCACTACGAACGCGTTTTGGTGCCGCTACTATTAATTTGGTCTAGCGATAGTTTTGCCTATCTAGGCGGCAAGTGGTGGGGAAAAACCCCCTTAGCACCCCGTATTTCGCCAAAAAAAACACGCGAAGGAGCCCTTGTGGGTTTCCTGTGTACACTCCTTGTGGCCGTAGGAATATCCCGTCTTTGGCCGAATTGGAGTGCGCAAATTCCCACCCTTATAGCGGGGATGGCCATTGCTTTCGCTGCTCCGGCGGGTGATCTGGTGCAGTCGTATTGGAAAAGACGCGCAGGCGTAAAAGACTCTGGGGTTTTTCTGCCGGGCCATGGCGGTTGGTTTGATCGGCTCGATAGTTACCTCCTGGTGGCCTGGGTGTTGGGCTTATTGCGGATGATCTACTCGCTTTGATGTATTTTTGAACTCAATTATTCCCTTTATTATGCTGCACCGTGAAGGTCGTACGACCTTACTCTTAGCCACCGCACTTCTTTTGACTGCTTTGTATGGCGTAGAAGCCCTAGGGCTTTCTCCTCTTTTTCGGGTGAGCATTCAAGGAACTTCCTTGGTGCTTTTTGGATTGGTGGTTCAGTTTTTCCGCAATCCCAAAAGGACAACCCGTGCCGAATCCTATGACATCATCGCCCCAGCCGATGGGAAAGTGGTCGTTATTCACGAAACGCTGGAAGAAGAATTTTTCAAAGACAAAAGAATCCAAGTGTCCATTTTTATGTCCCCTTTGAATGTGCATGTCAATCGATATCCCACCTCTGGAAAAATTGTCTATGCACAGTACCACAAAGGTGCTTATTTGGTTGCCTGGCATCCCAAAGCGAGCACGCTGAACGAACGCACTACGGTGGTCATTGACGGAACAGACACAGGCCCTATTCTTTACAGACAAATCGCCGGAGCGTTGGCGCGACGCATCAAGATGTATGCAAAAGAAGGACAAAATGTCCTTGTTGGAGAGGAATCTGGTTTCATTCAGTTTGGGTCTCGCGTAGATTTATTTCTCCCTGTGGATGCGGAAATTGTAACGCAGATAGGAGATACTCCACGAGGTGGCGAAACCGTCATTGCCCGCGTTCGAAAGAAAACCTAAGGAGGGAAGTTTAGCCGCAAGAAGGGACTGAAGACAAAGGAATTAAATCCTTTCTTTTTCTTCCATGCGCTCTCTAGCCCACGAAAGGGCCAAAGCAAAGGTTTGATCAAAATCCATATCGGAATTATCCAAAATACGGGCATCTGGCGCACACAACAAGGGGCTGTCCAATCGAGCGGAATCCTCAGCATCTCTTTGTGCCAAATTATCGAACACTTCTTGCCAACTGACATCGCCAATTCCCTTGCTGCGTAGTTCCGCAAAGCGACGATTCGCACGTACTTCTGGCCTGGCGGTCATAAATAGCTTGAGTTCGGCCTGAGGAAAGACAACCGTCCCGATGTCCCGACCATCCATCACCAACCCCTTATCGGAATGGGCCATGGATTGCTGTTGAGCCACCATCGCACGCCGCACAGGGACAATAGCGCTCACTTTGCTCACCGCTTGACTGACGGCCATCGAGCGAATTTCATCCTCCACCGCTTCACCGTTCAGTAAAATGCGGTTAGTTCCTTCAAGGCCTGCGCTGAAGTTTATTTTCAGCGATGGGAGTGCCTCCACAATTGCGGTTTCGTTCCATTCACCGTTTGGCCCTATCCATCCTTTGCGCAAAGCGTGCAAGGCAACCGCGCGGTACATCGCTCCTGTGTCCACATAAACAAATCCCAACACATGGGCTATGCGTTTGGCCAATGAGCTTTTTCCTGTGGATGAAAATCCATCGATAGCAATGGTAATCATTTCAGAACTGACGGGCAAGCCCGAATTGGTGGAGTCGCCCAGCGACATGGATGGAAGTGTTGGCGTACTGCCACTGCATTTTTCCTGCTTGTAAACCCATACCGAACGAAAATCCAGCATTGGATCCTCTGGTAGGCAATTTCATTTCAATCTGCCGTCTAAAATCGTAGGAAATTTGGAGTCGCAATCGGCCTCCAGGCGTCAACTCGGCCCCAAATAGGACATGGCGCAATACCCTATTGGCCACACTCGGGGGGTGATAGGTTCTAACGCCTGTCAAAGGATCGCGAGTGAACTGGTTGGGGTCCAAATAGGCAAGGTCTGGGGTCTCCAAATGGGTCAAACTCACCATCCACCGCATCGGCATGTGCTTTAAGCGTTGACTAATACCCCATTGGATATCCATTGGCAGTCGTTCCGAATGCAATCCAAAATGCTCATAGGTAGCTCCCAAATGACGGACGCTTCCGCCCGTGGCCCACAATCCATCAGCCCATTTGTAGGCAACACCTATATCCGAAGACCACGCCGATGCGTTATACACCCCGTAGGTAGCCATAAGGATGGAGGCATTGACCCCAAGGGACCACCTCGGCGATAGCGCATAGGCAACCGTGAGTCGCGGCATCGTTTCTTGGGCCTTAAATGTGCCTAACACTTCACCCGATGCATTGGTCAAAGGAAGAGCCGACGTGCCCGATTGACGAACACCTACGCCCCAAGACCAATGGGGGGATTTCCAGCCTCGCTGACCATAGGCCATCTCGGCTTGTGAATAACTACC
>CAMDTE010000073.1 GCA_945907425.1 Owenweeksia hongkongensis DSM 17368 | reverse complement strand
ATGGCCGTGATTTTGTACACCGTTTCCACGGTGTATTTGACCTCCAAAGCCTTATCCACAGAACCCCTTGTGAAAACATGGAATGCATTGCTCTGGATTGTGATTGTCTTTGGTGCATTGCACGCGGCTACTCGTTCTTTTGCCGGAGTCCCAGCCGCCCGATGGTGGACCTATGGTCAATGGGTCAAGCCAGAACATTTGTTGCTGGCGAAAATGATTTCCACGGGAATGATCCTTTCCCTTATTGGGGTGTTGACCTACGGTTTGTTTGCTTTGTGGCTGGGTCATCCCGTTCAGTCGTGGCCCGCTTTTTTAGTAGTGGTTGTTTTGGGAAGCTCTGGTTTTTCCACCGTTCTTACCCTGACATCCGCTTTGGCCACGCAGGCAGACGGTAGAGCGAGCCTCATGGCCATTTTGAGCTTGCCCCTTCTCTTGCCCTTGGTGCTTACTGTTCTTCGCGCGAGCCGATTGGCATTGCTCGGCGAGACAGGGGAAGTTCTGTTTGCACCCATTGGATCCCTCCTCCTTTTGAATGCCCTTCCCGCCATCTTGGGATGGATATTGTTTCCGTACCTTTGGAAATCATGAAAAATACGTGGAAATACCTCGGCGTCGCACTGGTTTTTTACAGTTTAATAGTGGGTCTTTTGGGGCCTGTTCCTCGATTGGTCATCCTGAACGAGACCATCCGAAATTTGTATTTTCATGTGCCCATGTGGTTTACCATGATTACTCTTTTTGGCGCATCCGTTGGCTACAGTATAGGCTCCTTGCGGAAAAACAGCTTGCGACACGACCTCACAGCGGCTGTTTTGGCAGAGGTTGGCGTATTGTTCGCTGTGGCAGGACTCCTTACCGGAATGGTTTGGGCCAAGTTTACCTGGGGAGCCTTCTGGACCAATGATCCGAAATTGAACGGAACGGCCATCAGTATGTTGATTTATTTGGCCTACTTCGTATTGAGAAGCAGCGTGGAAGATCCAGAGAAAAAAGCAAGACTCAGCGCCGTATACAACGTATTTGCCTTCGCGCTGATGATTGTTTTTATTGGAATCTTGCCCCGGTTGACCGAATCTCTTCACCCGGGAAACGGCGGTAATCCGGCCTTCAGCAACTACGATTTGGACAGTAACATGCGCGCCGTATTTTACCCTGCCGTATTGGGATGGATTCTGATTGGATTCTGGATAGCCCAGATCAAAACCCGCTTGTCTTTTCTTGAAACCCCATGGGATTAATTCAATAACAAATGAATCATTTTTTACAATCCGGAGCACCCGTTGAAATGGCCGACGCCTTTCGTGCCGATGGAAAAATCTACGTAGTCATCACTGTTTTGGGCATCATCTTTGCCTGCTTGACGCTTTATTTGGTGTATTTGGATCGACGCATTAAGAAACTAGAATCTCAAAAATGAAACGAAACCATATTGTTTCTTTGGTAGTTATTGTCGTATTGATGGTTGTTTTTCTCGCCACCTTCCAAGACGCTAGTACCTACAACACTTTTCTGCAAGCTGAAAAACAAAAAAAGGAAACATGCACCGTGATTGGCACGTTGGTTTTAACGGATTCTATTGTTTTTCAACGAGAAACCCTTCTTTTGCGTTTTACGGCAAAAGACAAGGAGGGTGAAGTGCGCACGGTGTATTACAACAAGCCGAAGCCCATTGACTTTGAACGGTCAGAAGAAATTACCATGACGGGCTACGCCAATGACACGGCTTTTATTGCCCAAGAAATACTCATGAAATGTCCGTCCAAATACGCTGACGGAAAAAACACACCCGCCACTCCATGAACTATATAGGAGAACATACCTTTTACGCCGACCTTGGTCGGCTTTTTGTGTCTTTGGCCGTAGTGGCTTCCCTTTTTAGTGCATTGGCCTATGCTTGGAATATCCGCACAGGCGATGAGTCATGGAAACGAGTGGGGCGCGGGGCGTTCCGCGTACATGCCCTGGCTGTTTTGGGAGTCGTTGTTGTCTTGTTTACCCTTTTGTTCAATCATTGGTTTGAGTTCAATTATGTGTGGCATCATAGCTCCACTGACCTTCCTCTCCAATTCATTGCCAGCTGTTTTTGGGAAGGACAAGAAGGAAGCTTTTTATTGTGGGCCGTATGGCAAGCACTGATAGGATGGCTCCTTACCCTCTGGGCCAAAGAATGGGAAAGTGGCGTTTTACTTACCGTTTCTTCCGTTCAGTTTTTTTTAAGTACCATGCTTCTCGGCATCTATGTCGGCTCACTCAAAATAGGTTCCAGTCCTTTTGTCCTCGTTCGCGAGTTGCCAGAGAACATCGGCTTACCGTGGGTACAAATGGTCGATTACCTTCAAGCCCTACCCGCCTTTGCGGAAGGGAACGGCTTGAATCCCTTGTTGATGAATGGCTGGATGGTCATCCACCCTCCTACTCTGTTTTTAGGGTTTGCGCTGACTGTCGTTCCTTTCGCTTACGCTATAGCCGGATTGATTCGCGGTATTTATTCCGATTGGGTAAAGCCCGCACTTCCTTGGGTATTTACCGGAGTGGGTGTTTTGGGCATTGGCGTCTTGATGGGCGGTGCTTGGGCCTATGAAGCCTTGAGTTTTGGAGGTTTTTGGGCATGGGATCCTGTAGAAAATGCTTCGCTCGTGCCGTGGATTACCTTGGTTGCTGCAGGCCATTTAATGATGGTAGAAAAGCACAAAAAGTCTGCTACGGGGATAACCTTGTTTATGACGCTTCTCACTTTTTGGCTGGTTTTGTATTCTAGCTTCCTCACGCGAAGCGGTGTGCTGGGTGATTCGTCCGTTCACTCTTTTGTTGATCTTGGACTGAGCGGTCAGCTCCTGTTGTTTTTTGGATTCTTTGTGGTATTTCCCGCTTTCCTACTTCTGGTTCGGTGGAAACAATTTCCTAAAAATGCTTCGGAAGAATTATTGAACTCAAGAGAGTTTTGGATGTTTATTGGCTCTGTCACCCTGTTGTTATCAGCCGCACAAATCACTTTCAGCACCTCCTTGCCGGTCATCAATAAACTGATTGGCCCCGAAGGGTGGATTCCCTTGTTGTCGGCCGGTTTGGCTCCTCCGATAGAGGCCAATGCCCATTACAACGGACTCCAAATGCCCTTTGCTTTGATTGTATCGGTCTTAGTGGCCGTGGGGCCCTATTTGGCGTGGCGTTCTACGCCACCCCATTTTTTAAAACGTCTCATCCCCTCTTTCCTTTTGTCACTTCTTCTGGGAGGATTGATTGCGTGGGGATTGCGCATGAGCCATCCCATGCACATCGTGTTGGTGGCGACCACCTTGTTCGCTACTCTTTCCAACTTGGATTTGTGGCTGAGGCATTGGCGCGGAAACAGTCGACATTTGGGCATGACCACCGCCCACGTGGGTTTTGTCCTTGTGCTGCTCGGCGCCCTTATTTCGCAAGGGAAAAAAGAACATATTTCCGTGAATCAAACTTTTATTCACAAAGACTTCCCTTCCAATGAAAATATGGTTTTGGAAAAAGGAGATACCACTTCCATGTATCCCTACTGGGTTGTTTGGACGGGAGAACGAACCGAAGGGAAAAATATCCATTACGATTTGACCTTTATCACTTCAGAGGATTCTGTTTTTCACTTGTCCCCCTTTATTCAAATCAACGAAAGGATGGGAAATGTTCCAGAGCCCAGCACAAAACACTATTGGAACAAAGACATTTATACCCATGTGACGTATGCTGACATTCGAGCCGAAGGAAATACGGACGAGTGGCAAAGACCCATCGAGGCCACATTGAAGTCGGGTGAAGAGGCCATTGTCTACGATGAATTCATGCTACAAATGGACACGTTGGAGGTGCACGATGCACAATTCACAGCCGACGGCTCGGCCATCCTTTCGTTGAACATGCAATTGCACATGCGTTTAAAACACATGGCTGGCGGCGAAACACCACTGATAGCACGGTATAGTATTCGTGGAGACCAGGTAAGCTTTGAAGACGCCATCGCGGAAAAAGAAGGAATCAAGGTTCGCTTTGCGGCTGTAGAAAACGAAGAAGGTACCTTCAAACTGCAACTGTGGAGACGCGATGATTCCAATAAGCCCTTTATTCTTATCCAGGCCATCGTATTTCCTTTCATCAATGTTCTTTGGTTAGGGTCTTTATTGATGGGGTTTGGATCCTTGTTGGCCGTGGTACAACGCCTACGTAGGGACAAAGAAAAAGCACGACGGGCATGACTTTCGAAATCATTGGATCGGGGCACGCTGCGTGGGTACTGTCCCAGGCCTTGCTCGCTCAAGGACACGCTTGTTCTGGTGTCTGTGCGCGCAATTCTCCAGCAAGAGACGAGTTGGCGTCCATTTTACAAGCTCCAGCCAAAGATCTTTGGCCCGCTGTTTCCAACTTTCCGGGTGTCGTTCTATTGGCTGTGGCAGACAGCGCTCTGCCTGAGCTCGCCCAAAAGGCTAGACAATCCTTTCCCAATGCCTTTTTAGTGCACCTATCGGGCGCCACTCCGCTGGAAGTATTGCCCGGACCCCGCAGGGGTGTAGCCTGGCCCATGGCTAGTTTGATTCGAGGGACACAGCTCAACAGAAGCAAAACGCAAACTTTTTGGGAATCGGAACGATCGGAAGATGCTTCTCTGTTGTTGCGAATAGCTCAATCTTTTGGGAAGCATGTTCACGCCATGAGCAGTCCGGGACGCATCGCTTTGCACACCTCAGCGGCTTTGACCAATAATTTTATGACCCATCTCATGGAAAAGGCGCGGGCCTTGTGTGCCGTTCATCAAGTGCCTTTTTCTTTGTTAACCCCCTTACTCGAACAAACCCTTGTTGCACAAATCCAGCACAGCGCAGGAAACTGGCAAACAGGACCCGCTAAACGCAGGGACTCGGCAACCCTTCAAAGACATCGGGAAGCCATAGGCCATGATGCCGCCTTGTTAAAAGCGTACGACGCACTCACTGAAAGCATTCAAGCGACCTATCCCGTATGAGTTACAAACAGAAATTACATGCCGTGCACACCTTTGTGTTCGATGTCGATGGAGTGATGACGGATGGAACGGTACATGCCATACCCGGGCATCAACCCTACCGTGTGTTTCATACGCGCGATGGATACGCCATTCACCATGCGATTCAACAAGGCTATAGAATCGCTATACTTTCTGGAGGTAAATCGGAAGCCGTTCGAGAACGCTTTCATGCCTTGGGATGCCAAGACATACACCTCAATGCCCAAGAAAAAGGAGAACCTATGGAGTCCCTCTTATTGGCCTACGATTTGACACCCGATTCCGTATTGTATATGGGCGATGATATACCCGATTTGGCCGCTATGTCCCTGTGCGGTGTAAAAACAGCTCCCCAAGACGCTGCGCCAGAGATCAAAGCCATTGTCGATTATATTTCACCTTACAAAGGAGGACATGGATGTGTTCGTGATGTCATTGAACAAGTGCTTAAACTACACGGAAAATGGTAAAAAATGCGTCGTACTGGCAGTGGCCTTTGATGGCGCTTTTGTTCTTACCCGCTATGCATTGGGGTTATTTTCTCCCCGATGGCTATCTCACCGTATTGTCTGTTCCTCAAATCGCATGGGGAAGCCTCTCTTTTATGGGCTTGGGACTCTTTTTTGTAGGTACCAAGAACAGTGAATTCTTGGGTGGTACTGCTCTTTACATTGGGGCTGGACTCGCGTTAATAGGTGGCGAAGGCTTAGCCCTTTGGCTGGACTACGATACCCTCGGAGGTGTTTTTTTACTTTTCCTAACGCTACTATGGCTTTATTCTGTGACATTAGAAAAAATCCGATGGGGGCAGTCCCTTCTCCTCTTTTTTCTGGTTCCGATGTGCCTATTCCTCCCGGGTGTGGTGGATATTTTCCCTGCAACCGATGCGTACAATGCAACGGAACAACTGGAATTTTTCAAAGTGACCTTGTGGTTTTCCCTCATGGCTTTGTGGCATTATCAACGTCTTTTGTGGAAAACCAACCCCTGGATATACAAAACAGGTACTGTGTTGCTCGCCGCGACGGTCTCGTCGTATGCCTATTTGTTTTGGAACATCCACTGTGAGGCTGTTGCTGTCGTAGGATGGGTGCTTTCCGTTGCATGGATGGTGGGTGGATTTTGGAAGAAAGCCAACTCCTTTAATCAATGGCTAGAGGTTTTCACCCCTTACGTGGTGTTGGCGTGGTGGATTGTTTCTGAGCAAGTATCCTGACAATGACAAAAAGTCCCTATCAACT
>CAMDTE010000072.1 GCA_945907425.1 Owenweeksia hongkongensis DSM 17368 | reverse complement strand
ACCCGAACAGTACTGGGCTCTACTAAAATGCTCGCCAAGGTATGAGAATTCAATAGCACTTGGCATTGCGAAGGAGTCAAGACGGCTCGACGATCCGGAGGTGTTTTTCCTTCCTTGAGAAGGCCAAGAATCAAAGTTTTCATGAATTCCAAAGGTACGTCGTACGAGGAGAGGGGGAAAGGCCGTATCTTTAGAAGACAAAACAAAAATCCAGTGTCATGAAGACTGTTGTAAAATTTCTATGGGTAGTGGCCTTTGCTGTTATGAGCTCCTCTCTCATGGCGCAAGGCGTGTTAACATCGCTTCAAATGGGAAAAACCTATCGGTTTGATCTGGTGGACGGATCTTCGCGAACGGGTGTTTTGGATAGTGCAGACAGTGAGTTTATGTTTATTACCAATGTGGTTTCCGGTCCTGAAAAAATATACCTCTCAGGAGTCATCAAAGCAAAACTTTTCTTAGTCAATGAGAGCGGTAAGTTTGCCAATCCACATTACAGCCGATACCTGTTTGGACCCTCTGCCATTCCCCACAAAAAAGGAGAGGTATATTGGAATAATTTGTGGTTAGAAGTGAATACAGTGCAGGTGGGCATTACAGAAAATCTTTCCGTTGGGATGGGTTCTTTGTTGTTCTCTTCTCTTGCTGGAAATCTGTCCCTTATGCCCAATTTTAAATACAGTATCCCTCTAAATGAAAAGACTACACTGGCGGTAGGGAATATCAGTCTGCTTCTTTGGCCAAAAAACGAAGTTTTTTTTGGAGCCACTTTGCCCTTTGCGGTAGCAACCTTTGGCGGTTCAGAAGCTAATTTTTCTATTGGAACGGGTTGGGCAGGCACAAGTGAAGTTTCAACCGATACTTCCGGTGTAGGGGTAAGAAATTTTCAATGGTCTGACTACCCGACGGTTTATGCCGCAGTGTCCAAACGACTTTCTCGCAATTGGATTTTTCAGTTGGAAGGCTATGGAATTGCGTACAACCAAGAGGATTGGCAGGGCAATGTCACCCAGAGGACGAACGGTATTGCATTGTTTTCGTTTCGGTACATCCAACCCAATAGCAGTTGGGATTTTGGAGGGGTTGTTATCAATGATTCAGGCACAGAAATGAACTTTGCCGTTCCTTTGATTGGGTACACGCAAAAATTCTAAAAATAACATTGACCAGGGGTACGCCTGCTGTATTTTCGCAGGCAGAATGAAAACACTGCCTTTTTTAGATCGGTATTTGACTCTTTGGATTTTCGCAGCTATGATTGCTGGCGTGGGTCTTGGTGCAGTATTTCCTGCATGGGAATCGGCCCTGTCGCAAATGCAAATAGGAAGTACCAATATCCCCTTGGCCATTGGTCTCATCGTGATGATGTATCCCCCTTTGGCCAAAGTGCAACTTACGACTTTGCTGATTGCGTTCAAAAACACACGGTTGGTTTGGGCTTCCTTGTTATTGAACTGGGTTATTGGGCCCTTATTAATGTTTGCGCTCGCCCTGCTTTTCTTACGAGATCAACCCGAGTATATGACAGGGCTCATCATCATCGGTTTGGCTCGTTGCATCGCCATGGTGTTGGTTTGGAATGATTTGGCAGAGGGAAACCGTGAATATGCCGCCGGTCTGGTCGCTTTGAACAGTATCTTTCAGGTGTTTTCGTTTTCCTTATACGCTTGGATTTTTGTTACCTGGCTCCCCCCTTTTTTCGGAATAGAAGGGCAAAGAGTGATTATTTCCTTACCAGAAATAGCGCAAAGCGTGGCCCTGTATTTGGGCGTTCCCTTCCTTTTAGGTATAGCCGGTAGATGGTTTTTTGTTCGAACCAAGGGATTGGATTGGTATACAAATACGTACCTCCCGCGGATTTCACCGCTGACTTTGATCTTTTTACTGCTCACCATCGTTTTTATGTTTTCATTGAAAGGCGATCAAATACTCCAGATGCCGTGGGATGTTCTACGCATTGCGGTTCCTTTGTTGCTCTATTTCCTACTCATGTTTACCGTGGGATTTTTTTGGGCAAGGAAGAGAGGTGCTTCGTACGATCAGACGGCCTCCGTGGCCTTCACAGCGGCGGGGAACAACTTTGAATTGGCTATTGCCGTTTCCATTGCGGTTTTTGGAATCCATTCTGGACAAGCTTTTGTAGGAGTGGTAGGTCCATTGATAGAAGTTCCAGCGCTTATTTTATTGGTGCGGTGGTCTCTTTGGTTGAAGAGACGTTTTTTTTAATCCTTCCTTGATTATGCGGTACTTTTAGTCCGTGCAGACCACAAATTCATTGCCTCCCTTGGCGACCACCGCTTCACCCGTAGTGGTTCATTTGCATTTTCACAAGCGTCGTACGGGAGTGACAACGAGCCTACAGCAAATCCTTCCTTTTCTTTCTCAGCATACGGAGGTGTATGTTTTGGGTTCTGCGGTCCGATGGCCTTCCCTTTCCTGCACCCATTTTCTTCGGCTTGCCTTTGGGTCTCGATCTTTGGTTGTCCATGCCCACAGAAACAATGAATTGCTCTTCGCTTGGGTGTTGCGTTTCCTAGGTGCTCGATTCCGTTTGGTTGCCACCCGCCATTCGGCAACCGTTCCCTCCCGATGGACTCGCTTTTTATTTTCCAGAGCCGAGGTGATTTTTCGTCTGACGCCAGAGGTTTCCGATACCTTCCCACTGCCAACGACCTATGTTCCTCACGGAGTGGACCCAGCACAATGGCCAGAAGGTCTTTGCCAAAGCAACGATTCGTTGTGGGGCCGACACAAAGAAATTCTGATGATGGGCCGTATTCGACCTGCCAAAGGACAAGACACTTTTGTGGAGGCTGTATGCCGCGTTTTGCCGCAATTTCCGGATTGGAAGGCAACCATTATAGGTCGTGTAGATGATCTTTCGTTTGCCCATGGTCTAAAAACAAGGATAGAACATGCCGGTCTGACGGAGCGGGTTCAGTGGATAGAAGAAACAGAACAGATAGGAGATCGTCTTCGGTCTGCAGGGATAGTTGTTATTCCCTCCCGCTCTGAAGGTTTTTCTATGGTCTGTTTGGAAGCGATGGTTTCTGGGTGCACCGTGGTTGCCACCCGAGCGGTTGGCATCCATTCTGCCGTTATAACGTCCCCTTTGTTGGGGTATTTGTTCCCGATCGACGATGCAGAGGAATGTTCGGAACGATTGCGGTTTATCGCGAGTGGCTCATTGTTGGATCCCCAGGTAGTGAGAAAACACATAGTAAGCCAGTGGTTCGCAGAAAAAACGGCCAAAGGATTGTTAAAGGCCTATGGCTTTTAGGTAAATACAGAACAACCTGGCTTTTCTTCTCCGCTGCCCTTGCGCCAAAAGCAAGGAGGTGGATATTTTTTTCATGATTAATGTCATTTTATTGGCGTGTGAATCGTTAGAAATTCGCATCACTAATAATAATCAAACAATCATGAACAAATCGTTTGTACTTGCGTTAACCATGGTGTTTGCCATTTCCTGTGGTGAAAAAGCGCCGGACTCCTCGGCTGCGGAAATATCAACAGAGGGGGCAGATCCTTCATCGTACGACCCCAACAGAGGCGAAGGAAAGTACGATCACGTGGAGTTGTCGGCCGTTTTAGACGGAGCTATGGCTACCAAAGGAGAAGAGGTTTCTGAAGTCAAGTGCACCTCTTGTCATAAAATGACAGATGAAAAATTGGTGGGGCCGGGCTGGAAAGGGGTTACTGAAAGAAGAAAGCCAGAATGGATTATGAACTTTATCACCAATCCAGATCCAATGATCGATAAAGATCCAGAAGTGCAAGCCCAATTGGAAATTTGTTTAGTACGCATGCCAAACCAAGGCCTTATGGATGAGGATGCGAGAAGCATTTTGGAATACATGCGCAAAGTGGACGGCGTTAAATAATAAACACAAATCAATCATTTTTAAAACAACAAAACCATGAGAAATAAAATTGTTAGTGCAATTGTGATCATTGCATTAGGCGGTGCGCTGTTTACGGCGTGCAAGCCAAAAAACTCAGGAGACTCCATTGTCGGAGATGCTGAAAAAGCCTATGTAGCCCCTGGTAAACACGACGAGTTTTACAATTTCGTATCCGGAGGATTTAGCGGACAGATGAGTGTTTATGGACTTCCTAGTGGACGATTGTTTCGAGTAATTCCCGTATTTTCTGTCGATCCAGAAAAAGGATGGGGTTATAGCGAAGAAACTAAGCCCATGTTGAACACATCGCATGGCTTTGTGCCTTGGGATGACTTGCACCACACGGAGTTGTCTCAAACCAATGGTGAGGTAGATGGACGCTGGGTTTTTGGTAATGCGAACAATACGCCTCGTATTGCTCGTATCGATTTAAAAACATTCAAAACGGCTGAAATCATAGAGCTTCCTAACAGCGGGGGTAACCACTCTTCTCCTTTCATTACAGAAAATACGGAATATGTAGTTGCGGGAACTCGTTTCAGTGTGCCAGCGGACTATTCCAATGGAGATGTAGCCATCAACACCTACAAAGAGAATTTCAAAGGACACATCAGTTTTGTGAAGGTGGGCAAAGAAGGTGAAATGGATTTGGCCTTCCAAATTGTTACGCCCGGTGTAAATTTTGACCTATCGCATGCTGGAAAAGGCAAATCACACGGTTGGTTTTTCTTCTCTTGTTACAACACAGAACAAGCCAACACCTTGCTAGAAGTGAACGCTTCACAAAGAGACAAAGACTTCATTATGGCGGTGAATTGGAAAAAAGCGGAGGAGTATATCAAAGCCGGTAAAGGAAAAAAACAATCGGTGAAATATGCACACAATACGTGGGATGAAAAAACACATACTGCAAAATCTATTATGAAAACCGAAGTTTTAGTATTGGATGCGGCCGCATTAAAGGACATTTGCTATATGATCCCTTGCCCTAAGTCACCCCATGGTTGCGACGTAGACCCCACAGGAGAATACATTGTAGGCTCTGGAAAATTAGCCGCTTTGATTCCTGTGTTTAGTTTCGACAAACTAATGGGAGCTATCAAAGACAAAAAGTTTGACGGCAACTACGGTGGTATCAATGTGATCAAATACGAGGCTGCGCTTCACGGTGAGGTACAGAAACCAGGTCTAGGACCATTGCATACTGAGTTCGACGGAAAAGGAAATGCATACACCACTTTTTTTGTGTCTTCTGAAGTGGTGAAATGGAACATTGAAACCTTGGAAGTATTGGATAGAGTGCCTACCTATTATTCTGTGGGTCACTTGTGTATCCCCGGTGGTGATTCTAAAAAACCTTTTGGAAAGTACCTTGTGGCGTACAACAAAATCACCAAAGACAGATACTTGCCCACAGGCCCAGAATTGGCTCAATCGGCTCAAATATTTGACATCAGTGGAGATAAAATGAAACTTGTTTTGGACTTCCCTACTATTGGTGAGCCCCATTATGCACAAGCAGCCCCTGCCGATTTGATCAAGAACAATGGCCAGATTAAGTTTTACAAAATCGAAGACAACAAGCACCCTTTTGTAACCAAAGGGGAGAAAGAAGCTAAAGTGGTCAGAAACGGAAACAAAGTGGATATCTATATGAGCTCTATTCGCTCTCACTTCGCTCCGGATAACATTGAAGGCATCAAGCTTGGAGATGAAGTATACTTCCACGTTACCAACCTTGAGCAGGATTGGGATGTGCCCCATGGATTTGCCGTGAAAGGGGCAGACAACGGTGAGCTATTGATCATGCCAGGTGAAACGGCCACTTTGAAATGGGTTCCTAAGAAAGTAGGAATGTATCCGATGTACTGTACTGACTTCTGTAGTGCGCTACACCAAGAAATGCAAGGATATATTCGGGTTTCCCCCGCGGGAAGTTCCACCCCTCTATCTTGGAGTGTGGGAACCAATTACCCGAAGGCTAAATAAGGCTTCACAAAAAGGGACAAAGTAAAATTTGTCCCTTTTTTATTTAAAAAATATGAAAGCAACTACCTTTTCAACCCCATCCAAGTGGATGTTGTTGGTTGTGTCTCTTTTCTTTGCCGGCTCACTTTTTGTGCCTATGTGGCGAATTGAATTGGAAGCGCCACAATACCCAGAGGGGCTGGTTTTACAATTGCATGCCCATAAAATTGGCGGAGACGTGGAGATCATCAACGGCCTGAACCACTACATAGGTATGGCTACTTTGCACACAGAAAATTTCTTTGAGTTTTCTGTTTTACCCTACGTATTTGCTGGGTTTTCCTTCCTTTCTCTGATACTTATTTTTGTAGCCAACAGAAAAGCAGTGATGGGATTTTTTGTTTTCTATCTGCTTTTTGTCGTTGT
>CAMDTE010000071.1 GCA_945907425.1 Owenweeksia hongkongensis DSM 17368 | reverse complement strand
AATATCTGCCGCTGAAGTAATGTCTCGTTTTTCTTTCATCAGACGAAGGAATTAGCGAACAATGAATCGCTCGCTATAGACAGCCTCCTCTTGCGTTACTCGCACTACATAGATACCGGGTTTCCAGCCAGCGGTAGAGGCAGAGTTCGTTGTGCCGTCAGAAAAAACCAATCGGCCCAAAGCGTCCATGATTTCCGTACGCCCCTCTGCGCTCCAGTGAATGAGCTCTCCCGATGCAATAGGGTTAGGGTGCACGCGAAGTGGCTGCAGAGCTCTGTTTTCCTGCTGACCCATGCTGCTCATGTTCAATACATTCAACTGAAAGCCGGTCATGCCTTTGTATACAATGTTTCCATTTTGATCCACCGTTAGAGAATCGCAATAGGTATCTGTACACATCATAATGCTTCCAGGAACAGATGCCGCTAAAGTGACACAAATTTGGTATGTGCCCGCATTGCTATAAAAATGGGATGGATAAGGACCTGTGCCTACACCGCCATCGCCAAAAGTCCAGGCATAAGTCATCGCGGCTGAGCCTGCGCCTATGCCGCCCGTGTAGCTAGTATTGAACAAATTCACTACTCCGGGGGTGGTTTGTGCCGTATCAATGATGAATTCCGCGTGGCACATCAGCAAACTGCTGGAACCTGTGCCACACACCGTAAAGCTGGAGGTGAAAGCGAAAAGCGCTCCTTGATTTGGGGTGTATGTCATGCTATTAAATAGGCAAATACCATTGCAGCTTTGGGTTGTAAGGGTTAAGTGCCCAACGATTCCGTGCAAAGGGATGGTGTCGTAAAAAATGCCGTTTGCACCGGTGTATAGTGTGTCAATAGTTAGACCACTACCTACCAAACCAGAGGACACACTGTCTGATAATACAAGTAGGTGATTGGCTACGGGGTTGCCATTGGTATCCACCACTACCCCTGACACAATTACTGCTGGCAATGTTTGGGCTTGCGCGCCAAACATAGAAAAACAAAAAAAGAGAAGGGCTGAAAAGCGTAGTAGTTGTTTCATAAAACAAATATAGGCCCTGTCTCCTCGCAACTTCTGACCCAAAACTAACTATCAACTACCGACTACTAACTATCAACTACCAACTACTGACTACTAACTATCAACTATCAACTATCAACTACCAACTATCAACTACCAACTATCAACTACCAACTACCGACTACCGACTATTAACTATCAACTACACTAATTCGCAAGCAAAAACAACCAGGTAAGCCATCCCACACCCGTCATGACAAGCGCTTTGGTGCGAGCCGTTTCTGCATAGCAATGCAGATAAGCGGGGTCATCAAACAATTCCCTGTTGCCAGACAAAGCCATCACCTGTAAATCCTTTTTGGGATGATAGTTTACCAAAAACTTATGTATGACAGCAAGGGGTCCGAAAAAAACACCGCCCAAGAATTGTGCAAATGCTTTCCCGCGAAGAGTCACATCCATTTTCGCTGCGAGACAGGGCTCTGCGCCAGAGAATCGAGCATAAGAATCGGAAAGAACCCCTTCTGATTCAAAGAAAACCCCGTCAATTTTATCAAAAGGCACTTTATAGTGTCTTCCTTCCACTTGAAGATGAATTCCTGTCGAGTTGACCTTTTTAACCTCTCCCTGGAATACGCGCCCATCGATAGACACGACGTCTGCGAATGCGTTCAAGGCGAAAAATGCGGCAAGGAAAAAGAGAATTTTTTTCATGGGTGTGCTATTAATAGGATGAGTGTGTATTCCATAGAATGGGTTATTCGAATATACTATGGATTTATTCTTTATCAAAATTCAACAGATCCGTTGGGGTAAGGTTCATTGTGGTACGGATCGGTTTATGGTTGATGGATTATGTAGAGCTGAAGTGAAATAGATCTGAGATTCTCAAAGTCCATGCGGTATTGTTTCGCTTTTGAACTACCTTTAAGAAGCGTTTAATCCATACATTTCTACACGATGAAAAAAGCACTTTTTATTGCGATCATAGGGTTGTCAGCACCTTTTGGTTACGCACAAACAGCTACCAACTGGACGGTGAACGATTGTTCCCAAGTACCCCATACGCTCTTCTCGGAGCTGGATGCAGGAAAGGTTGTAGTGATCACGTGGGTCATGCCCTGCGGTGCGTGCATCGGCCCCGCATCGACGGCTGCCACTTCCGTCATGAGCATGGGAAATCCCAATGTGGTATTTTATCTCGTGGATGATTACGGAAACAGCTCTTGCAGCACCATTGAAAGCTGGGCCAGCAGCAACTTTATTAGCGCTACGGCGAAGTTTTCCAGCACGGCTATCAACATGATGGATTATGGCTCTACGGGAATGCCCAAAACGGTGGTGTTGGGTGGCGGAACATGCCATACGGTGTACTTCAATCAAAACGGTAGCTTCACCCAGGCCGCATTGCAAACGGCCATCGGTTTGGCCTCCACACCCTGTGGAATCGGAGTCAAGGAAAACCAGGGCCCCGCCCTGGGATTGCGAGCGTTTCCGAATCCCGCGGGAACGCATACCCGTGTACAGTACGTGTTGTCATCGCCCAAAGAGGTTACCTTGGAAATAACCTCCGTTCTGGGCGAGAAGGTGCTCAGCATGCCCCTCGAAAAACAATCGGCAGGAGAACAAGAAGTAGAAATCCCCCTCACTTCCCTGGCCGCTGGATGGTATATTCTTCGACTGCACACCGACGATGAAACAGAAACGATGAAAGTACTGGTTGCTCGATAAACGACCCTTCCATGAAGAAGATTCACATTCTTTTGTTTTGCGGCGTGTTTCTCGCCCTTCCCGATGCCCTGTTTGCGCAGGGGTGTTGTTCTGGAGGGAGCGGAAGCCCCATCGCGGGAGGAGCATCGCAGGGAGTTTTGGTTGAGGGGCAAATGGAAGTGGCTTCCAACTTTCAATTCATGAGCAGTGATCGGTTCAAATCCGGCGCTAAAGACATGGCCAAGCTCTTCGAAAGTTACCAGAGTCAGTACCTCTATACGAAGCTTGCCTACGGCGTGACAAAAAATTTGACCCTGTCCATTGAATCAGGGTATTTTTTGAACAAGACCCAAACCTCCCTCTTTGATTCCGTTTTAAATGCCTCCGAGCAGGTACAATCCTCGGGCATTTCTGATCTAATACTTTTTCCTCGGTACGATGTGATTAACAAAACCACGGACAAAAAACGAGTAGAGCTCACCGTAGGTCTTGGTTACAAGATCCCCTTGGGGAGTCACACGGATTCTATGTTGGTGTACACAAACCCACTGACCGGACAAGAGACTTACACTATTTCTCCTCCTTTGGTTCAGCCCACCAATGGCTCCCATGATTTCATTGGCTATGCTTTTTATTATTGGGGTTTTCCAAAACAAAATTTCCGATTGTTTGCCAACGCCCTATACATCCAACGAGGGGCGAATTCCCTGGGAGAGAAATTCGGAGATTATGCCAGCGTGGGGCTCTTCGCCGGAAAGACATTTGATAAAAAGCTTTCGGTCACTCTCCAGGTCAAGGGAGAGAACATTGCCCCTCTCACAGCGGTTGACAATATCGATCTGTTGGCTTTGTACAACGTGGATGTTGCATCCACCGGGAGTCGAAAGATTTCCTTCTCGCCGCAAATCAGCTACAACCACAAAACATGGACTGTTTTTGGACTCTACGATTTTCCTTTGTACGAATATGTTCGGGGCGCGCAAGTTGCCTCTCAGCACCAGCTGACAGTGGGCGTATCGTACCGATTTTTTTTGTGAGCGACGGGCCACCAGCCCGTGCTTTGCGTTTTACTTTTTCCTTCCTTGCAGAAACACACCAATAATCGTGTTCTGCACCCCGTACCGATAGGAAAGCAACGACAGGGTGGTAGTAAGCATCAAAACCCACACAAAGACAACGCCTGGTGGGGCTTGAACACCACCAAACAATCCGGGAAGGAAACAGGCCAAGGGGATGTGCACCAAATACATCCAATAGGATGCCTGCATCAAGAAATGCAATCGGGCAGAGGGGGCGTTAAAAAATCGCAAAAAGAACGCGAGCAACCCAAAGATCAATAAGACAGCGGAAAGTGCTTTGAGTGACTGGATGGACAGCGCAATGGTCCATGTTGCTCCCCCTGGAAAGGAAGCCAATACCATGTCCTGCGCGGGCCAGTGAAACCTGTATACAGCGATGTTTAAAACCAGCCCTGCTCCACATTGCCACAGAGGATATCGGCGCAAATGCACCAATGTTTTGCTAAAAAAAACGATCCACCCGAAGGCAAAAAATCCAAAATAGACCAAAAAGGTTTTGAGTGTCTCGCTATCGGCAACAATCCACCAACTCATCGGCACCCTAGGGGTAGGCATCCCCCGGGAATCCATCCACACCAAGGCACCAAAATAGAGGAGTACAAAGCCCAGTGTTCCGATCCAAAATTTTTGAATGATGGCGGAAAATACGCGCAGGAGGGCCCTTGCCCATCCCGGCCGTTGTCGAAAAACAACCGTCAAGCCGATGGCCAAAACAGCGAAGAAGAAGAGGTAATACAAAAACCACAAATGACCACCGGGCCCCACAACCGAAACACCGCGCAAGCGTATTTGGCCTAACAAATGTTTTAGTGGGTACAACTTTTCTGAAGTCAACACTGCCCATGCTCTGGCCATCGGGTGTTCTGACCCTTTGAAAACATGGTACGAATACAAAGAAGACCAAACCGTCAAGGGGTACAAAAACACCAAGCCCGCCAAAAAAGGCAAGGCAATGCGTCTGACCCTGTGCTCAAACAATCCCATCAATCCTCTCTTTTGCAACAGCATCGCGGCGAAATAGCCAGCAATCAAATAAAACAAAGGCATCCGAAAAGAATGAATAAAATCCCACACCCAGTCCAAAAAAACCGCCGTATTCTGTGTGTCCTTAAACGCCCAGCCCATTCCCGGTTTCCACGAATTGTAGGGTAGGCTTACATGCAGGACAATGCCCAAAAGCATCATCACTGCACGCAAGGCATCCAAAGCGTGATCGCGTGGAGCTACCGAGGATTGATTAGGCTCCATACCTACGCTTGTTCACTTTTTGTCTTTCTGTAATAATTCAGCCAATAGATCGGCATTCCCCATTTCAGTGACATACGCATTGATGGTAGTTAGGCTGCGCTGTGTTTCGGTCACCCAAATGTGTTGGCATCCGGGTTCTCCGCAATCGCATCGTTTTGCATCAACGAGTTGGTAAAATGCTTCTGTTTCTTTTTTCATCGTGCTACTATTTTATGTTCGATGCAAAGCAAATGAAAGAAAAATATTTAAGCCGTTTTTAAATATTTAAAAACGGATAAATTTTTCTCCCCAGTGTTTGCAGGGTTTTTTACTCATTCAAACAAGCGTCAAAAAAGGGGGAAGGAAAATAACGCCTACTTTTAGATATCGATATACAATCCACCGCATGAAAAAAGTGTTTTTCTTTTTCCTTGTTTTCTCTTTTCCGGCCATTGTCTCGGCTCAAAATGTATATGCGGTTGATTATGCGTCACAAGCGGACATAAAGATAATAGTCGTTCCCTACGAGAGCCAAGCGGACCTAAAAGTGTTCAAAGTAAAGTATGAAAGCCAGGCAAAGGACAACAAAGGCAAGTGGTTTTTTACTGCTTACGCTAGTCAAGCCAAAAAGAAACTCTTTTATGTTGACTACGAAAGCCAGGCAGATCTCAAGATATTTTTTGTTAAGTACGAAAGTCAGGCCGGATGGCGCAATGCGTCCAAACGGCATCTTTTTTATTGAGAACGACGGGGGTTTCTTGGCAGCTCATCCGCGCTAAGGCCCAATCACACCCTCAACCGAAAATCTTTTTTAATAAGGCCGAGGTGCGGCGAAGCGGATTTTCTCGAATGGATTTCTCCTCTTTTTCGATTTCAGAGAAGAGCGCCTGGGTAGCTTGCTGATTCACATGCAACACCAAATCCGTTTGAATATCCTCCGTCCTTCCCAACAAACGTTTGTTCGCATTCACCCCCTTAGCGACAGGTTCCCAGTATTGCGCAATGGCCACCTCGTCCAGAGCCGCCTGAATCACAGGCGCAAAAGCGGCGTGCAATTCTTTTTCCGTTTGATTTTTTAAATAAAGCGTCGCAGCATTTTCTCCTCCCCTCACGATTCCGATCGCATCGCTCACCGATAGTTTCACAACGGCTGATTGGAAAATAGGAAAAGCCTGTTTGGAAGCTATTTCTGCCGCCTCGTTGAGCTTTAGTTTCAGTTTTTCTAGTGACGACCCAAAGGCTGCCTTTAACACCGGATGGGAATTGATTTTTTCTTCCAAGTCCCTTACTTCCGACGGCAATCCCAAACGATAGAGTTCACTTTTGGAAAACCCTCCCTCTGCAGACAGCACATCTACTCCGGACCGAATCCCTTGCACCAAGGCCTCCTTCAATCCTTCTGCCGC
>CAMDTE010000070.1 GCA_945907425.1 Owenweeksia hongkongensis DSM 17368 | reverse complement strand
CGGCACTATCGATCCCTGGCGCGTGCAATGGGATACGGATACCCGATGGGGTGTTGTTCAGCCCTACATCAGCTACAAAGGACAATTATCGGAGCGATTGAGCATGACGGCCGGATGGACCGCAACGGCATCGAATGTGAATACTCACAGTCTGAGCTTTATCGAACCTCGATTGGGACTGAATTTCAAGCAAAACAAATCGACGAATTGGTTCGCTGGAACCGGTATTCACAGCCAAATGCAAAGCGCTTATCTGTATTATTATGCGCTCACCACGATCAATAGAGATCCTCAAGAGCACAATACACAAATGGGCCTGACAAAGAGTTTTCATACGGTAGGTGGAGTTGAACACCGCCTTTCCTCTGCGCCCATCCGTTTGAAAGCCGAAGTTTATTTCCAACATTTATGGGATATTCCGGTAGAGTCGTTCAAAATGAATCCGTTGTCTGGAATGCGTGATTTAGGTTCTAGTTTCTCCATGGTGAATGCCGGTTCTGGATTTGGTCGATTATGGCCAGACACTTTAGAAAATAGCGGAACGGGGCAAAACTATGGTCTAGAGCTAACGGCAGAGCATTTTTTCAGTCGGGGATTCTACGGATTGGCTACGTTGAGTTTGTTCGACGCCAAGTACCTCGGTTCAGACGGCGTGTTGCGAAACACTACGTTCAATGGTCGTTACGCTGCGAATTTTATACTGGCCAAAGAATGGAGTTTGAAGGGAAAGAAATCCTTCCAGCTGAGCGGAAAGTTCACCACGGTAGGGGGTCGTTGGTTCGGTCCCGTGGACGAAGTCAAGTCATTGGAAAATCTAGAAATCAGATACATCAGCTCTACGCTGAACACCGTTCAGTACCGTCCCTATTTCCGAACCGATGTAAAGTTGTTGCGCAAATGGAACTACAAGAAAGTTTCGCACCAGTTCGGTTTGGATTTGGCCAATATTCTCAACAATAAAAACCTCCTCACTTTGACGTTTGTGCCGGATCACCCCGTGAATCCTGTTCAAGAAGAATACCAACTGGGCTTGTTTCCTGTGTTCTACTACCGCGTAGATTTTTAAGCTGGGTTTGAATTTTTAGCGCACCAGGAGGCGGAGCGAGGCGGAGCGGAGCGGTTGTGTGAAGAACCGCTCCGCCTCCACCCTTTTTCATCCCTTTCTTTTCATAAGAAACAATTATACCTTGCACTTATCTCGTACATAAATACTCCTTGCCTCTTTGTACCACATGAAGCCGTTTCTCTCCGCTTTTGTCTTTCTCCTACTTCTGGTTCCGATTTCGGGCCAAATAGTGGAATACGAAGTCTTCCATACCCAGCAAAAACCTATTCTGGACGGAAGTTTCTCACCGGCTGAATACTCTGGCGCCATTGTTTTGGAATTGTCTTTTGAACACAGCCCGGGTACCAATACTGTTCCTCCACTGAAAACTACGGGATACATTCTTCGGGATGCCGATGCGCTGTACATAGCTTTTGTAGCCCAATACGAGCCGAATTCTTTCCGATCTACCCTCACTCAAAGGGACGAGGCGTGGAACGATGATTTTCTAGGCATCGGAATCGATGCGTTTTCAGATACGCGTGCGATTGTTTTTTTGGGATGCAATGCCTCGGGTGTGCAATTGGATTTGCGAAATGACAATCCCGTAAGCGGGTACCAAAGTTTTGATGTCGGTTACAACGTAATCTATCAAACAGCAACAAAAGCAGTAGATTCTGTATACGTTGTAGAGATGAGGATCCCTTTTTCCTCTTTGCAATTTCCTAAGGGAGAAGAACAATCTTGGAAATTTTCCTTGTTTAGGCAATCGTATTTTGGAGCACAACAACACCACTCCCTGACGTTTCCCATCAACCGAGACATTGTTTGTGGTGATTGTCAATACGATGATGTTTTGATTATGCACCAAATACAATCGGCAAAACGATGGAATGCCCTTCCCTTCGTATTGGGAACAACGCAAGAAACCCAGCCAATCGTCAAAGTGGGCGGAAGCTTTTTCGCCGGTCTCTCTAGTCAAACTTCTTTGGAAGGAGCCATACTGCCCGATTTTTCTCAAGTGGAATCAGATGCGATGGAGGTAGAAATTAACTCACCGTATGCCTTGTATTATCCGGAAAAACGACCCTTTTTCAATGAGGGGTCCGACCTGCTGCGCACAAAAAGTAATTTGCTGTACTCCCGCACCATTGCACAACCCGTAGCCTTAGCTAAAATGATTCATCAAGGCAACGATTTCAGAATGATTGCTTTGTCTGGTTTTGATAAGGCTTCCCCCTATTTGGTCCCCGGAGAAGACTACAGTGTTTTGGGACAATCCGGCGGAAACTGGGCCAGTTTGCTGCGATTCACTCGCCCAATGGAGCACTCCCAATTTGTGGGAGGCCTTTTTACCCATCGAACTTATGTAGACGGGGGATCGGGTACTTTGGCTGGTTCGGATTATAACCTGCGTCTGACCCCCTTCGTACGAATTCTCGGAGAAGCGGCACTCTCGTACACCATGGAACCTCGGGCGGATTGGATCTCTGATTCCGGACATTTTTCCTCCTACACAAACGCATTGGATGGAGAAAAATATGTGGGTTTATTGAGCTCTACCGAAATCAAGAGGGACACAAAGCATTGGGTAAACAGCGCCTCATTTACCCACATCGGGAGTCAGTTTAGAGCAGAAATGGGCTTTGCGCCAAAAAACAACCTCCAAAAAGCGGAGTTAGGCACTTCCTACAAGGGCTTTCCGAATAAAAAATGGATCAAATCGTACTCTTTGGACACGGAGTTATGGGGGATTCAAACCACCTCTGGACAAACCAAAACCTACGGTTTCAAAAGCGAGGCGAACGCTCAATTTGGAGGTAGTTATTCAGCCAATTTTGGTTCCTATTATCGGTTTATGGAAGAATACAAAGGACATGTCTTTGAAAACCTGCCGTTTGTCTGGGTCTATATAGGATACGCCCCTCGGCAATGGATTTCCATGAACTACATTTTTAAAGGCGGGCAAGGCATTACGAGAAATGAAAGCGATGTTCGTGTCGGGAGAGAAAGTAATCATGGCGCAGAATTGAAACTGCAATGGGCCAGTAAAGCGCGCATCTCCTTCCAATGGGAAAAGGCCTCTATGCTCGAGTTGAACAGTTCAACAATCATATACGATGGATGGATTGGTCGCGCCGATATGAACTATACTTTTTCACCCTTTCTCCATGCGCGCTTAATAATTCAACGCGATGCTTTTGACGATTCCTGGAGCTATCAGCCGTTGCTTCAATACAAACCCAGCGCATTTAGTTTGGTGTTTGTTGGGGGGACTTTTTTAGTGGGCGATGCTTCTCGTCAGCAGTTTTTTGCTAAATGGCAGCAGCAATTGGATTTCCAGAAAAGAAAAACTCGTTAGTCGTTCAAAGACGCCATTTTTGCCAAGGCAGGCTTATTGATAATCTTGAATCGTTTTCCGTGGCGTTCAATGTACCCAAATTCTTCCAGTTCGGCCATTAACCGTATCAGTGATTCGGTGGCCGTTCCTATCAACTCTGCCCATTCACTTCTTTTTAAATCGAGCGCAAGACAGCCTTCTGTGTCCGTTCCAAACCGAGCGAGCAACATCAAAAATACTTCAGCGGTCCGTTCTCGGACTGATTTCTGTGCCAAACTGCTGATGATCCGGGAAGATTCGGATAATTCGTGGCAAGATTGACGCAGAAGCTCTAAAGAAAAGGGACCGCTGTGCTCCAGAAATCCCAATAGAATATGGGCCGGCACAAAACACGCTTCTGATTTATCCATGGCAATCGCTGCCACAGCCAACGGCTCACCAGCTATCAAAGCGCGGTAGCCAATGAGATCGCCTTCCGATGCGAAACGAACAATGTGTTCTTTCCCGTTTGCATTGCTATGAACCAATTTTATGCGTCCTGATTGGACACAAAACACACCACGGGGGTTTGAACCTTCCTCTAGAATTACATCCCCTTTTTTGAAGGAACCGTATCGTTTATGGGCACACAACAACTCCACTTCGTCACCCTCTAAATGCCGAAAGGGAGATAAACTGCGGGTCGGACAAGTATGGCAGGGGAAATTTTCCATCGCACTAATATACCTGATAATTATCACTATTTACAGGCTATCTACCATCCTACTTTTATCCCGTGAAAAATGCCCAAGATCACAATCCCTATCTTGCTTTAGACGATGTGTCCTTGTACGCACACGTGTACAAACATGTGTCCGAACATACCGCCGTTGCCGAATTGATTTTACCGACGGTTCATTGCGCTTCGTGTGTGCGCACTTTGGAGACTTGGCCCTCTTTGCAGAAAGGGTTAATCGATGTAAAAATTGACTTTAGCCAGCAGCGCGGCACCTTTCGGTTTGATCCGAGCGAGGTAAAATTATCGACATTGGCCCACCTCTTGGAGGGCATGGGATTTCCACCCGATATGAGTTTGGCTAGCGCAGAAACCGCTGCGAAGGGCCGCTCGCCGCACGAACGCAAAGCACTTCGACAACTCGCGGTCGCTGGATTTGTTTCTGGAAACACCATGCTTTTTGCCCTTCCAGAATATTTTGGGCTCAGTCCGCAAGACGATTTGAGTTTATTTATTCGCGGTATCACCGCGCTTTTGAGTATTCCATTGGTATTGGTCAGCAGTGAACCCTTTTTTGTTTCGGCCTGGGGGGCGCTAAAAAACAGAACGACCAATATGGACGTTCCCATCGCTTTAGGCATTGTCGCCCTCTTTGTAAAGAGCCATTTTGATGTTTGGACAGGATACGGGCCCGGATACTTTGACTCCCTAGCGGGACTTTTGTTCTTCTTATTGATCGGTCGTTGGTTCCAATCCCGAACCTTTTCCGCGCTGCACTTTGAGCGCGATTACAAATCGTTTTTTCCTTTTTCAGCGTGGGTGATTGAAAATGGGAAAGAAGTGGCCAAGCCCTTGGAGTCCCTTCAAAAAGGAAACCTCCTACGGGTTCGACACGGAGAATTGATACCGGTGGACGGAAAAGTAATCGAAGGAATCAGTGCCATCGACACCGCATTCATCACGGGAGAATCTCAGCCGGAAGATGTATTTGTTGGGGACGATGTTCCTGCCGGCGCTAAAGTAGCCGGAGGAGCGTTGACCATTGAGGTCACGCGCGCTCTAGATCAGCGCTATCTCACTTCGCTTTGGAGCGAGGACACGGACGGCCACAGGCCCATATGGACAGCTCTGACCGATAGGTTGGGCAGATCCTTCACAGGAGTTGTTCTGGGTTTGTCGGCCGTCTCTGCCCTTGTTTGGGCGTTCATAGACCCCAGCCGAATTGTTTTGGTCGTTACTTCCATTCTCATTGTAGCCTGCCCCTGTGCTTTGGCATTGAGTGTCCCTTTCTCTTTAGGAAACACTGTGCGGTGGCTCGGTAGACATGGTGCGTTCGTAAAATCAACCCTTACTGTGGAGCGATTGGCCAAGGTAAACGCGTGGATTTTTGATAAGACGGGCACATTGACTGTTTCGGGTGTTCATGATTGGGACATTCCGCGCGAGTGGCATGCAGAAACAACCAACGCTTTGGTTTCCTTAGCCAACCAATCGGCCCATCCATTGAGCCGATCGCTGGTCCATTTTGGAGAGCTTCATCAATGGAAACATTCCTTGAAAGTGCAAGAATTTCAGGAAGAATTAGGACGAGGACTGCAAGGATTGATAGAAAAGAAAAAATACACTTTGGGTAGTCCCTCTTTTTGCCAGCAAAACATGGATGAAGCGCCAGCCCACGCTTTGGGGGCTATGGTAGACGGTCAATTTTTAGGGTACATGGTGCCCAAGGGCTCCTTCCGTGAAGGATTGGCTCAGGGAATGCAGCAGCTTTCCCCTGCACCACTCGCCGTGTTAACCGGTGATTCCGCTGGAGAAGAGGATGCGTTGCGTCAGCATGTTTCTGAAAAGGCAGACATCCGATTCCGCCAGAAACCAGAAGAAAAAAAGGTCTTTGTAGCCAACTGGCAATCCAAAGGCTATACCGTTGCGATGGTTGGCGATGGCCTCAATGACGCAGGAGCGTTGTCTCAAAGTGATGTGGGAATAACCGTCGCAGAAGACGCCATGCACTTTGCCCCGGCCTGTGATATTTTGTTGCGTGCGAATGCTTTGCCATCCCTCCACAAACACCAACTGTTAGCGCAGGCAGGAGTGCGTGCAGTGCGCCTCAGTATGATCATGAGTCTCGCTTACAATATAACAGGACTGACTTGGGCCGTACGTGGGGCCTTGACACCGGAAGTATCTGCTATTTTGATGCCTATCAGCTCCTTGAGTGTTGTTGCATTCACCACCTTATACACCCGGCGAGCAGCCGCTAAAATTTTTGCAAAGCCATGAGCGCATTCTTTTTAATGGTCACGGTTTCACTTTTATTGGCCTCCGTCTTCCTTTTCGCTTTCATTCGATCCAATGACAGCGGACAATTCGACGAT
>CAMDTE010000069.1 GCA_945907425.1 Owenweeksia hongkongensis DSM 17368 | reverse complement strand
GTGCCTATGTGTATCTTCCGGCGAACGGGGTGGCTGGTCAAGACACTATTTGGTATACCTTTTTTAATGCGGCCAATGCATCGGATTCGTTACGCACTTTTATTGTGTGGTCTATCGATGCATCCTATTCGCACGGCGAGAATTCCATTGTAGCAACGCGCGCTTACCCGCAGCCAGCCGGGCTCTATGTGACTTTTGATTTTTCCCTGCCTTCTCGTGTAGAAGGGAGTCTTTCTTTGGTCGATGTGCATGGCCGATCCGTTATGCAAAAGGCTTACCCATCGATGAGCACACGCCTTTCTTTGTCTACAGCGGAATTGCCCCAAGGACAGTATTTTGCTGTTCGAGAAGAGGAAGGCCTACTTTTGGCTCGGATTCCCGTTTGGGTTGTCCGATAAATAAGTTTTTATGGGTATAAAAAATCTCCCTGGCGCAGCGCCAGGGAGATTTTTTTTGCGACATCTGCAACGACCTTTAGTGTACTACACTGAATCGTTGCGTGTGGAATAGGTCTCCTGCACTCCACTCCAAAAAGTAAAGCCCGGTAGAGAATGCACTCACTGGAAGGGTTTGAATTCCCGTGGAGGGGTCCACAGTACCGGTTGCAACAATCTGTCCAGCCGTATTTTTAACGGAATAAACGACCGAAGAAGAGGAGACGCGTCCAAAATCCATGTATACCACATCAGAGGCAGGTACCGGATAGATGCCCACCGTGGCGGAGACGTTTTCTTCCGCACCAATTCCGCTGGCAGCCAATTCTGCCGATTGGTAAATTTCTTTGGTGCTGTTGTCTTGAACCCATGCCATCACGCTCAAATTATTGAAATTCTCTACGGTATGCGCCGTGGCGTGATTGACAGGTACCGTTGCATTCGCTGGCAACGTATAGGAGCCATTAAAGGTGTAACTCAAGTTAAGGGTTTGCATCACGTTTTCGGTGATGTTGGTGAAGGGAGTACCTGCAGCATCGGGGACCATTTTTTTCATGACGTGGTAGAAAGTGGTTTCTCCATTGGACTTCACGTTTTGGGTGGTGGATTTTTCCATGATGCCCACGTTCAAGGTCAAGGTTTTACTGGTTGTCACCAAAGGAGTGATGTTCAAAACCATGTCTACTTTTTGCCCAGTGACCGTGTAATAACCGCTCATGTTCATGAAAGAAGGAACCGATTTGAATTGCGCCAGGAGCGTTTGGGTAATTTGACCTGCGTGTCCATTCCACCCTCCGTCGATTTGCGCATTCGGAACAGAATTCACATTGTAGAATACACGCTTGGAGCCGGCTTCTGCCGTGTAATACGGATCCCCGGTTCCCGGCCAACTCATTTGGTACTTGATGTAATGGTAGTCTCCTGCGGTCTGCTGATCCATCAAAGCTTTGAATGTGGTGTTTGCCGGAGCGCACGGAGCGCAGGTGGAGGAAGAGAACACTTCGATCAGGGGTTTGCGAACGGCAATGTTGGAAACCACCACAACTGTTTTTGTAAGGGTATCGTTTGCTGGTACATCATCCGCCACACCATTCGGATTGCTGGTCCAAAATTTCAACTGATACGTACCTGTAGCTGCAGGAGTCCACGCTGTGGGGTGAGTGATCGTTCCGGTCGTTCCGGTGGCTATAGCCAAGCCAGATACTGGAGCAGAAACCGTTGCACCGTTATTAATTTTGTAGTTAGCCGTAGCCGAGGTGACTGTGCTTGCGCCTCCGTTTAAATAGGTCGCGGCTATAGGGAAAGGACCCTGGTTTAATACCAAGTAGTTCGCCACTAGAGAATTGCTTCCAATCAAATTGTTTTGGGGTTGACTTCCTGGAATAAATTCGTAGTATTTGTTGTCGACAGCTGTCGCAGCTGTTCCCGCCAAAGAAGGGGTGCTGGGGTTTCCGGCCACGGTGTAAGCCGTTGTGCTATTCACTTGGATTCCCATGCTGAAGGTGGCTCCGGTGCAGCTATTGCGTTGGTCTACCAAATAGATTTTTTGGGTTGATTCCTCTAATACAATACTCCAATACGTCCAACAAGAGGCGCCGGGAACACCAAAGGAAGAAAACATTATCCAATGTTGACGATTGGGAGCTGTTCCAAACGTTTTGTTCACAATGATGTCGTTGGCTCCAGGTGCGGCCAATCCCCATATACAAACGGAGTTGTTGGGTATCCCCGCATCAGGCAAAGCCGCTTTGGTGTAGGAAGGGGCAGTGGTTGCGCTGACATCAAAAGTCAACACCCCCGAAGTACTCACCTTGTATTGAGTCACTGCCGAGCCATTGAATTGAAAGGCAAAGGGCAAGGTTTGCGTTGTAGACCAAGCCGGTGTTGTTGCGCTAGGAGTGGAGATGGAGGACCATGTAGTGGCCAAACCGCCACCTACTGGATATTCACTGTCCGTGTTGATGCCGCCAGGGTTCCCGTTGGTGGCGCTGGGCAAATAGTAATACTGAGCCGATGCGTCCAGGGAAAGGAGTGCTATAGCGAAAATCAAAGTCAGGAGTAGGTTGTTTTTCATATGAATAAATGCAATAAATAGGATTAAACTGGCTTCGAAGGTAGTAAATTCGCATGCACAACCGGATTGGATATACCAAAACGGCTAAAACCTTCGTTACACCTTCACCATGTTTCACCATCTCCACGGGATTTTACTGGAAAAATCTCCTACACACGCCATCATTGAATGCGGAGGGGTTGGCTATTTCGTGCACATTTCACTGACAACGTACACCGCCTTACACGGACACGAAGCAGGGGCATCTTCTTTGGTAAAAGTGTTGGTGCACGCGGTTTATCGGGAAGATGCACAGCTTTTGTATGGGTTTATGACAGCACAGGAGCGCGCCGTATTTCTGTTGTTGTTGAGCGTATCTGGCGTCGGAGCCAATACAGCGAGAATGATTTTGTCTTCGTTGACCTCTCAAGAGGCGATTCAAGCGATTGCTTCCGGTAATTCTGGGTTGTTGCAGTCCATCAAGGGCATAGGAACCAAGACGGCGCAGCGTTTGGTAGTTGACTTGCGTGACAAAGTGGGCCGAATCAGCGCGGGAGAGGCTCTGGATGTGTCCAAAACAGAGCTAGGATCTACGAACGGTGTTCGTTCCGAGGCAGTGGCCGCATTGGAAGTGCTCGGTTTTCCAAAACCTGCTGTGGAAAAAGTAGTGAGTACTGCTATGGGTCTGTTTCCAGAAGCGCCAGTAGAGGATATTGTGAAATGGGCTTTAGGCAAATTATAAGAAATGCGGTGGGGTAGAGTATTGGGTATAGTTGCCCTATGGTGGATAGGTGCGGCAACGCTTCGCGCCCAATCCTCTGATAGTACCTCTACGCCGTGGGTTTATCCGGGATTGGGACAGCCGTCGGGATACCGAACGGAAGCGACTTTTGATCCGATAACAGGATTGTACAAAGTGCAGCGATTTGTAGGGCAGATTCCGTTGGGCTTAGCGGAGTATTTTACGGCGGCACAATACCGTGAACGCACGTTCTCATTGCAACAAACGCAATCATGGCAAGACCGTCTGGCGGAATCGGGCAAAATAAATCCTACGGACCGCGATGGAAATGGCTTGATACCGGACATGTTTATCGGAAATCAAACTTTTAAAAACATTTTTGGCACCAATACGGTTGAAATCCGACCCCAGGGAACCGCTGAATTGCGGTTTGGACTGCGATACCAGCGCATAGACAACCCCATGATTCCAGAGAGGAATCGAAAAGTGCTGGCCTTTGATTTTGATCAACGCATGCAAGTAAACGCTACGGGTACGGTAGGGGATCGACTCAATTTACAGCTCAACTACGATACGGAGGCAACCTTTGCCTTTGAGAACAAAACAAAATTGGAGTTCAAAGGCCAAGAAGACGACATTGTCAAAACACTGGAAATGGGCAATGTGTCCTTGCCGGTAAATTCCAGTCTGATTACCGGAGCGCAAAGTCTTTTTGGGCTGAAAGGGCAATTCCAATTTGGGAATACGACAGTGACTACCGTGTTGTCGGAACAAAGAAGTCAATCGCAAAGTGTCAACATCCAAGGAGGGGCTACTTCGCAAACTTTTGAAATTTCGGCCGATCAATACGAGGCAAATCGCCACTTCTTTTTGGGCCAATACTTTAGAAACAAGTACGAATCGGCGCTATCGACTATGCCGGTCATCAATTCTCCCGTTCAAATTACGCGGATCGAGGTGTGGGTAACCAACCGAAGAGCAACTCCCGACGAGGTTCGCAACATCGTGGCATTTATGGACTTGGGCGAGGCAGAGCAGTGGGCCCATCGAAGTAGAAATGCAAATCTGTCCGGATTTGCCATCTACCCAGGACTCTCCTCCGAGGGATTTCCATCCAACCGAAACAACCGATTGAATCCGGAGGAAGTGGTGAGTGATTTCCCTGGAATTCGGGATGTTACCCAGGCATCGAGCAGCCTAACTTCCGCTGGCTTTTTTGCGAACAAGGAGTTTGCAGAACTGACCAATGCGCGAAAATTGGCTCCTACAGAATACCGTTTTCATCCGCAATTGGGATACATCACGCTCAATATGTCTTTGAATCAAGACGAGGTTTTGGCGGTTGCCTTTCAATACACGGCCAATGGCAGAATTTATCAAGTGGGTGAGTTTTCCAATGAGGGTATCAATCCCCCCAAGACGCTTATTTTAAAAATGGTGAAGAGTTCCATTATGGATGTCAAATCACCGTTGTGGGATTTGATGATGAAAAACGTGTACAGTTTGAATGCGTTCCAATTGTCTGCTGAAGATTTTCGACTCGAAGTGCTGTACCGAAACGACGCAACGGGATTGCCCGTGCCTTTTTTACCGCGGTCAGCCATTCAAGACCAATTGTTGGTGCAGGCGTTGGGTCTGGATAAGGTAAACAGCAATGGAGATCCTTTTGCCGATGGGATTTTCGATTACGTAGAAGGGGTAACCATTCACGCGCAGACAGGTCGTTTGATTTTTCCTGTTTTGGAGCCTTTTGGATCCACATTGGCGGCGCAATTGCCCAATCCAGACCAGCGCAAACGCTTTGTTTTCCAAGAATTATATGACTCCACACGCTTTCGAGCGCAAGCCCAAACGCAGTTGAATAAATTTGTTTTGCGCGGACGCTATAAAAGTGCTGGCGGGTCGGTCATTCAACTCAACGCGTTCAACATTCCCAGAGGGTCCGTGAATGTCACAGCTGGAGGTACCAAATTAGTTGAAAACCAAGATTATACGGTCGATTATGCGCTAGGCCATGTCCGAATTTTGAACGAAGCGTTACTATCGAGCGGGGTTCCTATTCGCGTGGGATTTGAAAACAACACACTCTTTAATTTCCAAACCAAAACGTTTATCGGTACCACATTGGAACACCGAATAAGTCGAGATTGGGTAGTTGGTGGAGCCATGCTGAGTTTGAAAGAACGCCCTATGACGCAAAAGGTGACGGCGGGTGATGAGCCCATTGCCAACACTATCTGGGGTTTGAATACGCAATACCAAAAGAATTTGCCGGTAGTTACAAGGCTTTTGGATAAGCTGCCGTTGATCAGCACCAAAGAACCGAGTTCCCTACAGTTCCAAGGGGAAGTGGCGCAATTGATTCCAGGGACTCCCAAGGCTATTGATATTGCGGGATCGGCCACGACCTATATTGACGATTTTGAAAGTGCGCAAACAAGTATCGATTTGCGAGGAACCAATACATGGTATATGGCGAGTTTGCCTGAAGGACAACCCCGTCTTTTTCCGGAGTCGGGTTGGAACAATAACCTAGCGCATGGATTCAACCGAGCAAGGACAGCGTGGTACATTATTGATCCTTCTTTTTATGCGGGCAATGCGGCTACGCCGGAAAATATTCGTCAGAACCCAGCGATTACATCGGATCCGCGACAACGCATGGTTCCCATCAACGAGATTTTCCCCAATTTGCCTGTGCAGCCGGGAATGGCGCGCAATTTGGCCATGTTTGATGTGGCATTTTATCCCCAGGAACGGGGACCGTACAATTTTGACGCAGAGGGGCTCAGTGGGTTGTCATCGGGCATAGATGCTAACGGCGTGTTGATTAATCCTGCGTCGCGCTGGGGTGGTTTGATGCGCTCTTTGCAGGTGAATAACTTTGAAGAACAAAACATCGAATTCATTCAATTTTGGGTGATGGATCCTTTTTTGGACGATCCCACCAATCCAGGCGGAGATGTATATTTCAACCTAGGCAATTTATCTGAGGACATATTGAAGGACGGACAGCAGAGCTTTGAAAACGGATTGTCCCCGGTGGGCGCGTTGACTAGTCTCGATTCTTCCACGTGGGGATATACGCCCAAGTACCAACCGTTAACGGATGCCTTCGGCAACGATGCAACAGCGCGCGTACATCAAGACGTGGGGTTGGACGGAATCAACGATGCGACGGAGGCAGAATGGAGGAATGGAGTAGCTTTTAGCTACATAGAGCGATTAAACGCCCTTTTTGGTTCTACGGCTCCCGTAGTGCAGAGCGCCCTGTTGGACCCAGCAGCGGATAATTTTCGCTATTTCCGCGGT
>CAMDTE010000068.1 GCA_945907425.1 Owenweeksia hongkongensis DSM 17368 | reverse complement strand
CCCTGGATTATTATTGGCTGATGGGGGACAATCGCCACAATTCGTACGATTCAAGGTACTGGGGTTTTGTACCCGAAGACCACGTCGTGGGCAAGCCCGTATTTATTTTTATGAGCATGGAATCATTGTCGAATCAGCGTTGGAATCGTTGGTTTACCGTGATCCATGGAGACGGCCCGTCTCGTTCCTACTGGTGGCCTGCTTTTGCCGTGGGAATGTTGATCTACGGATACACCGAGTGGCGTAAGCGCAGAAAAGCTAAATCCGCAAAGTAATGGCTGTTTTGCCACTCTTGCTGGCTCCTCCCCGGGCTTGGTGGGTGGCCTCCTTGTCTCCCGATGCACGCATTGGTCTTTTGGAGACTTTTCCGAAACAAACCTTTAGAAATCGGATTCGGATTCAGCAGAGAAACGGTGTTTTGTTAGATATTTCTTTGCCTATTGTGCACGATGCGGGCCGAACTACGGCCAATGTTCGACTGGAAAAATCGGGTTGGGAACGCTCGCTGTGGCGATCTCTCACCGCTGCGTATGCCTACACGCCATTTTGGGACGTGTTGTCGCCCGAATTGGAACCCCTGCTTTGCGATGTCCCCGACGAATTATTTATTTATTCTCAGCGGATCCAACATTGGATGGCTTGGCAATGGGGCGGAGCGCTGCCCGTTGTGGATGATTCCAAGACGCCAGAGCGTGATTTCTCTCCCAAAAAGGGTGAAACGAGCGGTGCTGGAGGACTCACCTTGTTGCACGAGCTGTTTATCCACGGCCCGGCGCTGTATCTTTAACCCATGCGTTGGCTACTGGTCTTTTTGTTTACGGCGGGGTTTTTTGGGGCGATGAACGCAGCGGAATCCGCGGGATTGCCGGCGGGGTTGTCGGCTGGGTTGCCGACGGGGTTGCCGTCGGGATTGGCTGATACATTGCAACGCCCCGCGCCCATCAACACAGAAGAGGCCTTTCACCGACTGTCCACCAATCAATTGATTCGGTTGTCTGCTCTGCTGGACAAAGATTCGGTATGGAATGCCCACAGCGATTCCATTGTGGGCTTTTTTCACTCCTTGAATAGGGGTTATTCCAGAGATTCTGCTTTGCTGTGGTACGAAGAGGGCGGAGTGGCTGGATCCATCTTAAGAGCGGAACAAAAAATCAAGGAGATGCCTTTTTTAATCGCGACCGAGGCATACAATTACTGCGGGGATATAAGCTCTCTAGATTTTAGCTACAATTGGTACGCTTGGATGCGCCCGACGGACAACGAAGACCTTGTTGTGGGCAAATCCGCCAAGGTGGAGGCCGTGTTGAGCAAAGTGAAGTTGGGAAAGAAGATGGAGTTTGATCTGCGGCACAACCGAGGCGAAGGAGCCTTGTTTTTGTTTGGATCGCCGGTTCCTTTGGATTCCAATCGCACTGTTTTGGTGCCCTCTTCTACCCTTTCCAAAGGGCGGATGATGCCCGGCGCGGAGATATCACTGCACGCAAAAGACGGAGAGGGATCAGACGTTCCCTGGATTTTGTATGCTACCGGTGGCGTGGTGAAACGCAAGAAATGCCCGGAGTTGCACCAGTATTCTTTGATAGTGTCTGCCACGATAGATCAGCGCGATGTGCTTCTAGAACAAGACATTGCGCCTCTGTTGATGGATTCCACATCCTGTGGGCCGGTGGAGTTGTATTGGTTCGGAGACGTGCTCAACGACGGCAAACCCGATGCCCTTTTTGCGCAAGAGCTTTCTGACGGCAGATTGCGTTTGATTTTGATGATGAGCGATGGCGCGCCGGAAGGCACGTTGTGGCGCCGAGCAGCCG
The DNA here is from genome assembly GCA_945907425.1 of Owenweeksia hongkongensis DSM 17368. GTDB lineage: Bacteria > Bacteroidota > Bacteroidia > Flavobacteriales > Schleiferiaceae > CAMDTE01. The sequence goes on along the minus strand of CAMDTE010000068.1, from coordinate 4,808 downwards.
ACTGGCTTTTGACTGAATGCAATGAATGATAGAAACTTATGATGTCCTCTACCCCCTCCGAATTGAAAGTCCTATTGGATGAGTTACAGCGTCGATTAGCCATTGCCGAGGCCGGTGGTGGTGCGCAACGACAAGCGAAACTGAAAGCACAAGGAAAATGGACCGCGCGCGAACGTGTGGATGGATTGCTCGATGCGGGTTCCGCGCGCGCTGAAATCGGCGCTTTGGCCGCAGAAGGGATGTACGCCGAACACGGTGGAGCCCCGGCAGCAGGTGTTGTGGTTGTTTTGGGAACAATCCAAAACAGGCTGTGCATCGTGGTGGCCAATGACCCCACCGTAAAAGCCGGTGCGTGGTTTCCTATGACAGGCAAGAAAAATCTACGGGCACAGGAAATCGCAATGGAAAACCGTATTCCCATTGTGTACCTGGTGGATTCGGCCGGTGTGTATTTGCCTATGCAAGACGAAATCTTTCCGGACAAGGAACACTTTGGGCGCATCTTTAGAAACAATGCCCAGCTTAGCAGCATGGGCATACCCCAATTAGCCGCCATCATGGGCAGCTGCGTGGCGGGAGGTGCCTATCTGCCCATCATGTCTGATGAAGCACTCATTGTGGAAGGGACAGGCTCCATCTTCCTGGCTGGAAGCTATTTAGTGAAAGCTGCCGTAGGAGAAACCGTCGACAATGAAACGCTGGGTGGCGCGCACACACACAGCGCTATTTCCGGAGTGGTTGACTACAAAGTGCCCAACGATGCGGCAGCGATTGAAACACTCCGTGGCTTGATAGACAAACTCGGCGAACGTCCCAAAGCGGGTTATGATAGAGCAGAACCCATTGCCCCCGCCCTTTCTGAAGCACAATTTTCCAAGCACATCCCCACCGATGGCAAGCCCTACAGCATGCGCTCTTTGTTGGACGGAATGATAGACGCGGGAAGTTGGTTGGAGTACAAAGCGGATTACGGAAGAACAGTCCTCACCGCCTACGCCCGCATCAATGGATGGGCCGTAGGGATTGTAGCAAACGAACGAAAGGTGGTGAAATCAGGCAAAGGCGAAATGCAACTCGGCGGTGTGATTTACAGCGATTCTGCAGACAAGTCGGCCCGATTTATTGCCAACTGCAATCAAAAACGAATCCCCTTGGTGTTTTTCCAAGATGTGACCGGGTTCATGGTTGGATCCAGGAGCGAACACGGCGGCATCATCAAGGACGGGGCAAAAATGGTCAATGCCGTCGCCAACAGCGTGGTTCCTAAATTCACAGTGATTGTTGGAAATTCTTATGGGGCAGGCAATTACGCCATGTGCGGTAAAGCATACGATCCACGGCTGATTGTAGCTTGGCCAACGGCTAAACTGGCCGTCATGGGCGGAGAGCAGGCCGCCAAAGTGCTGCTGCAAATTGAAAAATCACGCCACGAAGGAATCGACGCCAAGGGTGAGAAAGAGCTCTACGAACGCATCAAGGCGCGGTACGATGAACAAACCACTCCGTATTACGCTGCCGCGCGATTGTGGGTAGATGCGATCATCGATCCTTTGGAAACGCGCTCTTGGCTCAGTCTGGGTTTAGAAATGGCTAATAATGCGCCCATCGAGCGCCCTTACAATCCCGGAGTGCTGCAAGTGTGACATAAGTCATAGAGGAGGTAAAAAACGGTGATTACTATTGTAGTATGAAAACCCTCCTTTCCCTCCTCTTTGGCTTGCTACTGGGACAGCTTTACGCTCAATCGTATACGTTTCATTTTGAACCCATATCCCACGCTAACTGGCCGGGATTGCAATCGTATGCCCTTGGAGAGCACAACGGAGAATGGTTGGTTGTGGGCGGAAGGCAAGACGGTTTACACCGTCGGCAACCGTGGGCCTCTTTTGATGCGGCCGGACGAAATGTGAACATTTATGTATTGAATCCAACGACAGGCCAAAAATGGTCTGTTTCTGTGGATAGCCTTCCTCAGCCGTTGAAAGATCAATGGAGTAGCTCTAACATTCAATTTGAACAACACAACGGATCCTTGGTCTTGATAGGTGGCTACGGTATCACAAGCACTACCAATACCCACATCACTTTTCCTGTGATAAGCCGTGTACACATTGCTCAAGCCATTGCCGCTGTTAAAAATAACGGTTTGGGTCTAAAACAGTGCGTGCAATGGAGAACGGATGAACGAATGGCGGTTACCGGGGGGCAGTTGCTTTGGCACGACAATGCCTTTGTTTTGGCTGGAGGTCATCGTTTCGACGGAGCCTACAATCCCATGGGACATGCAACGTATGTTCAGTCATATACTCATTCTGTCGCCTTCTTTTCCATTCAAGACAGCGCCAATACCTTTAAAGTAGGTGGGTATACAGCCCACGTAGATTCCAATTTGTTGCATCGACGCGATTGGAATGTGCTGCCGATTCAAAAAAGTCAAACCCAAAGCTATCTTGTGGGTTATTCAGGGGTTTTTCAGCCACAGGTAAATCTTCCCTATACAGACGGAATAGGTATTTCCGCTGATTCTGTTTGGCTGATTCCTGGTTTTTCACAACTACTCAATCAATACCATACCGCTTCTTTGGGCATATACGATTCCATCTCTGATGTTTTTGAAGCGGTGTTTTTTGGCGGTATCGCACAATACACGCCCACGGCTAACGGTGGATTCGCTAGTGATTTGGGAGTTCCCTTTGTGAAGACAGTGAGCGCTATGCGTTCCGCTGCCAATGGGTGGTCTGAGCATGTCCTTCCTGTGCTCATGCCTGGGTATAGAGGATCTGGTGCTGAGTTTATTCCATTGCCTACCGCCCCCTTCAACGCGGAAGGAATTTTGCAAAAATCACAACTAGTGGGTGATTCCACGGCTGTTGGAATTATTTATGGAGGAATCGAGTCGACCAGCCCCAATGTGTTTTTTACCAACACCGGCACACAGAGCAGTGCTCATCCGGGACTCTTGAAAGTTTGGATGATCACCTCTGGACTGGGCAGGTTCGAACCCAAGGAAGCCACCCCTTTTGCCATTCAATCCATTTATACAAGACAGGGCTCTTTGGAAATTGAATTTCACAGCGTCAGCACTGCCCCCTTGACCCTTCGGATGTACGACATGAACGGTCGCCTTCAGTACAAACACACCTATTCTAAACCTGAAATAGGAATGTACCGTGTTCCATGGCGACTTTCCGGAGCGGGATTGGTAGAGATTGAACAAGAAGGACTGTTAGCTAAAAAATCCATCCTCAACGTTCGCTAATCGGTTTTACCCTGCTTTGGTGCGTCACTATTTTGCTACCTTTGCCGCACTATGATTGAATTACTGATTGCCTTTTTGACACTGGCCTTTTTGGAGATTGTTTTGGGAGTAGATAATATTATTTTCATCTCCATTCTCACCAACAAACTGCCAGGAGAAATTCGATCACGCGCGCGAATGTGGGGTATTGGCATGGCCCTGTTCTTCCGAATTGCCATGCTGCTGTCCATTACTTGGATCATGCAATTTACAGATCCTTTGTTTTCCGTGCTTCACCATCCGGTTTCTGGCCGAGACTTGATTCTGTTCGGTGGTGGTTTCTTTCTACTTTTCAAATCGACTCGTGAAATCTATGAGTTGATGGAAACCAGAGAGGGAATCGACAACGGCAAAGAAACCAAAGTGGCCAACAAAATGCTGGGGATTATTTTTCAGATAGCCCTTTTGGACATTGTTTTTTCTTTCGATTCCCTCTTGACGGCCATCGGTATGACCGACAATTTGCCCATCATGATTTCCGCCATCATTGTTTCGATGATTGTGATGCTCTTTTTCAGCGGAAACATAGCCAGGGTGATAGAAAAACATCCTTCCCTCCAAGTATTGGCGCTCGCTTTCTTGTTGATGATTGGCCTGATGCTGATTGCCGAAGCGGCGGGTTACCACGTGCCGAAGTCATACATCTATGTGGCCATTGGCTTCTCCTTGGGTGTGGAGATGCTCAATATCAAGGGCGCAAAAAGATAAAAAGCTTAAGGTCGGCGTTTCCGTAGCAAAACATCAAAATGTGCGGCATCCTCTGGGGTATCTACTCCTCCAAAGGCATTTTCTACACAGCACATCTCCAAGGTAAATCCATGGTGCAACCAACGAAGTTGCTCCAAACTCTCCGCTTTTTCATTGGGGGCCTGGGGTAAGTTCACTACCGCTCGCAGGACAGAGGGCGCATACGCATACAAACCCAAGTGTCTGAACTTGGGCGCTTCGTGTTCCGTTCTTTGGTAAGGAAGGGAGAAACGACTAAAATATTGGGCATGACCGGCCGCATTGACCACCACAAAACAATGGGCTGGATTGTTCCATTCTTCTGGGTTCGTGCTCGGCGTATACAAGGACGCCAACGAGGCGGACGATTGTGCCAAGGTGACCATATGATCCGGATTTGCCAAGGGCTCGTCTCCTTGCAAATTGATGATCAGATCAAACGGCCCGAAACCTTCTGAGTCCATGAGATCCAGTGCCTCTCGGCAACGGGAGGTGCCACTGAGATGTTCCTCTTTGGTAATTACTGCCTTACCCCCTATGGACCGAACACTCTCAGCGATAGCCAGGTGATCGGTTGCGACTACTACCGTTGTTTGGATGTGTGGTGGCATTCTATCGGCGGCTTCCATGGCCCGTCGCCACACGTGATGAATCATAGGCTCGCCAGCAAGATCCACCAAGGGCTTACCGGGCAATCGCTCTGCATTATAGCGAGAAGGAATGGCGATGAGAAGCTTCATTACGGAACCAATATTACTTTGTAAATCAATGTTTTATCTGCCAA
>CAMDTE010000067.1 GCA_945907425.1 Owenweeksia hongkongensis DSM 17368 | reverse complement strand
GCCCTTATTTTTGATTCCGTATTCAATTCCTACCGAGGAATCGAAGCCATTTTCCGCATCAAAAACGGAACCATTCGCAAAGGCCAGAAAGTGAAATTTATGGCGACGGACAAAACGTATTTCGCGGACGAGGTGGGGATCTTGAAATTAGAAAAATCACCCAAGGACGAGCTGAAAGCGGGAGACGTTGGGTACATCATTTCGGGTATAAAGGACGCGAGCGAAGTCAAGGTAGGCGACACCATCACAACAGTTGAAAATCCAGCGGAAACATCCATTAAAGGATTTACCGATGTTAAGCCCATGGTATTTGCCGGAATTTATCCGGTGGACACAGAGGAGTTCGAAGAGTTGCGCGCCAGTTTAGAGAAGCTTAAGTTGAACGATGCATCGCTCAGTTACGAAGCGGAAACCTCCGTTGCCCTTGGGTTCGGCTTCCGCTGCGGATTCTTGGGCATGCTGCATATGGAAATTATCCAAGAACGATTGGAGCGCGAGTTCAATATGACGGTAATCACCACGGTTCCTAACGTATCGTATCGTGCGTACATGAAATCAGAGCCTAATACACAAGTTTTGGTGACCAATCCGAGCAATTACCCAGACATTACGCGTTTGGATCGAATCGAGGAACCCTATATCAAAGCACAAATCATTACGAAGTCGGAATACGTTGGGGCCATTATGACCTTGTGCATTGACAAAAGAGGAGAAATCAAAGGACAGTCCTACCTCACCTCTGACCGGGCTGAATTGACGTTTGATATGCCCTTGGCTGAGATAGTTTTTGATTTTTACGATCGATTGAAAACCATTTCCAGAGGCTATGCGTCTTTTGATTATACCCCGACGGAATACCGGGCATCGGACCTGGTCAAGGTGGATATTTTGCTCAATAGCGAACCCATCGACGCTTTGTCTGCGCTCATACACCGAACCAAATCCCACGACATCGGCAGGCGTTTGTGTGAAAAGTTGAAAGAATTGATTCCCCGACAACAGTTTGTTATTGCTATTCAAGCGGCTATCGGTGCAAAGATTATTGCCCGCGAAACGCTGTCTGCTCTTCGGAAGGATGTAACGGCTAAGTGTTACGGTGGCGATATTTCCAGAAAGCGAAAATTGCTGGAGAAACAAAAAGCAGGTAAAAAGCGCATGCGCCAATTGGGCAATGTAGAAGTTCCTCAGCAAGCTTTTTTGGCGGTTCTCAAACTGAACGATTGATGCGATTTTTTGGTTTCGGCCATAAAAAAAGCCCGCCTGTGAAGGCGGGCTTTCTTGTTTTTGGTAGGAATACCTAAAACTTATTGACGAATCAACTTTGTAGTGCGCTGACCATGATCGGTTTGGATGCGTACAAAGTAGGCTCCTGGAGCCCAAGAAGCACTGGGAAGTTCCAATTCATGAGCGTTAACGCCTTGCATACTGAAGACGGGACGGCCCAACAGGTCGTGTACTTCAACCGTCCGAATCTCAGCGCCGAGAGCAAAGATCTTCGCATTGGCTGAAGCAGGGTTTGGAACGAGGTGCAGTTTCAGGTCGGCTGTCTCTGGAACAGAGATGCTAAAGCCGGCGGTAGCATTCAATACTTTGGCCAAACGAGGCAAAGTGAAGGCCATGATCGTATCGATGTAAAGCAAAGACTGCGCTTTCACGTTGGGATTCGTTTCGTTTCCAGAAAGAGGATCCGCTGCATCCCACCAATCCCAAGGGTTGGAATTTACCTTGAAAGGCATAGCTGGATTGGGCGGAGTCATGTTGAAGGTGTACAAGTTGTCTTGTCCTCCCACATTGTGTGCATTGGTCCGCGCCTTCACTGAATAGGCATCCATCATAGAGGAACCTGCCATCACCGTATTGTTGCCTAAAGTGTTTGACATTTTCACAGCCGTGTGACTGCCTGCAACAGATACTACAGGAAAGAAAGCTCCAGCAATGGGAACGTTTACCATGCCGCGGTAGTACGGTGCATAAAAGTCGTAGCGGCTGTGGAAGCTCATAATGGATGTGCTTCCCGTATTGAGCCAAGCAGAGTCTCCCAAAGCACCGCCCAGGTTGATAGCCAAGTTGACAGTGTGAGGAATCCCCTTGTACAGTTCAATGTTTCTGCCGGGTTGGGTTTGATCAACCAACGGAAGACCCGTCACGGGGTGAGCGCCTATAATGGTTGCTTTTCCTCCGTATCCGTTCCAGTCACCTACACGCGCTGTGTCCACATAAGGAGCGCCTGCAGTAACCGCATTGCCGAATATTCCGGTACCCGATGCGGAATACTGAAACTTCGTTGGTGTTGCCACCTCTGCATAATTATCCAAAGTAGCGTAGGCCATGGTGATGTAACCACCAGAACCAGCACCCATCAAGGATATTGCCGCTGGATTCACACGCATGGGATTGCCTAAAAGCAAAGCTTTTGCACGAACCGCGCGAACACAAACTTTGGCATCCTGTACCGCATTGTATACCGCCATCAAATTGGTTCCGCGGCGTAAGTCCAGATTGGTAGAGTTCGCTAACCAACCCAAACGATAGCTGGCAGAAACCACAACAAATCCGCGGCGTGCAAAGCTCTTAGCTAAGGCAACAACCGCTGAATCTTTCTGGTTGCCCATGGGAGAGGCATAGCCTCTGGGAAGGAACGAACCCGTATGAAAAATAATCACCACTGGCCGAGCGCTTTCAGGGTCTACGGCGGTGTCGGGCATGTACACATCGGAGTACATAGGAATCACCATAGGACCACCCATAGCGGCTGGCACATATTGGCTAAAATTGTAGCCGTAAGCTACGTTCGTCTGCATCGTCAGCTGCGCGTTGGTAAATACCTCATCGAGGTATCGCTGCTGCGCATTTGCTGTTAGAGCAGAAAAGACCAATGCGCATGCGGCAAGTAGTCTAAAAGAGTAGGTTTTTATCATGTTTTTTTGTGTTAATGTTTAGAAATATACAAAAATTATTCATGTGTAGGCATATCCCACGTAAGGGACACATAGGTCAACCTGCCCACCACAGGCCCACCGTAGACTTGCACCACAGCGCGGTTCAATAGATTGCTAGACCCTAGTTTCACTGTCCAATGTTGATCGTTGGACGACCAAGAAGTTTGCGCATCGAAGAGACTATAACTGGAAATGCGCCCTGTAAATTGGGGAGATCCTTCAAACAAGAAACCCTCCACCCATTTATAGGTGATCGAGTACCCGCATCGTCCTTTTCCGAGTTTCCAGTGGAGGTCGCGACCAGATAACGAAATATTGAACTTGTTTTCCGGGGTATTGTAAGCAGGAATAATGGGATCATTCACATCCGATGTTAGGCGATTCCACGTGTAATTTCCAGCCAGAGTATAGCGTGAAAAATAATAATTAGCCCCGAGACTGAATCCTTGGGTGGTTACTCTTTGTTGAGCATTGGAGGCGATACGGTAGGCCTGTGCACCTCTGAGTCTGTCCGCAGCGCTTCCACCAGGATCATCATCGATGTACAAACCCACGTGATAGCCAATGAAGTCGGTGTACCAACTGGTGTAATACGTAGCGTCGAGATAAAAGCGGTTCCACCACGTGCTGCGGTATCCGATTTCAATATTGCGCACCTGTTCTGGACGCACGGAGGGAATAGAATAATAATCCCATACCCAATTTGCCCTGTCTTGAGGGCCAGCGGCCAAAAAGTCAGATACTTCATCGATAGTAACCAAGGAGTCGTATCCATGCAAATTACCCAGCAACAAGGCTCGGCCCACATTGTAGTAGAGATACTGGTCTTGCAATGTGGGGTTGCGCACAGCCGATGAAAATCCTATACGCCACACGGTGCGCGTGTTAGGTTGGTATACAAGGGAGGCGGCCGGGGAAAAAAGCCACTTGAAATTTTGATTTTTGTCTGCCCTCGCGGTGGCATTCAAAAGCCATTTTTCGCCTAGTTTTCTAGAAAACCCACTGTAGAATCCCCCTTCGGAAACGTGAAGATTTCGACCGTTTGTATCGCTGAACAAAGTACCACGCGAATTGGGCAAATATTGACGAAAACTTGCCCCTGCTATGAGCCGTCCGCCGGCGATGTCTATAGCCCGCTGTCCGTGCACGTGCGCCAAGGAAGAACGATCCCAAAATTGCGACCCTCCTTCTGTAAAGGGACGAGAAATAATGGATTGTTTAAGGGCTTCAAAAGCGGCCGAACCAGGAATCAACAGACTGTCGGGATCGTAGGCCATATCCATCCATTTTCTGTTCTCTCGGTGAAAAATAGCAAAATCCCCTAGATGGGTATCCCAGAGCCCAGACATAGCATCCACGAATTCGTTGTTCGGCAGGGATTCGTTAGGATAGCCCGGGAGTGCTTGTACTTTGGCTTTCTGAAAAATTGCCCAAAACGATCGGTACTGATTGGCCCAGAATCCGTCGTTTAGGACCGAGTCTTGCATGCGCAGCGCAGTGAAATAAGCATCGTATGTTTTGCCGGCGTCTTCGTGTGTAGTGTAGGCCCTTAGAAACCAGTCATCCTTCTTGCGAAGCTCTATACGGTTTTGTAGAAACTGAATGTCTTTAAGGCTAAACCGATTGTCCCCTTGGTACACCGTTGTTCCTGTTCCGTAATTCAAAGCATAAATGAACTCCATTCCCTGAGGCGTGCGGTAATGAACAGAGGTGGCTATTTTCATGTTCTCCGTTTTGTAATCTACCAGTGCCGATTCTTCAATACCTCTTCTGTGGTACGTGCCAATGCCTGCATAGGTCTTTACATCGCCTCCGTCGTCGTAAGCTATTTCGTCGCCGTACCGATTGACAGCATCGTAGCCGCCAGGGTTGTTGATAGCCGATTTAGAATCATCCGTTGGGTTGAGGTTGTTTGCCTCCCAATCATCCGCGCGGAGAGCAAAAAGATTGATTTTATAGGCCCAGCTGGGGCTGCCATCGGCGCGCTTAAAGGCTTCGGCATGGCGAAACCCCACTTCGGCCAAGCGGCGTTCGCCCGCTTTGAATTGTACGGCAGTGCCTTGAAAGAGATAAGGATCTTTTGTGGTCATTGAAATGACACCGTTGAAGGCGGAAGGACCATACAATGCTCCCACCGCACCGGAGATAACATCGACAACCTGTACATCTAATTCGGAGGCGCCCAAGAAGTTTCCCAGCGAAAAATTCAGCCCAGGAGCTTGGTTGTCTACCCCGTCGATTACTTGCAAACTGCGCACAGGACTGGTACTGTTGAATCCGCGGGTATTGATGATTTTAAACCCAATACTGGCCGAGGTTAGATCCACCCCTTTCATGCTTCCCAAGGCCTCGTAGAAATTCGGCGCAGGAGCTTCTTTCATGCTGATCAAATCGAGCGCCTCGATGGTTAGCGGAGCTTGTTTTTGTTTTTCGGTGATTTTGGAGGCAATGATTTGGGCTTCCTTCAATTCTACCGAAGCAGGGGTCAATCGAATCGTTAACGGAGCGTTTTGACTTACTTCCACCGAATACGGATCGTATCCAAAAGCCTTTACTTTCAAGGTGATCGGGATTTTTACTCCGTTGAGTGCAAATTTTCCATGGTTGTCACTGAGGGTTTTTATTCCTCCCGCTTCGAGCAAAGTGGATGGAATGGGTTCGTTGGTTTTTCGGTCAACGACCGTTCCTGTTATGCGTCCTGTTTGAGCATAGAGGGGTACAGCGAAGGAGCCTATGAGCGCGATGCAAAGCCCCACCGTACGGATCAGGTGATTCATGTGTACTTCTTTAGGTGTCTGAAAAATAGTGATTTTCTACCAACGGATAGCGCAGTGAAACACGGAAACTCTTCTCTTCAGGGGAAAGAGAAGGGGAAAAGACGGGGAATAAAAAATCGCAAATACTTTTGTGATAAGCATTTGCGATTTTAATATGGTTGCCCCACTAGGACTCGAACCTAGACATACAGAATCAAAATCTGCTGTCCTGCCTTTACACGATAGGGCATCGTTTTGGGGTGCAAATATAAGCAAGTAGTTTCAGTTGATAAAACTCCTTCCGCTTTTCGCTGTATGTCCATGGAATGTCAACGCTTCCCTTCGCTGGCTTGAGCCGCATGCACGGCGCGGTACATATTGACAATACCGCCAGAAATGGACAATTGGGTAAAGGCTGCTTTCTTTTTTGGGTTGCCCGGCAGGGTGGTATTAAAATCATGTATCAAAGCCGTTTTCATCAGTAAATCCCGCACTTGCGGGGCTGTTAGGGAAGGAAATTGCCCACGAACAACCGCGGCAATGCCGGCTACAACGGGAGCGGCCATAGAGGTGCCGCCGCTGTATTCGTACGTATGGTTCGGATTTAAGGAATAAATATCTACCCCAGGAGCAAATAGATCCACAGAATTTTTTCCATAATTAGAGAATTCTGCTGCCACGGGAACGGTATAGCTCGACGCTCCAACCTCTATCCAATGAGGAAAGCGGGCGGAAAGGGAATCATAAAAAGCATTGGGAAAATGAGGCGAAACATCGTTGTTTTGGCTTTCGTTCCCCGCGGCATGCACAATCAGTACATCTTTTGTCATCGCATAAGCGATGGCCCGGTCAACGTAGGCTTGGTTTTCGCCCACGCCTTTCCCAAAACTCATGTTGATCACTTTGGCTCCGTTATCTACAGCGTAATACAAGGCATTGGC
>CAMDTE010000066.1 GCA_945907425.1 Owenweeksia hongkongensis DSM 17368 | reverse complement strand
TTTCTAGTTAATGGTGACTAGATAATGGTTGATAGTTAATGGTTGATAGTTAATGGTGTATAGTTAATAGTATCTAGTTACTAGTGTGTCTAGTTACTAGATACTAATTACTATTAACTAGATACTAATTACTAGTTACTACGCGGCCTTTTTTTATTCTCCAATAATACTTCTCAAAAGCCCTTTGGAACTATTGACGCACTCTTCCAGGGCAATCATCGTTTCCGTGTTCTGTACACCTTCGATGTCGCTGATGGAAAAAATGACTTCTTTCGCATGGCGCGCGTCACGGCACCGGATCTTGGTAAAAATGGAAAACCTACCGGTCGCCACGTGTGCAACGGTTACTTCTGGAATGCCTTCTAAAGCGTGAATTACTTGCATGGTCGCGCTGGATCGATTCAAATAAATCCCCACAAAGGCAATGAGACCGTAACCCAAGATTTCGTAATCTAAAGCGAGACTGGCCCCCTTGATAATACCCGCCTTTTCCATTTTTTTTACCCGAACATGAATCGTTCCTGGGGATACTTTCAGTTCTTTAGCGATATCGGTGTAGGGTGTTCGCGCATCGCCCAACAAGGCTCTGAGGATGTGACGATCGATGTTGTCCAAGCCAACCTCTATGTCTTTAGGGAAGAACTCCATTGTTAATTTTTATAAAAAGGTAGTGAGATTACTTTGGCTTTCAAGTATTTGCCCCTGATTTCTACAAATATTTCACTTTCAGGAGTGCTGAGCGCCACGGGGACATACCCTAAGCCGATGGCTTTGTTCAAGGAGGGGGATTGTGTACCTGATGTCACCACACCCACCACCTCTCCTTGGGCGGTTGTAATAGGATAATCGTGTCGGGGTATGCCCCTATCGATCATTTCAAAACCCACCAATTTTCTTGTCACGCCTTCCGCCTTTTGTTTTTCCAAAGTGGCGCGTTGATTGAACTCTTTCGTGAATTTTGTGATCCACCCCAACCCTGCTTCTAAGGGGCTCGTGGTGTCGTTGATATCGTTCCCGTACAGGCAATACCCCATTTCTAAACGCAAAGTATCTCGAGCACCCAAGCCAATGGGCACTATTCCAGCGGCCAGAATGGCATTCCACGCCTTTTCAGCGTATTCGTTGGGGATGTAAATTTCAAAACCACCTGCACCTGTATAGCCCGTTGCAGATAGAATGACGTGGGGAATGTTCAAAAACTGAGCTTCCACAAAGGTGTAATACGTCATGGAAGCAAGATCCACGGAAGTCATTGGTTGCAACAAAGCGGCTGCTTGAGGTCCCTGTACTGCCAACAAACTGTAGTCGTCCGACTTGTCTACCAGGGTACAATCATAGGCTCCAGCAAAGGATTGTATCCAATTCCAATCTTTTTCAATATTGGAGGCGTTCACCACCAATAGATAGGAATTTTCAGCCCGCATATAGACCAATAAATCGTCCACAATACCTCCCTCTAGGTTGGGTAAGCAAGAATACTGAACTTTTCCTGGTGTCAGTTTGGAGGCGTCATTGCTGGTGACTTTTTGAATCAAGTCTAAAGCTCCTGGGCCGTCTAAAAAAAACTCCCCCATGTGCGATACATCAAACACTCCTGCTGCCGTGCGGACTGCATGGTGTTCGGCCAGTAGGCCAGCGTATTGAACGGGCATTTCATAGCCAGCAAAAGGGACCATTTTTGCACCCAATGCGCGGTGAATAGACGTAAGAGCGGTGGTTTTCACGTGTAGTTTTCTTTTCGAGCGCAAAGGTACACGGAAAGTCACGCACTTCGTCAGGGTTTGCTAGGGAAGGTAACCATGTTCTATCCCATCGATTGCATCCCTCCACTAGAGGGATTCCGCAGTACCAAGCTATTTTCGCTTATCTTGGGATGTGAAAAAGTGGATACAGTCGCTTAAAATGAGGCCCCTCATTGCACCATCGGTGTGGCTCGCGCTGTTTTTTTGCACGAGGGCTGCCTTTGACCCCATCGCTTCTCATGAAAATGATTTGTACCTACCAGGGCACACGGAGAAAGGAGTCCTTACGGCCGTTCTTGTTTCAGATGTCGGTGTTTTTTCCATCGAGGAAGGTCAGCCCTCTGGATTTGATTACCAATTATTAAAATGGTACACATCCGATGCAAATTTGAAATTGCGCATTCTTTTTGCACCCAATAGAAATGCGGCGCTGGACAGTGTCAAACTCGGTAAAGCCGATGTGGCTTGCGGTAATATTCTGACACAAGAAGCATCTGATGTGCGGTTCAGCACTCCTTTGATGACAGGCCCCGTCTATTGGATATCTGTGGAACGCGAGGAAATTTATCCGGGGGACACCTTATACACTTTGGCCAATTCTCCTTTGTCGGTATCGGTCACTACGTGGGCCACGGAAAACAATTCCGTGACCCTTTCACCCATTTCCACCCTTTTCTTGTTTCGCGAATTGTTTCCCTTCTTGCGTGACAATCCTGGAGTGGCTGTGGCCGCACCCAAGTGGATGGCTCTGGCCTGGAAACGTTGGTTTTCTCGAGCGGACATTGGCCCTCTCAGCGGAACTCGTGTGTCCTTAGGTTGGGCTTTCCGGAAGGAAAGTGTGGGCATGGAGAGGTCGTTCAGTGAGTGGGTGGAATCGCACAGAAAAAGTCGAAAATACAACGCTATTTTCCGATCGGCTTACGGGCAACGGAATGCCTTGCACACGAAAAAACGAATCAGCTCATTGGATGCGATCCTGTACAAACACGCAGCCCCAGCGCCCTACGACGCTCCCTTATTGATGGCTGTAGCTTTCAAAGAAAGTCGTTTTCAGCGCTCGGTTGTTTCCCCAGCGGGGGCCATTGGATTGATGCAGCTGATGCCCGCAACGGGGAGGAGATTTTTACCAGAAGGAACCAGCTTGCAGGAGCCAGAAGGCAATTTGCGCGCAGGCATTCGGTATCTTCTCTTTTTAGATCGCTACTGGGAAAAGAAAGGCGTGCCCGCGGATGAACGCATTCATTTTGTTTTGGCTTCCTACAATACAGGACCCGCGCCTGTGGAGCGTGCATACTATCGTGCAAAAAAGGAAGGATTGGATCCGCACAGATGGAATGGCCACGTAGAAGAAGTACTCCGAAGCCCCGGCCGGCGGTATGCGCGGGAGACCCTTGAGTTAGCGGATCTATACCGTGCCTATCTTAAAACTGGAAGTAAATAAACGGTTGCGACTCAGCGGTCATCACTTGGTACATGACCAAAACGGAAAGAACGGCCACTACTCCTTGCAGGGCCCAATGGGTTCTGGCAAACAAAAGTCGATAAGCCTGTTTTCCACTTTCCGGAATCATGTGAATGCCATACCCAAGAACCATGACGGATAAAGGTTTCCAAAATCCAATCATTACCGGCAAAAGCAAGGCCCACGACATGTTGTTTTGCATTCGATCCAAAATAACTTGTGCCGTTTCCAGGTCCGGAGAGCGGAACCAAATACGCGTAAACGTAATGAAGGTGAAGGTAAGCAAGACACCTACTGCCTTGATCCAAAATCCCCTGCTTTTGTACGGGCGAATGGCCTGCCATCCCTTGTAAAAAACCAATCCCAGTCCGTTTAAACCGCCCCAAAGAACGAAATTCCAACTGGCACCGTGCCAAATTCCACCGAGGAGCATAGTCAACATAAGATTTACATTGGTATTGAGCCACTCTCTGAATTTTGGCCATATTTTATACACAGCGTACACTCCAGCTACTACTCCACTTATAATGGCTGGAGTTTCCCACGAGTCAGCGGCCAAGGCAACACCCAACAAGCCCAAATACACCAAAACATAAGAAGCCACTGTCCCGGATCGATTTCCTCCCAACGGAATATACACGTAGTCCCTCAACCATCCTGACAAGGACATGTGCCATCTTTTCCAAAAATCAGCCACACTGGTTGCCTTGTACGGAGAATGAAAGTTCTTTGTCAAGGAAAAGCCCATCCAAAGAGCTACGCCAATAGCAACATCCGTGTATCCGGAAAAATCCGCATACACCTGAAGTGAATACCCTATCAGAGCAAGGGCTGTTTCTATCCCAGTGTACAATGTGGGTTGCGCAAACACTCGATCGATGAAGTTTAGAGCGATGTAATCCGCCAGGAATACCTTTTTTAACAACCCATTCAGTATCCAAAACAAACCCAAACCAAACTCGGTTCGAGTGACCTGATACGGCTTGTAGAGTTGGGGGATAAAATCAGAGGCTCGCACGATGGGTCCTGCCACCAATTGCGGAAAAAAACTGATGTAAAAACCAAAATCCAAAGGGCTTTTTACCGGTTCTATTCGGCGGCGAAAAACATCCACGGTGTAGGAAATGCACTGAAATGTGTAAAAAGAAATACCTACCGGTAAAAAAATACGGTCCGTAACGAAATCCGTCCCGAAAGATTGGTTACTCCACAGGGCGTAGTGTGCTACAGGTGTCCAATCGATGCCAAAAGAGGCTTTGAGTATATCGGAAAAGAAATAAACGTATTTGAAATAAAATAAGACCGATAAGTTGATCGTCACGCTCAATGCCACCAACGCTTTTCGCCATCCTTGCTGATGAATCGTTCCCAAGGCTCGGCCAATGGAATAATCGACACCCGTAGAAAACAACAAGAGAAATACGAACCAATAGGATGTTTTGTAATAGAAATACAAGCTGATCAGGAACAAGTAGGCGTTGCGAATCGCTAAGCGCTTGCGTAACATCACAAACCCCACCAATACCACTGAGAAATAGATCCAGAAAAAGATCGAGACAAAAGTCAACGGTTCTTTTGGATTGTAGAGTAAATGGTCTAGAAAGGCATTCATGGCGTGCGCAAATGTTCCAAATAAGTTGATTCCAATGCTTTAGACAAAGCTTCGGCTTGCATGACGTAACCTAACTTGGTTAAGTGGATCCCATCTTTAGAAGCCCACCCTTTGTTGATCCATCGGTAGATGCTTCCTTGCCCACCCATCAGGGCATGAAAATCCCATACAGCGGCTCCGTGTTTTTGGGCCAAGGCATACATAGAAGCATTGACAATGGGCGTGTGCCGATTCAAGTGACCATGGTACAAACAATCGTTATTGGTCAAGAACAAAACGCTGCATTTGGGGTTCACTTGTTTGAAATACTGTATCAATGTGTTGTATCTGGCTTCGAATGCGGCCGCGTTAAAGGTCCCTTGGACAACGTGGGCGTCGTTGATACCAATTCCGAAAATTACTAAATCGGGAGTAAGGGCCTGCAGTTGCGCTTGAAACATATCTGCCTTGAGATAACTGTGGGTGGCGGCCCCATTGATCCCTATGGCGTGGTACTGCAATCCCAATGTATCCTGTAGCAATTGCAATCCTTCCAGAGAAAACGAACGCTGCGGACTGTTCGCTTTGACCAATTCAAACCGCAACGTGTCTTGTTTCGTAGCATAGTGGGCTTCTATTACTCCCCACTCTGGACGGAGTACCACTTTTTGAGGTTCGGGGATAAACCGAACAGTATACGAGGTATCACTCATTCGGTAAAATACACGCGCCACTTGATAGGTGTACTTCTCTTGCGTTCCGTAAATTTTCACTCGGGCATTTTCTGTGGTTGTGATGGCCCGAATGCCTGACAAACCCCACGGTCCTGTATGTTGTGGAACGGAACATCGTTGGCCTTTCCAAACACCCGTATACCGGACAGCATAAGAAGAGGGATTGTTGCTTCCTGCCAAGGTGTACGGGAAAAAGAAACCCCTTTCTCCCACAATTCCAGGTGCCCAGCGTTGCATGTTTGTGCGCAAAGCATCACTCAATACTCCGGCTTGCACATGCGAGCCTCCTATATGGACCACCTGAACGGGATTTTGACCGGAAAAAACCATGGAGTCAACAGCCCTGAAAAACGGAAGCAAAGCGGTGTCTCCGGGAGGCTCCCATAAAATATTTTGCGCACTGGGCGGCCAGAGATCTACCTGAGCTCGCAGGGGAAAGATCCATAGACAAAAGAAAAAAACGCTAAGGAATTTTTTCACCGATTCCGTCTTTTTGCAATTGTGCTTCTATGGCTTTCAACATGCCTTCTCCCGCTTTTCGCGCTCCCCGAGGAGTGAAATGAATGTAATCGGGTCCCGCTAAGGGTGGTTGGGCGTCTTCCACCCATCTTTTCATAGAGCCCTCTCCACCCATGAAGGCGTAGGTGTCAAAAAAGGCTACTCTCTCTTTGAATGCGGCTGATTTCAGTGCATTTCGTATTTGTTCCAAATTCGGATAGGTAACGTATTCCAATTCTTGTTTGATACACATGTCCGATGGACCAATCAGTACAATTTGCGCTTCGGGTGCCCATTTCTTAAACCGTCTGATTTGCAAGGCAATGGATTGACCGTAACGCGCAATAGCGGCTGAATCTTTGACGTGCGGCATAGCGTTTCCACCAAACTGCAATAGAATCAATCCTATGGGCTCCCGTTGAAGGGCTTCCGCAAAATGAACTTGATCCATGGATGTAAAAGTGACTCCTGCTGCCCCACGCATCGCAATATTGTCCACGGATATTCCGGCAGTTCCGTCAAACGAAATACCGTAAGCATCCGGGCTGTCTATTCCTTCAAATTCTAATCGCACTTTCCGGGGGGTTGATGTCACCCTCCACTGGATGGATGTAATTCCTTCTATGGGTTTCAGTGTACGCGTTTCATAAACGGTATCGTTGAATTTAACCACTAACCGCAGCGGTGCGCGCAGATTTCCATAGGTCCACTCGATGCGAGAAAAGGTTTTGGCCCTGGAAAACGCAACGGAAGAAGGTTTGAATTGAACCCAAGCCTTTACTGTGTCGGTTCCGAGAGCGGATTCAGATGAAGTAAAACGAGCAAAGAGTCCCATGACGCCGTACTTTTTTGACTTTACCCGCCAAGTGGTACTGCCAAAATGAGTGTATCGTTTCCACTGGTCGCTGGCTGTATGCTGGATGCT
>CAMDTE010000065.1 GCA_945907425.1 Owenweeksia hongkongensis DSM 17368 | reverse complement strand
ACAAAATTCATTCAAAAAACGTCTGTCGCTATGGGATTTCAGGGGTTTACTGTTTTCACTTCCGACGCAATAAAGTATTTGGATCGCTTTGGTTCCTCTTGGGATCTCATCGTCGCTGACCCACCCTACGATTACAAAGAGTACGGCAATCTCATTGAGAAAGTGTTGGATGGAAGGTTGAAAGAGAATGGCATTTTTGCTTTAGAGCACAGTGCTTTCAACACCTTTGAGAATCACCCACACTGTTTTGATACCCGTCACTACGGAAGCGCTCATTTTAGTTTTTTTGGGGATGTTCCGACGCAAGAAACCCAAGAAACAAATTCAGGGCTTGCGTCCGATGACTGACGGCATTTTTCTCATCCGAGGACATTTCAGCAAACGTTAAGCCCGTGCCGTTCGACGGAACAAAGAGCGCATCGTAACCGAATCCATTTTGGCCTCTTTCCTGATTTTCTAGTTCACCGTGCACTTCTCCTGTAAAAAAATGAGCCTTTCCTTCCGCGACGAAGGCCAAAACCGTCACAAAATGAGCTTTTCTATCGGTGACTCCCCTCATTTCATCCAATAATTTCTGTCGATTGCGGGCATCATCGCTAGGTTCCCCAGCGTATCGCGCACTGAACACTCCTGGGGCGCCCTTTAAAGCATTCACAACCAATCCTGAGTCGTCTGCCAAAACAGATATACCCGTTTCGATGTACACCGCCATAGCCTTTTGCAAAGCATTTTCCTGGAATGTATTTCCCGTCTCCTCCAACGGCCTACTCCAACCTATCGTCTTTAAGGATGTCAATAGCACTCCTTCAGGCAGCGCGGCCTGAATTTCACATACCTTGTGCTCGTTTTGTGTGGCAAGAATAATTTTCATTGATGCAAAGATGCAGCCAAACTTGAGAACCATCAGTCTGTTGTTAGGACCCCTATTGTTTATAGGGGTGAGTGCTCGAATGCCTTTGGGTCTTGACCTTCAGCAATCCCGGATTTTGGGATTGAGCCTATGGATGCTCCTGTGGTGGTTCACGGAAGTAATTCCTTTGGGCGCGACAGCTCTTTTACCTCTAGTAGTACTACCCGCCACAGGGCTTGCGACCGAGGCTGATTTAGCAAAAGCCTACGGAGATAAAATGATTTTTCTTTTTCTGGGCGGCTTTTTCTTGGCTGAAATGTTGGAGAAAACGGAGTTACACAAGCGATTGGCATTGTCTATTTTAGACAAAACAGGGACTTCTTCTCGGGCTATTTTGGGTGGCTTTATGTTGACCACCTTTTTTCTGAGCCTATGGATAAGTAACACCGCCACAGCAGTCATGATGCTTCCCTTGGCTCTTTCTGTTCTCCAAACGACCCAGTCATCATCAGACAGTGCTTCCCAACTTTTATCTGAGCGTCTCCTATTAGGCATTGCTTTTTCTGCCAGCATTGGAGGAATCGGCACACTCATTGGCACACCCCCGAACTTGGTATACGCCGGGTTTGTAGAAAAGATGACAGGAAATGGGCCCACTTTCGCGGGTTGGTTCTTTTTGGCGTTCCCGACGGCCTTGGTTTTGGGAGTGGCTGCTTTCCTGCTCCTATCCCGCGGATTGAGTCGCAACACTTCCCTTTCCAAAGATTTTGCCAAAAGCGCATTGGATGAAATGGGACCTACCAGCATTGCGCAACAAAGAGCGTTGCTGTTGTTTGGCGCCACCGTGAGTTTGTGGATCTTCCGAGTCCCTCTGGTTGAATTCACCGGTTGGACATGGCTCTCGGATACAATCGTAGCGCTTATAGGTGGCTTACTCGCCTTCATCATTCCCTCCGTTCCTTCCGGCCCTCCTTTGCTGGAATGGTACGACACAAGAAAAATTCCCTGGGGCATCCTTTTGCTCTTTGGAGGAGGGTTGGCATTGGCCACCGGATTGGAAAACAGTGGATTAACATCCCTTTTTGCTCAGTCCGTGTCCAAAGATTGGCCCCTATGGACTATGATTCTGGCAAGCACAATCGCTGGTGTTTGGCTCACTGAATTTCTATCCAACATGGCCTTAGTGACTGCCTTTATGCCCGTTCTCTGGAGCCTCTCTCAGGCCTTTGGCATTCCCTTTGAAGTCATAGGATTGCCGTTGACGTTAGGGGCTAGCTGCGCATTTATGTTGCCGATGGCCACACCCCCCAACGCCATCGTGATTTCTTCTGGCCACGTTACCGTGCGCACCATGGCAAAACAAGGCTTTTATTTGAACCTGTTCAGTACGTTTTGGATCTTTCTGGTCTGCTATGCTTACGCCTTAGCAAAATAAGGAGGTATTTTTTCCAAAGTCCCGTCCGTGTTTCTTACTTTTTCTGGTAGAGCATTCACAATGTGGTGCGCTAAGGCTTCAATCACCTTTCGTTTGGGAGATCCTTCCATAGACACCAAAGAGATTTGTCGCACGGGGCGCGGTTCCGCCATGGGCTTCACCCTGGTTTTTTGAGCCGATGGCAACTCCAATGTAGCTAAATAAGGAAGCAATGTCATCCCAAGCCCTGCGTCTGCTAATCGAATGAGGGTTTCAAAATGCCCCGTTTCAACGCGCACGCTCCGTTTTTCATTGGCGGTTTCACACAAAGCGAGTGCTTGATTCCGAAAACAATGTCCTTCCTGCAACAACAACAAATCCTCTGCCTTTAACTCGCTTCGCGTAACAAACAACTCTTTGGACAATCTATGGTTTTCAGGCACATAGGCTACGAACGGCTCCAGGTACAATGGAATTTCTTGCAAACCACGCGCATCCAACGGGGTGGCTAAAATGGCAACATCCATGCGATGATCCATCAATCGAGCAATGCACTCCGACGTAGTGCGCTCTTCAATAGACACTTCTACGTGTGTGTACCGCCGTATGAAGTTTCCCAGAAATCGGTGCAGCAAATACGGGGCAACCGTAGGAATTATTCCCAATGCCAAATGACCTTGAAAAGGAGATTGAGTCAATTCCGACACTTGAGAAAATCTTCTCGCTTCCACCAAGGTTCGTCTGGCTTGTGCGATGGCTTGTATTCCTACTTCCGTTGGTTCTACGGGTTGTTTATTACGATCAAAAAGAGGATTGCCTAATTCCTCTTCCAATTTTTGAATTTGCATGCTCAGGGTGGGTTGAGTCACTCCGCACGAATCGGCCGCTCTTCCAAAATGTCGGAAATCATCCAATGCAACAATATAATGCAACTGTGTGAGTGTCATAATCCGGGAATATTCCAACGCTGATAACGAAGATAGGGCTGATTAACCGCACCAAACCCCTGTATAAATTGCGACAATCCAGGGTCTCGCGTTCCTTCAAAATCAAAGCATTTCCATTGCGCGCTAGCGTAAATGAACAGCTCATTCAATAAAAAAGTCATCGCCTGGCTCTTCTTTCCCGCCTCACTGACGGCAGAGAAATACAAAACAAGGCGATCTTGGAAAGGCACAACAAATACTCCTGCATGAAATTGGTTTCCTTCTCCGTACACCGACCACGTCATGCCTTGACGGCGATGAATCAATCCAAACATGGACTGAGTCATTCGTTGGAGGAATTTTTTCGAAACCGCATCACCGTATTTTTTTTGACCTTCCACCCGAAAATGCCCGACGAGTACATCCGGCGTATCGTATTCAAATACGTGCAGTCCAAGACTTTGAGATGCCTTTAGGTGTCGCTTGACCCGTTGTTTGTAGCGGCTGTACACCTCCTGGTAGGATGGGGATAGGTCCAAAACAAAATTGGGCGCGCTCGAAAATTTTTCCAAGCCAAGCCCGGATTTTTTCCAATCCGCGGGATGCAAATGCAATGCGTCCATGCAATTCAAAGTCAGGTCCACTCCGCACAAGTACCGGGGAATATTTTTTATCCCCTCGATTCGTTCATCGGCCGTGAGTTCCCCAATCATCCCCAATTGCTGAGCGCCCAATGGAGTGCGAGAGCGATTCACAATGCCCATTGCGGTGTCCATAGGCAGTACCATGACTCCTTTGTAGGATCCATAGACAAGACCGCACCACTTCTCCCCTCCCAGTCCATCCATAAAAGAGGTTTGGCTATAGGGCAACCCCATACCGTGCTTTGCAACGCAATGATCCCACAGATCATCGTTGAGGTCTTCCCTGGGGACTATTCTCCACTCATCCATGATTCTCAAGGCATTCGTGAACCCATTGATTCCAACCCTTCCATTCCGGTTCAGCTTCTGAAAACAGTCGCCAATGGGTTAAAAATGAAAAGTCTACCCCCTCTTTAGAGCATAAAATCCGCTCTTTGCGCCATTCTTCGAATGGATTCGACACGGGATTGTAATACAAATAGACTCCATCCATAGTAAAAAAGGGATGCACCATCAGGCCGGTTCGTCGATTTTGTTTCACATCAAACCAAGGATACGGTAGAGCAATGCCCGCTCGCCAACCGCTGCGATCTGCAAACCCCATCGAGTGATCGTGCCGAATACCCAAGGTCTCTAGCCAACGATAACTTTCAGGCAACTTCATTTGCAAAAAATGAAATCGCGAGGTATCCACCGCACGTCCTATGATGCCCTCAAAAAGTTGCTTTTCTTCCTGCAAACTTTCCAAACAGACTCCTGCCCGCGTGGAGGGATGCCAGGCCAACCCGCCAAGGGCATGCGTTAATCCATCCAGTTCTTTCCACCGTGCTCGATTCCCTCTTTGGTAGGGAGATACTCCTCTATCTTTTGGGGTGCGAGCCAATGTCAATAAAGCAAAATAGCGCCACGGCTTACCCTTCCATGCAGATATATGTTCCTCCAAGACGTCAAAAGGATCCTTTGCCTTGCCTGCCAATACTTTCCATCGTTGACACAAGCGCCCCCACTTTCCGCGCAGGACCTCTTGCATCGACGCTAAAACGCTGTGGCCTAAAGACCTGCCTTTCAATGCGTACAGTTGATCTATATCTACACTAAAAACAACCTCAGAAGATCGCTCTACCGCAATCCTGCCCAGGCTTTTTGCTAAATCTTTAGCCCAGCGATGTACCCACGGTGTGCTTTCCAAACCGTGCTGAACAAACCACAGTTTTTCCGATGGTACCCGCCCCTGCTCATTTGTTTCTGCATTCAACTCTTCACACCGCGTAACGGTCCAAAAGAGAGCAGACAAGGGATCATACGGAAGGATCCCTTCCGTACTGACTGAAAAAGGAGCAGCGACTGTTCCCGTGGGAATGACATACCGCTCAATCCCTTCTAATCCCTCTGAGATTAATTCCAACCACTCGCCTTCTTTTGTTTTTCTAGAAGATCCGCAATGAATAACCCGCTCCCCCGCAGGAATTTCCTCCGAGGCGCGTTCCGTTGGAATACCCGTCACCAAGGACCAAATCTCCCACGCGTAGTGAAGGCGTCCGACCGGATCTTCCCCGGTCCAATAGACAGTCGAGTGCTCGATCATAGAAAGCGCAATGTACGCCCTATCCTCCTAGTCTTATGCGCAGGCGGGGTATGATGTGGGCAATCGCCCGAGGTCCTCCAAAGCCTCATCCAGCGGACGGGTTACGTACAATATCAATAACTCTGTAGGCCAATTCTCTAGAGGGATGGGGCGTGCTAGCCTACTCTTCGCCAAAAGCATTTTCCATCGAAACCCTGGTCCTGCCTTCACGCTGTGCACAAGCAACTCTTCCGTCCCCCGCTTTTGCAGTGCCGTTTCCGCTTTCCAGCGCTGATGGGTTGAAATTCGTTTGACATAAGCATCCCAATACCATAGAATATTCCACTCAAACAAAGACAACCGCTTCATTTCACGCGCAGAGAATGGGTTAAAATTCATATCCACTGATGAATAAAGTCGGCCGCCAGCTTCGCAGAATGGCCGTCTCCGTACAAGGGGATATACTCCTTGTCCACTGGAAGAGACTGCAATTCAGCGATAGCCAGAGCGATTCGCTCGCTAAAGTTTTCCTTCTCTGGGTCCACCAAGGCAACACACCCTGTAGCCAGTAATTCTACCCATTCCGTGCTGGGACGGGCCACGATACAGGGCGTTCTTACAGTATAGGATTCCTTTTGAAGTCCCCCGGAATCCGTGATCACCAAGGAGGCTTTTCTGATTTTAGCCATCAAATCACCGTGAGACATTGGAGTAACAACAACTACTGTGGAGGAATGGATGAGCGCCCAATCTCCGTCGTTGCACATTTTTCGCATGCGGGGGTGCATGGGCCAACATACACCCATCTTCTTGGATACGTCCACTATGGCCTCTATTATTCTTCGTCTGATGTCATCCGAATCGACAGACGTATTTCTATGAATAGTAATCACTGCACCCTCACGCGGACTTTCTTCCCTTCTCAAAGCTGCCAGGGCGTCCAGCATGACATCACCGACCACTACCGATTGGTCGTCGCTTCTATAGATGCCTTCGTTTTTCAAATGCAAAAGTGCCAGAGCACTAGGGCACAGATGAAAATCGCTCATGAAATCTACTTTCCGGCGAATAGATTCTTCGGGTATGTCAGATTGGAATGCGCGCAATCCGGCTTCTACATGCACTAAACGGATCCCCGCCTCCCTAGCCGCTTGGGCAGAGGCTAATGTCGTCAATGTATCGCCGTAGACCACAATCAAATCAGGAGTTTCCTTCCGCATTAGGGCAATCATCTCGGCTTGAATGCCCGCAATACGGCTCTCACCTGCTCCCGTCATCGGCATCTTCAATACATACGACGGATTGGGGAGTTTTAAATCCCGAAAGAACCAATCGCTCATGTCAGGATCTGTGTGCTGACCACTGTGAACAATAATCTGTCTTAGCTCTGGCATTTTTGCTGCCATCGCATGATACACGGGTCCCAATTTTAAAAATTGAGGCCGCGCACCGACCATGTGAAAAATCAATTGACGCATACTATTTCTCTACCGCTCATGAAATCCCTATGAGCCCTTGGTCTGCAAAACTAAAGTAATCCTGCTGACCAACGATGATATGATCCAAAAGCTTTATTTCTAAAAAATCACCTGCTTTTACTAGCCTTTTGGTCAAATCTTTGTCCGCCTCGCTCGGCTGAACTACTCCACTGGGGTGATTGTGGGCAACAATAACTGCCGTTGCTTTCAAACGAAGCGCCAACTCATACACCACCCGCACATCAGCCAATGTACTCGTCCACCCGCCTTGACCCACTCGCTCTGCTTGAAGTACCCGATGTGCTTTGTTCAAATAGGCAACCCAAAA
>CAMDTE010000064.1 GCA_945907425.1 Owenweeksia hongkongensis DSM 17368 | reverse complement strand
CCTTCCGTAGGAAGAGTCAATTTGCTCTACAGACAGCAGTTGTGGATAAAAGTGGATCCACAGGCCCCATTGCGCGCAACAAAACAAATCATTGCCAAGAAAGCGCAGCAATTAGTATTTCACCCTGATTTTCGTTCGGTTCGCGTGGTGTTTGATGTAGATCCAGGAAATTGATCGGTTATTTCGGCACCATGGAGGATTCCAATGTCTTCCAAACGCTTTCTTCGGGGAGAGGGGCCTCAATGCTTAGGAAAGCTCCGCCTACAGGGTGTGCAAAGGCGACTTTCTTTGCGTGGAGATGTAGAAAACCTCCAAGGTTTCCTCGACGCGCCCCGTACTTCACATCTCCTTTGACAGGGTGGCCTATGGCGCTGAGCTGTGTTCTGATTTGATGATGTCTCCCGGTCTCTAAATCAATGGACAGCATCGTGTAATGCGTTCCTTTTGCTAGTGTTTCGTAGGTCAACACCGCCCGCTGGCCCAAGGAGGATTTGGTTACGTAGCTTTTATTCTTTTGACCATCCCGAGCCAGGAGGTGTTCCAATCGTGCGGTGGGCTGTTCCAGATGTCCTTCAACGATGGCCCAATATGTTTTTTGAAGGGTGTGGTCCTTGAAAAGTTGATTGAGACGAACCAACGCCTTGGATGTTTTTGCCAAAATAACGATACCTGAGGTGGGGCGATCCAATCGATGGGGAACACCCACAAAGGCCTTGCCTGCCTTCCCTTCCTTCACGGCAATATAACGCTCTGCCCATTGCTCCAAAGCGGGATCACCCGAGGGATCGGGCTGTACCAATAGCCCCGCTGGTTTAGAGACAATCAATAAATGATTGTCCTCAAAAAGCACAGAGGGTTCTAATGTGTTCACTCAATAGCTTTCTTCTGCAGAAGGGAAATCACAGTCTTTTACATCTTGAACGTACCGTTGCACGGCTCCGGTGATTTCTTTGTGTAAGTTGGCATATCGACGCAAAAAACGAGGATTGAATGTGTGGTTCATCCCCAGCATGTCGTGCAATACCAATACCTGACCATCCACTCCTCCTCCTGCGCCAATGCCGATGACCGGAATGTCCACCGCTTTGGCAACCTGGGTCGCTAAGGCGGACGGAATTTTCTCCAAAACCAGTGCAAAACAACCGGCCTTTTCCAGTGCCACAGCGTCCACTAAAAGTTGCGATGCCTCGGCCTCTTCTTTCGCCCGCACAGAGTACGTGCCGAATTTGTAAATACTTTGCGGTGTCAAACCCAGATGGCCCATCACAGGAATACCAGCGCGTAAAATGCGCTCGATGGAATCGATGATTTCTCCCCCACCTTCGAGCTTTACTGCGTGCCCGCCCGATTCCTTCATGATGCGAATGGCGTTGCTGAGTGCCTCTTTGGAATTTCCTTGGTACGATCCAAAGGGCATGTCCACCACCACGAGGGCGCGGTCAATACCTCGAACTACGCTGCTAGCGTGATAAATCATATGCTCCAACGTAATTGGCAGAGTGGTTTCAAAGCCAGCCATTACATTGCTTGCGGAGTCTCCAACGAGTACAACATCAATACCTGCTTCATCTACCAATTTTGCCATGGTGAAATCATAGGCGGTCAACATGCTAATTTTTTCTCCTCGACGCTTCATTTCTTGAAGAGCATTGGTAGTGACTTTCTTAAATTCAGTATGTACAGACATGAGGCAAAGGTAACTTACTTTTGTAGGATGCAACGAATCCCTTCTGCCGTTACTGCCCTCGTTCTGACACTCCTTGGCTTGAGTTCCTGTGACAACACATTGAACGTGAATGCCCCTTGGGTAGAAACACCTGTTTTGTATGGAATTTTAGATCCCAAACAGGACACTCATTACGTTCGTATTGGGCGGGCCTATTTGGGGCAGGAAGGGGCAGAAGGAGGAATGCAGTCCCCCGATAGTTTGTATTACCCAAATCTAACGGTTGTTTTGGAGGAGTTGAATGCAACAACGGGTGCTGTTAAGGCGACGCATTCTCTTTCCGAGGCAACCTATGTAACACTCAATCCGGGTGATTTTACACCTCTTGGGTACAAAGTATACCAATGGATAGGATCGTTGAACGAAAATTCACTGTACCGAGTGAAGGCGTTCAAGCCAGGGGTGACAACTGCTTTGGTATCCGCAACTACACCTTTGATTTACTCTAGCAAATTCATACTTCGCGAGCCTTCTCCGATAGGTGGGGCCAACATTCGTATGGCATTGGCCTCTCGATCGGGCCAAAAAGTACGATGGGATCAACCGAAAAATGGTCGATTGTACCAAGGTTTTATGCGTTTTCATTACATGGAAATGCCCGTTGGTAAACAATCAGACTCCACTTTGCATTTTGTAGATTATCCTCTATCAACCATCACCGGTAGTACAATGAACGGAGGAACCGATATTGGGACCACGATAGGTTTTACCGATTTCTATCCTTGGTTGGCCGCAACGTTGCCCTCCGCCGAGGGGAAATTGCGTTGGTTTCGGACGATTGATTTGTACATCAATGTGGCGAGCGATGATTTAGCAACTTATATCAGCGTAACGCAACCTAGCAATACCATTGTACAAGACAAACCCTTTTTTACCAACGTGTCGGGAGGGGCCGGTATTTTCGGCAGCCGATCTCACTTTTGGCGAAAAAACCTGAACATTTCTGCCAACAGCTTGGATTCTTTGGTATTCAGTAGAAAAACGTGCACCCTTCGGTTTGCTAAGGCCTCTGTACTGGATACACTGACCTGTAACTGACATCTTGTCATAAATAAAGACAGAGAGCGCTCCGAAAGGGGCGTTTTTTTTATTTGGTATACAGATTGAGTATCCCTAGTCAATCGAATTATAAAAACAACGATTCAACAATTTATCATGGGAAAGATCATCGGTATTGACTTAGGTACAACCAACTCGTGTGTTGCCGTTATGGAAGGCAACGAATCAGTAGTCATTCCAAACTCGGAAGGCAAAAGAACGACACCATCAGTGATTGGATTCATTGACGGCGGTGAGCGTAAAGTGGGAGATCCTGCCAAACGTCAGGCCATTACCAATCCAACGAAAACCATTTTTTCTATCAAACGCTTCATGGGAGAAAGTTTCTCTAGTGTAAGCAAGGAGATTGCTCGCGTACCGTATAAAGTGGTCAAAGGAGACAACAATACGCCACGGGTAGATATAGATGGTCGTTTGTACACGGCACAGGAAATCAGCGCAATGATTCTTCAGAAGATGAAGAAAACGGCGGAAGACTATTTGGGAACAGAAGTAACGGAAGCGGTGATTACCGTTCCTGCTTATTTCAATGACGCGCAACGTCAGGCTACCAAAGAGGCGGGTGAAATTGCTGGACTGCAAGTGAAACGCATTATCAACGAGCCTACAGCGGCAGCCTTGGCCTATGGTATCGATAAGCAAGGAAAGGATATGAAAATCGTGGTATTTGACTGCGGTGGTGGTACGCACGACGTTTCGGTCTTGGAATTAGGCGATGGTGTCTTTGAAGTAAAGGCAACCGACGGAGACACACATTTGGGTGGAGACGATTTTGACGAGCGCATCATTGAGTGGCTGGTAGAGGACTTCAAGAAAGCAGAAGGAGTGGATTTGCGCAAGGACCCTATGGCGCTTCAACGGTTGAAAGAAGGGGCTGAAAAGGCAAAAATCGAATTGTCGAGTTCAACCACTACAGAAATCAATTTGCCTTACATCACGGCCACTGCTTCAGGACCAAAACACATTGTCAAAAGTCTTTCTCGTGCTGATTTTGAGCGATTGATTTCTGATTTGATCGAACGGACGATTGCCCCTTGCCGTACCGCGTTAAAAAACGCTAAAATGAGCGTAAAAGACATTGATGAAGTGATTTTGGTCGGTGGATCTACACGGATTCCAGCGATTCAAGACGCCGTGAAGGCGTTTTTCGGCAAAGAGCCGAACAAGGGGGTGAATCCAGACGAGGTAGTTGCTCTTGGCGCTGCTATTCAGGGGGGAGTTTTATCCGGTGACGTCAAAGATGTTCTCTTGTTAGATGTTACCCCTCTTTCTTTAGGAATTGAGACGATGGGCAGTGTAATGACACGCTTAATCGAATCCAATACGACCATTCCCACCAAGAAATCCGAAACTTTTTCTACGGCCGCGGATAATCAACCGAGCGTGGAAATTCACGTCTTGCAAGGAGAACGTCCGATGGCAAAGGACAACAATACCATCGGGAAGTTTCACTTGAACGATATTCCACCAGCGCCACGCGGCACTCCTCAAGTAGAAGTGACCTTCGATATTGATGCCAACGGTATTTTGCATGTGTCAGCCAAAGACAAAGCAACGGGCAAGGAGCAGAGCATCCGCATCGAAGCCTCTTCCGGTTTGAGCAAGGAAGACATCGACAAGATGAAACGCGAGGCAGAAGCGAATGCGGAAGGAGACAAGCTTGCAAAGGACCGCGCAGACAAATTGAATGCCGCCGATTCGATGATTTTCCAAACAGAAAAACAATTGAAGGAGTTTGGAGAGAAGTTGAGCGATGGTAACAAAGCGGCTATTGAGGAGGCTTTGACCCATTTGCGCACAGCGTACCAATCGCAAGAGATCAGCGCTATTGATGCCGCTTTGGAACAAATCAACGAAGCATGGAAAAATGCATCAGAAGAAATGTACAAGGCACAGGCTGATTCGGGTCCCACTGCAGGGAATGAGTCAGGCGCCCCTATGGGTGACTCAGCCGGCAGTGATGTAACCGATGTAGAGTTTGAGGAAGTTAAATAATCCGAGTAGATTAGAAGAAAAAAGCCGCCCGCAGGGCGGCTTTTTTATTTAAAAAGTCCATAGCGGAGAATGCAATAAATCGCTCGAAATCCATCGCGCCAACCGATTTTCTTGCCCTCTTCAAACGTTCTTCCGTAATAACTGATTCCCACTTCGTAAATGCGAACATTGGGAATCCGCGCTATTTTTGCAGTGACTTCTGGTTCAAATCCAAACCTCTTCTCTTTCAAATCCAGTGATTGCAACAAATCTCTCCGAAAGAGTTTGTAACAGGTCTCCATGTCGGTGAGATTTAAATTGGTCGCTGCATTGGATAAAAAAGTCAAGAATTTATTGCCGATGGAGTGCCAGAAAAAGAGTACCCTGTGTGGGTTTCCACCCATAAAGCGCGAACCATAAACCACATCGGCATGGCCGTTCAAAATGGGTGTCAATAAAAGCAGGTATTCTTGGGGGTCGTATTCCAAATCTGCATCTTGAATGAGAATATAATCTCCCGTAGCGGCGGCTATTCCCGTGTGAAGCGCAGCACCCTTCCCTTGATTTACCGCATGTTTTAAATACGTGATAGGCAAGTTTGTGTGTTGCGATTGGTACGATAGGATGGACTCCTCCGTGCTATCTCGGGAGCAGTCATTGACTATGATGACTTCCTTGACGATGCCGGCAGGGAGTTGAACATCACGCACTTTGTCCAGTATTCTATGAATGGTAGGCCCTTCGTTGTAAGCAGGTATAACTATGGATAGTTTTTGCATGGGTCAAAAGTAGGCCATTTCGAGCTACCTTTCCGTAGTGGAACCAGCAACAGACATGCAAGCCATTCGGTTTAAACCGAATTTTTTTGAGGAAGTAGAGCATTGGGCTGTTCCAGAGAGTTTGACTCCTTGGATGGCAGCTGATGCGCCTCACTTTTGGATTAATATTCATGGACTTCAAGACAAGACGGCCATCAGGCAGTTGGGTACAGCGCTGAATCTTCCACATCCATTGATCGAAGATTTGTTGGACGTAACGCAACGACCGACATTAGAAGAATATACGGGATTGTTGTTTTTCTCCTTGAAAAGCATCGAAAGACAAAAAGGGACGCGCATTGAATTGGAGCAAATTTCTTTTGTTCTGACTGCGAAGGGGTTGGTTTCCATCCAAGAGAAACCAGCGGATTTGTTTGGACGTATTCGGGATCGATTGCGCACGGGAAAAGGGGTTCTCCGCGATAAATCCTCCGATTACCTCCTCTATGCTTTGCTCGATGCCGTTTTATTGCCCTACAATGATTCCATGACCCGAATAGAACAGGTCATTGTTCAGTTAGAGGAGGAGGCTCTGCATAGCCCGAACAAGCGCGTATTGGCGTCTGCACAGTCACTCAAAAGAGATTTAATGATGCTGCAACGAGCGGTACACCCCTTGCGCGATGCGGTGAATTCGTTGGAAAAAGGGGTAAGTCCGTTGATATTGTCTGAAAATGCTTCGTATTTCCGCGATTTGCGCGACAATGTAATGGACTTGTTCGAACGGTTGGAATCGCATCGTTTCTTGCTCGAATCTGTGGAACAGCTGTACATGAGTTCCCTCAATCAGAAAACGAACGAGGTAATACGGGTCCTCACCATTTTTTCCACCGTTTTCATGCCCCTCACCTTTCTTGTGGGGGTTTACGGCATGAATTTCAAAGTCATGCCAGAAATCGACTGGGAATACGGATACTACACCGTGTGGGGTGTAATGATCCTCCTAGTTGTTGTTATGCTTCGTTGGATGCGCTTGAAGCGCTGGTTGTAATCTTCGTGATCTTATACCCTAGCAACGCAACGACAAAATTGGCGATAGGGCTCAGCCAATTGAAAATAGCGTAGGCAAAGTAATCTCCCGTAGCCACTCCTAAGGTCACGCTTTGATAGGCACCACATGTGTTCCATGGTACAAGAACAGAGGTCACGGTCCCCGAGTCCTCTAAAGCACGAGATAGGTTTTGCGGTGCTAAGCCTCGTTTTGCGTATGCTTCTTTGAACATCCGTCCGGGAATAACGATGGCCAAATATTGGTCCGCAGCGGTCACATTCAACAAACCGCATGTGGCCAAGGTAGCCCCAATCAATCCCGCAGAAGTATGCGCCAAGGAAACCAATGCGGTCGTAATGCGCGTTAAAAAACCGGCTGCTTCCATCACTCCACCAAACGTCATGGCGCCAAGGATCAGCCAAATGGTACTCATCATTCCTTCCATTCCGTTGGATTGAAGCAACTCAGTTAAAATAGGATCGGCACTCGGAATGTTAACCGGGCCGTAAAGCACCATCATAATCCCTTTGTAGGCCGAGGAAAAGTTCCATGCAGCTTCCCCGGATATATGTAAAATCAATTCCGGTTGAGCAATCAAAGCAGCGATACTACCGCCCAACGTACCCACTGCAAGGGCCACAATGGCGTCCACTTTCCAAAGGATCAATCCCAAACTCATGGCAGGAACAATGAGCAACCAAGGAGAGATGTTTACGGCGTTGTGTAAATTTTCAGACAGAGCTAAGTTTTGTGACTCAATCACTGCGGGAGGATCGATGATTCCCCACAACCCAAAGACGGTCAGTGTAATTAGGTAGGTGGGGACTGTTGTAATGACCATGTGCCGAATGTGTGTAAACAAATCGGTGCCGGCCATAGCAGGGGCTAAGTTGGTTGTGTCAGAAAAGGGAGACATTTTATCTCCGAAATAGGCGCCTGAAATAACC
>CAMDTE010000063.1 GCA_945907425.1 Owenweeksia hongkongensis DSM 17368 | reverse complement strand
TCCAGCCTGGCGAATCGATCCGGAAAAGGCAATATATGCTCTCGAATCAACCGTTTGCAGTGATCGGTGCCTTGAGAA
Organism: Owenweeksia hongkongensis DSM 17368; assembly: GCA_945907425.1. Classification (GTDB taxonomy): domain Bacteria; phylum Bacteroidota; class Bacteroidia; order Flavobacteriales; family Schleiferiaceae; genus CAMDTE01. Next base: position 7,483 of record CAMDTE010000063.1, on the reverse strand, counting down.
TGGGAAGCGATGATGATGGATTGATCGGAGGGAATCGTCGAGTAAAAGGACAAAAAGGCCCTCACAACATCCGCATAGGCGGTATCAAAAGCCACACGTGCTAAGGCCAATTTTTCTGCATCGTGTGTATAATAACCGTCCAGTTTCATTTGCCGGTAATAGGGCGCGTAAACATCGGCCAAGCCCGTGAAAACAGAGACTTGGTTGGGCAAGGTCAGTGTTTGTACATCCTTTCTGTGGGAGGGATCATCAATGTCTGCACTCCAGCTGTCTCCTTTTTCATAAATCGTAGGATAGACATAAAACACAGCCGATTTTTGGGAAACATGTTGCGTGTTGAAGAGGGAGGGGTTCTCCTTTTTCAAAGGCTCCGGAATGCGGTCCGATCCATCCTCAATGTCTGGATGGGCAGCCCAACGGGTGATGTCTGAGTAATCGGGGTGTTTTTGCGCTGCTAATCCCAAAGACAGCAACGAGATCCCCCATAGGATAGAGTATTTCATGGATTTTCCTTTTCTTCGTTCTGCGTGGAGCCGGGTCGAAGCGTTTCGATAGCGTTCACCATCCATTTCCGCACATTTTCCATGAGCTGATCGGGATCGGAATGGGTCATTGGTTCAGAAATGATGACGTTTACGTGCCACATAGGACGTTTCAACATGCGCACCATGTGAGTAACGAAGGCTTCATGGCCCACCCACGCCATGTCGGGATCAGAATATTCCATGGCGTATGCGACCACTGGCCACGACTCTTCTGCAGCTACAACAAACATTCCGGGATGCAATGGATTCAGTCCTTGCGCCGTAGTGGTGCCCTCTGGGAAAACAACAGCACTTTCGCCGTGGCTCATGCGGTCCCGAAGGGCTACACGAGCGGCTCTGCGGGAATCTTTGGTGGATCGATCCACAAAAACAGTGTCCATAGCCCTAGCGCCCCAGCCAATCAAGGGCCAATGCCGGATTTCTATTTTCGCTAAAAAAACAACGGGCGTGAGGGAGGGTACGAAAAGCACATCGGCGTACGATCGGTGATTGGCCACGAGCAAGGCGGGGTGGGAATAGGGATTGCCCGTGTAGTGAACGCGAATACCCATGGCACCTAAAAACAAGCCCCTCCATGCGCTGTAAATAGCAAATTGGGCGCGCGGAAAGCGGCCAAAGAGTCGGAGTATTATCAGGAGAGGAATAGTCAAGAGCATGCTCGACAAAAAAATAAATCCCCTAAGAATCAATCGAACCGTACTCATTTTATTTCTTTTTGTGTTGTAAGGGAATCGTGTATCCAAGGCTAGCGCCCACGGCTAAGCCCGCCAGGACATCGGAAGGAAAATGTTTTCCTGCTTCTATTCGTTGCCATGCAGTGTACAAGGGAAGGGCAGAAGCGAGCCCCCATATCCAGGGTTTCCATTTTGAATGGGGATGGTAGTCTGACCACACCTTGGCAAAGAAAACCGCATTGGCTGCCGCTGTTGAGGAATGTCCGGAGAAAAAACTTTTGCGCGCATCGGGTGAGAAATAGTCCCCGCTGGGAGCGGAGGATCCATAAACAAAGGGCCGTGGGCGCTGTACGCTTTTCTTAACAAATTCGGTTGCGGCATAGTTCAAGGCGTTTACCTCTGCGCAAAGCACACCCAAAACAAGGGCTTGTTGCCACCACGCATCGGAAGATTCTTGCACCAAAGGAGTGCTGACAGCCAACGCCAGGGAACTGTACAGAGTGATATCGGAACGAACACCGGCGCGCACATTGTATTTATCGAGAGCCCATTGATCCCACCCGGAAAGTCGGTCCGCCTCGTTTTGGACCTCCGCTATTTCGGCATAGGTGAGGGGAGAGGGATCCTCCATTTGATGAGAGGCCCACACTGCCGGAATACCCAATCCAAGGATCCAACCGTCTTGTTTCCAAGAAATGGAATACGGGCTAAGGGTTTGCGCTTCAGAGAAAAAGGACAGCAAAAAAAGGGAAAAAGCCAAACGCCATCTCATATTTCCTTCAAAAATAAGGAGGAGTCCCATCGGATTCTTTTGCCGTATACGCCATTTTCCGCTCGTTTACCGGCACTGATTACCATAGTAATTTCAGCTCCCGACGGCAGTTCTAGTAATTTCTTTACCCTCGCCCCGTCGAATCCCTCCATGGGACAGGAATCGTATCCGTACGCCCGAAGCGCCAACATGTAGTTTTCACAGGCCAAGGCCACCGTTTTTGCACCCATGACGCGCATGTCGCTCAGGCTTTTTGGACTGCGAGGGGTGGGGGTAGAAAACCCACGCAACCACATAACAACTCTTTTTAGGAACCCCTTCCATTGTAAAAACCCTTGATCGTAGGCCAACGGAATGATTTTGCGGTAGTATTGGTACGCAGAAGCGCGCTTGATTTTTTTCTCCGGGCTAAAAACATCGAGCATCAACTGGTTGCGCTCGCGCCACAAATCATGCCGAGAAACGGCCACCACTAACTCTGCCGCTGTTCGTGCCGCAGGTTGACTCAAGCAAGCCTCCACAAGGGCCGCTTTCTTCTCTGCTGATCGTACCCAATAAAATTCCCAGGTTTGCAAATTGCTCGAATTGGGTGCCAACAAGGCCAGACGCAAGCATTCTTTTATATGCTCAGGATCAATGAGGTCGTCTGTGTACACTCGAACACTGCGCCTACTTTCCACTACTTTCGTAAAGGCAACAGGGTCGCATTCAGCGGCCGATTCAATGTAATTGTAGTTCTGAACTTTCCCGAAAATATCGACTGTTGCCATGGCTAAAAATATTGTCTGCGAAGGTAGGGGAGTCTATAATTATTCTTCGATAAAATCCAAAGATTTATCAAAGGTTTCCTCAAGCTGCACGGCGGCCCACACGGTGATGCATAAAATGACGATTCCAGTAAGCAATCCGGCTTCCGAATAGGAAAACCAAAACTGCAATCGGGTAAAGAAAAAGGAAATAAGCACCAAAGAGCCTCGGACCATATTGGGGATGGTTGTGGTGGCTGTGGCCCGCAAATTGGTGCCAAAGTGCTCGGCAGCAATGGTCACGAAAATGGCCCAAAATCCGGTGCCGAATCCCAAAACACCACAAGCCGTGTACAATGCCGTGGGCGATTCAGCGGTAAAAAAGAGTAGTATTCCCACGGCGGTGATGGCGTAGAAAACAAACAAAGCCTTTTTGCGGCTTCGTAGGGCCTGGCTCAAAAAACCAACGGCAATGTCCCCCAATGAAATAGCAGCATAGGCAATCATAATGGCAAATCCTGGGTCTACGGCGCCCACCATGCCTCTGTCCGCTGCAAATTCTTTGGAAAAGGATACCAAAATACCAATGACAAACCAGGTGGGAAGACCTATGAGGATGCATCGGATGTAGGTCATGGCTCTTTTGGGCGTGGCAAAAAGGGCAAAGAAATTGCCGCGGACGATGGAAGATTTCTCTTCTATTTGTTTGAACAGACCCGACTCTGAGGCGCCTATGCGCAGGAACAACAAGGCCAAACCGAGTCCGCCACCGATGAAATAGCAGGTTCTCCAATCGAACAGTTCCTTCACGAAAAAGGCGGCTACCGCACCACTGAGTCCGATGCCAGCCACCAAGGACGTTCCGATGCCTCGTTTTTCTCTGGGAAGCAATTCGGCCACCATGGTGATGCCCACACCCAACTCACCGGCCAGCCCAATGCCACTAATCAAACGGATCCAGGCGTATTGCTCTACCGTTTGAACAAATCCGTTGGCTATATTTCCAAGGGAATACAAAAGAATGGAAGCGAACAACACACTGAGGCGTCCTCGTTTATCTCCCAAAATTCCCCAAAGCACACCACCGATGAGTAACCCGGTCATTTGGTAATTGATGATCATCATTCCTTGGGTGGCGATTTCGGCATCGTTCAATCCCAAACTTTGCAAAGAGGGGATGCGTAAAATGCTAAACATCAGCAGATCATAGATATCCACAAAGTAGCCCAGGGCGGCGATCAGCAGAATGGGTTGCCATAGTGTTTGCTTTTCCTTCATTCCGGAAATGTACTGCGAAGGGTTGTATCTTCGGCTCTTTATGAAGAAATTGCCCCTAACGTCTGCCCGGACACCTGCCGTTGGATTTGTATTTATCACCCTGCTGATCGATGTGATTGGATTGGGAATCATCATTCCGATTTTGCCCGCCTTGATTCAAGACTTAACAGGTGAGGGATTGTCTAAAGCGGCGGAATACGGTGGTTGGTTGATGTTTTCCTATGCCTTTTGTCAATTCATCTTTGCTCCCATCATAGGGGGCTTGAGTGATAAGTACGGTCGACGTCCTGTATTGCTCGGATCGCTGCTTGGATTTGGGTTGGACTACATTTTTTTGGCGCTGGCACCTTCTTTGGGATGGCTGTTTGTGGGTCGAATTTTCAGCGGGATTTTGGGCGCAAGCTTTACCACAGGGGCTGCATACATTGCCGATGTCAGCACGCCGGAAAATCGTTCCCAGAATTTTGGAATGATCGGCGCAGCGTTTGGACTGGGGTTCATCATTGGACCTATGATGGGAGGATTGTTGGGTGACCTATCTCTTCGATTGCCATTTTATGCCGCCGCCGTTTTGTCCCTTGTGAATGCGTTGTACGGTTATTTCATTTTACCAGAGTCCTTGAAGCCGGAAAACAGAAGAAATTTTGAGTGGAAAAGAGCGAACCCCCTGGGCTCATTGCTAAATTTAAAACGCTATCCTTCCGTTTTGGCTTTGTTTAGCGCCATGTTTTTTGTGTATCTCGCATCCTATGCGTTGCAGGGAACCTGGAGCTACATTACTATAGAACGATACGGTTGGTCGCAAAAAGAAGTGGGGTTTTCCTTGGGCGCCATCGGTGTATTGAGCGCCATCATTCAAGGGGGATTGATCCGATTCATTGTTCCTAGATTGGGCGTCAAAAGGTCACTGATAACGGGGATGTCGTTGCTGTTTATAGGAATGACTCTGTTTGCCCTTGCGTCGGAAGGGTGGATGTTGTACCTGTTTTTACTGCCCTATGCGTTGGGAGGGATCACCGGACCCTCCATGCAAAGCATCCTCTCTGGACAGGTAGCCCCTTCTGAACAAGGGGAAATCCAAGGATCCTTGACGAGCATGATGTCTGCCACGGCCATCTTTGGTCCCCTGCTGATGAGTCATATTTTTGCCTATTTTTCAGGGCCTAACGCTCCCGTTTATTTCCCAGGGGCTCCGTTTGTTGCAGGCTCTTTTTTGCTATTGATTGCATTGTTGGTTATTTTAACACGTCACAATAAATTGGATTCCATTCCACACAAGTCTTGATCCTTTGAAAACAAAAGAAGTTACATTTACCGTAGAGGAAATGGATCGCTCCGAAGTATCAACGGAGGGAATCCGTTTGTTGGATGCCGCCTTTGCCGCGTTGCCCAACGCACACGCCCCCTACAGTCAATTTCGGGTGGCCGCGGCAGTGTTGACATCCTCTGGAAGCGTTTTGGTGGGAACGAACCAAGAAAACGCCTCTTATCCTGTGGGTATTTGCGCTGAGCGTGTTGTTTTGAGCGCGGCATCTGCCGTTGCGCACGGCGAAACGATACTTTCCATGGCGGTGGTGTACAGACCTTTGGCTGGTCCTGCGCAAAAGCCACTTTCTCCCTGTGGAATGTGCAGGCAAGCGTTGCACGAACAACGCACCCGTCAAAACCATCCCATTGTTCTTTGGATGACTGCGGAACAGGGCTCCGTTTGGCGAATCAGCGATGCTTCTGAATTGTTGCCTTTCGCCTTTTCGGCGAAAGAATTGTAATTTCCTTTTGGAAGCGATGCGGAGCAAGTTGACAGGGGTAGGAGACTCCATTTTTTCAGAAATGACCCTCGCTGCGACGACCCATGGAGCATTGAATTTGGCTCAAGGATTTCCCGAATTTGGACCTCCCGATAGGCTACGCTTGGCGTTGGCTGAATCCATGCGCTTGCCAGTGCACCAATACGCACCCATGCCGGGTCTGCTTTCTTTACGTTCCGGTGTTTCCAACGATTTCTCAGGACACCCAGATCCTGTTTCTGAAGTGACCATCGTCCCGGGAGCTACGGTGGGGATTTTTGTGGCTATACAAGCCTTTGTCCATCCGGGAGATGAAGTGGTGCTGTTGGAGCCCGCGTACGATTCGTATGCTCCAGCCGTTCGCTTGGCGGGAGGAATTCCTGTGCCTGTGCCCTTGGCCTTTGATCCATTGACTGGATTTTCTGTCGATTTTGACCGACTACAAAGTGCTTTTTCTTCCAAAACTAGAGCGATTTTGGTCAATACACCACACAATCCTACCGGCATAGTATGGTCGGCAGCAGATTGGCAAAAACTTGCCCTCATCTGGCCCTCGGACAATGCCCTTTTGTTGAGTGATGAAGTATACTATACCATGGTATTTGATGGATCTTCCCATGTTTCAGCCTGGTCCGTGGAAGCGTTGCGTCACCGCGCCTTGGTGTTCACCTCTTTCGGTAAAACCTTTCACGCAACGGGATGGAAAATGGGTGCGGTCATTGCATCGGATGCGTTGACCCAGGAGTTTAGGAAAGTATACCAATTTGTCGCCTTCTCTGCGCACACGCCGTCACAACACGCATTTTCTGTGATGTTTACAGAGCATCCCCAGTTTTCCTCTACGCTGGCGGCTTTCTATGAAAAAAAGAGACAGATACTATTGGATGCATTGCACGGAACAGGATGTAGAGCACTTCCGTGCGCTGGAGCCTATTTTGTGGTGGTGGACACTTCGGACTGGCTAGAAACAGACAACGATAGATCCTTGGCGCATCGAATGACGGAAAGCGCCAAAGTGGCTTCTTTACCCCTGAGTCCCTTCTTTTCTTCTCCTTTTTCTAGCCGCCTGCTGCGGCTGTGTTTTGCTAAAGAAGATGCAACACTGCGGGAAGCCGGAGAGCGCATCAGGATGTGGAGAAATACGCATTGATTTTTGAGCCCGAGTTACCGTGCCTGTTTTGATCTACATCAGCCCGTCCAAATCCATGCTTTCCAGTGGATCTCCAGGGAAACCACCTATCGTGCCCACAAGTGCACCACCACATACCTTTCTGCACGAGGCGCACGAAGTCATGAACGAACTCAAGAAATACACAGGGGAGAGTTTGAAGACGCTGCACGGTATTTCAGATAAATTAGCGATAGGAGTACAAGAAATCCATTCCCGTTGGAGTAGGGAAGCGCATGCTACTCAAGGCATTTCAGCACTTTTGGCCTACACCGGAGAAGCTTATTCTGGGATAGATGCCCATTCATTGACCGAGGCCGAATGGATACGCGCTAGAGAACACGTGCGCATAGGTTCAGGTGTCTATGGTTACTCTTCGGCAGGGGAAGAAATTCTTCCGTACCGCTGTGAAATGAATTTACCGATGAGGGTGCAGAACCAGCTACTTCCTGTGTTTTGGCGGTCGCGCATTAGCCAACGAATGAAGGAAGAATTGCGGGGTGATCCCTTGAT